>NZ_JAGEMH010000020.1:0-59424 GCF_040148795.1 Sagittula sp. NFXS13
CAGCGATGTGTTGTACGAAGGCCAGTTCCTGGTCTTGTACTTCGTAGGGGCCCAACTGCTCATGTCGCCCAGCTATCATGCCGGATTCACACAGTGAATCCCTGAAGCGATTTGTGCAACAAAGCCCGCCGCAGGGTCAAGCACCTGGTCGCCCCTCGCGCGTCGTCGCTCCCGGCCCAGACCTGCCGTTCGAAGCGACCGTCGATGCGGCAACGCACCGTCACCGAAGCAGCCATTCGTGCATCGCGCAGCATTTTTCGTGGGTGAAGGTCGGCAGAGCGGACAAAGCAGTCTTTGCTTAGAGGCATGTGTTGGCATATTGCGCAGCGGCGACGGCGCTGCATAGGGAGGTCCACTCGCAGCCCTCGCAGGCCGATCTTACACTCATGGTGTCAAACGCGCGCCGCAGGGATCGGATCGACGCATCGTCCAGCACCAGACACGCTCCCGGCGTGGCCGCGCGCCCTAGCAGTTTCCCGATATCGTTGGACGCAGCCCGGTCCCGCGCGATCACGCTGTTACGACGGCAATGTGCGTCTTCGTCATGGAGCAGGGGCGCGCAGATATCGTCGGGACCATCGACGATCTTGATCTCTTCCCCCGCGGATATGCGCTCGATGATCGCTGCCATGTTGGTCGTGAAGGCAGGGGAATATCCCCTACCAACATGGGTCAGAATGCATAGAAGATGGTGGGGCCGAAGCAGCACCGTCATGCGTCGGCACGCTTCATCCTGCCGTGGATCAACTTGAGCACCATCGCGCCGAGCGCAGACTTCAGAACGGCACCTAGGAGGAACGGGACGACACCGGCCATGATAGCCTGCTCGGGGCCGATGAGCACTGCCAGCCACGTTGCGCCCAAAGCAAGGCAAACCGCATTGCTGACGAGCATGCCGACGAAGGCCAGTCCGACGCGCTGCCCGGTCCAGCCACGCTCCGCCAGCCAACCCATGATCATACCCGCGACAGGGAACGCGAAAAGGTACCCGCCCGTCGGCCCGATGAAGTGCTGCGCACCCGAAGCGCCCCCGGCCAGAACAGGCAGACCCAGAGCCCCCTCGACAAGCCAGGCCGTGATCGTGATGCCGCCAAGCCGCCACCCGTAGAGCGCGCCGATCAGGGCAACTGAAAAGGTCTGCAACGTCACAGGGACGGGCACCATCGGAACCTCGACATAGGACGAGAGCGCCAAGAACACGGTTCCCAAGATCACCGCGCCGAACTTCCAGGCGAGTGAGCGATTGCGAATGTCTAACGGGGTGCGTGCGGCACCGGCGGGCATGGCGGCTGAGGTAGTCATGCGAGCATCCTTTTCAAAATTATAGATAGAATCCCTATCCGATATCTAACTTTTGCCGAGAACGCAGATGCATAGCAAGAGCGCCGGGAAAACCAGCGGTCTTGCGGTTGGCCAAAGGCATGGAAAGGGGGCTTACCGCTACCTGCTGCTAAGCGACCCGTTCGGGGGCGCCTTCGATCCCATCCACGTGACGTGCCGCGACAGAAGCGAGGCGGCCAAGTCGATATTACCAGCTCGAAGCGCTAGCAAAATCGCGCGATGGTCGCGGTCAGTCGGGGTTTCCCACTCTGCGCTCCACCCTGAGAACAGGAAACGCGCACTCGCCACGTGCAGATCGTCGATCGACTGCGACAGGCGGGGCATCCCGCAGGGCGTCAGTATGGTGCGATGGAATCTGCGGTTCTCCTCCTCCCAGCCATAGACATCGCCGGCGCGATCCCCCGCGCGGGAGGCTTCTTCGGCTTCATCCAAGATGGCAGCCGTGAGGTGCGGAGCGGCGTTGCGAAGCGCCAGCACCTCAAGTGATCCACGCATCTGTGCGACCTCTCGGATCTCGTCGAACCCGAAAGCCGCGACCCGAACGCCGCGGCGAGGTTCGCTCTCGACAAGCCCCTGTGACTCAAGCCTGCGGAACGCTTCTCTCACGGGCACGTGGCTAGTGCTGAACTCCTCTGCAATGTGGTCTTGCCGCAGGCGCTCTCCCGCCGCGATCTGTCCAGTCACGATACGGTGGGCAAGCTCACGGTTAATCCGCGCGGCGTGGGATTCAGCTTTAGCTATCGTCATGGATTATAGATATTCCTGGCCAGGATGAACGTCTAGGTAGGGCTCCAAGCCGACCTTCGCTGCGTTGTAGGGACAAGCGCGTAGCCGTTCCTAGTTCGGCGTCGCTCCCGGCCCTGAGCCGACCTTCAGTCTTGGATTCTAATGCTGCAGCGCAGTCCGTCAAAGCTGCCGTTCGCCGAACGTTCGAACCTTGGCGGGTTCGTAAGGTCTGCTGAGTGGACGTTTTCTGCCGTTGGCGTCACTCCAGCATTTGTCATGTTGCGGTAATCGGCGCGGTTAAAAATAATCAGAGATGAAAGAGTTTTGATGAACGACCACTCTGAAGTTCTATATGTCCTCCATATCGCATTGATCGAAATCAGGGCTACAGAAAACATTAGAAAGGCACGCATTTTTGCCGATGTCGTTCATAATGTGCCGACCATGATAAGAGCTGGCAGGCCATAAGATGAAATTGCCGCCAAGGTGATGCTCAACGCAAAGCGACAAGGTGTAGATGATTACTTTTCAAAGCTTTTTGAGAAGGCAAAGAACGAGTAGGTATGGGATCACTGCCGACCTTCGCTGCGCGACAGGGCCAAGCGCCTGGTCGCCCATCGAGCGGCACCGCTCACGGCCCAGACCTGCCGTTCGAAGCGACCGTCGATGCGGCAACGCACCGTCACCGAAGCAGCCATTCGTGCATCGCGCAGCATTTTTCGTGGGTGAAGGTCGGCAGAGCGGGACAAAGCGCCATTTCGCTGCATTTGTTCGAACGTCCGCTATGCATCTGCCTGAAATCACTGATGTAGCCAAATACGGTCAGACTTTGGCGCCGGGGGTCAATTGTTTCACGGACTTCGCTATGGAGTCCCTATCGATGCGGAAATGCCTGTACAAATCATGGATAGTGCCAGTCTGCCCGAAGTGTTCGACACCATGCGCTATTGTCTTGTGTCCTTCGACAGCGCCCAGCCATGAGAGCGTTGCCGGATGGCCGTCAATGACCGTCACGATGCTGCACGTGTTTGGCAGCGGGGCGAGCAATGCCTCTATATGGCTCCATGCGTCGGGATTGCCGCGAGCCCGTTCGCGCTGTGCAGCCGTCCATCCGGCATTCAGTCGGTCCGCCGATGTTACCGCCAGAACGCCGACATCGCGCCGATGCTCGCCGAGCATGCCGGCCGCTGCGATGGCTTCGGGTGCGACGGCGCCTTGATAAGCAATGACCAGGGAACAGTTCGGCCCCGGCTTGCGTAACCAATAGGCCCCATCGATGGCACCTTGGCGGAAGTCATCGTCAACCCGTTTGCCGGGCTGTTCGATGGGGTTGGTCGATAGACGCAGATAAACCGACCCGCCGGTTTCATCGCGCAGCCGCGTGCGTTCATCCGGATCGCCTTCGCCGTCCTTTTGCAGATAAACAAAGGCCCACCCCATGATGACTGCCAGTTCGTCCGCGAAAGCGGGTTCAAACGCGGCCAGACCGTCCTGAGACATGCCAATCAACGGTGAGGCAATAGACTGATGCGCACCACCTTCGGGGGCCAGCGTTACCCCGGATGGCGTGCCAACAATCATGAACCGCGCATCTTGATAGCAGGCGTAGTTCAAGGCATCGAGGCCGCGTGAAACGAATGGGTCGTAGACCGTCCCGACGGGGATCAAGCGTTTGCCAAAGATGGAATCGGACAGTCCAGCGGCGGCAAGCAGCAGAAACAGGTTCATCTCGGCGATGCCCAGTTCGATATGCTGGCCGTCCGGTGTGAACTCCCATTTCGCGGTCGAGGGGATATTCTCGGCCCGGAAGGTATCTTCCTGATGGTCGCGTGCAAACAGTTTGCGCCGATTCACCCACGGGCCAAGATTGGTCGTGCCAGTCACATCCGGTGATGTTGTGACGATCCGGTCGGCCAGCACAGAGTCGCCCTTGGAAAGATCATCGAGGATTTTTCCAAACGCCATCTGGGTCGCAATTACACGATCAGGCGACAGCGAGATTTCAGGGACGTCTATTTTGGTATCGCTATACCGTCGCTGCCCTTTGGCAAAGAACGTTGTGTTCTGCAGATCTGCTTCAAACGCTTCAGGGTCTTCGATCGTCGCGAATCTGTCCCATTCTTCGCCAACGGGGACGCCCATATGGGCTTGCCAGTCGGCCATCTGTGTTTTGGTCATCAAGCCGCCGTGGTTGTCTTTGTGACCCGCAATTGGCGTTCCCCAGCCTTTGATCGTGTAGGCTAGGAAGCAGACGGGGCGGTCGTGGTCGATGGCATCAAAAGATTTGGCCATCGTCTGGGCGCAGTTGCCGCCGAGGTTCTCCATCAGCGCGGCCAGTTCATCGTCGCTGCGCGCTTCGATCAGGGCCGTCACATCGCCCTGATCACCCAAGGCGTCCATCAGCCGTTCGCGCCAGACCGCCCCACCCATGAACGTCAGCGCGGAATAAAGCTGATTGGGGCAATCATCAATCCACTGGCGCAACTTGTCACCGCCCGGCTCCGCGAAGGCGGCATTCTGGAGCACCCCATATTTGACCCGCACGACATCCCAACCGAAGGCGTCGAAAATCTGTTCAATCCTCTGGAACAGCCCTTCGCGCACCACACCATCGAGTGATTGGCGATTGTAATCGATGATCCACCAACAATTGCGAAGGTCGTTCTTCCAGCCCTCCTGCAGGGCCTCGTAGATGTTACCCTCGTCCAGTTCCGCGTCACCGACAAGCGCGATCATACGCCCCATGTCCACATCACCGCCCCAGGATTTCGCGGTGATGTAATCCTGAACAATGGACGCGAACGACGTAATCGCGACGCCAAGCCCTACAGAGCCGGTCGAAAAATCCACATCATCGATATCCTTGGTGCGCGACGGATAGCTTTGGACGCCACCATAGTCGCGAAAGCTCTCCATCTTCTCGCGAGTCTGGTTGCCCATCAGATACTGTATGGCATGAAACACCGGCGAGGCGTGGGGTTTGACAGCCACGCGGTCCTGCGGTCGCAAGGTGTGGAAATAAAGCGCCGTCATGATCGACACCATCGAGGCGGACGACGCCTGATGCCCGCCCACTTTGATGCCGTCAGCTTTGAGCCGAATGTGATTGGCGTGGTGGATCATCCAGTGGGACAACCACAGCACGCGCTGTTCGATTGTCGCGAGGTCGATCATATTTGTGGCACTCCGCCCTTGAGGACAGTCACAAACTGATCGGTGTCAATATTACCGCCACAGTGGATCACGCCAACCCGTTTACCGCGCATCGCTGCGCGCTCCTGCATCAAAGCCGCGAGGGGTGCCGCGCCAGCCCCTTCGGCGACATTGTGCGTGCAGCGGTAATAGGCGCGAACCGCCTCAGCAACTTCCTGATCGGTTACCGCGACGATCCGGTCTGCCCCTTTCGAATAGATATCAAACGCGTCCTGCACCGGAATCCGCACGGCCATGCCATCCGCAAAAGTTTTTGCGGAGTTTGTCTCAATCAGCCGACCAGCCTCAAAAGAGAGTTTTGCCGCTTGAGCCTCTGTTGAAACAACACCGACAACTTTGGTGCTCAGTCCAAGCGCATCGCGGACAGTGATGACGGAACATATCCCCGAGCCGCAACCGATGGGTACATAGACCGTATCGAGATCGGGGGCAGCCGTAAAAAATTCCAGTGCGTAGGACGCCACACCGCGCACCAGTTCAGGATGAAAGGGCGGCACGGGGGCAAGGTTTTCCTCTTGGGCAACGCGCATCGCTTCTTGTCGCGCAACGTCAAAGTCAGCACCGTGAACAATGACGTCTCCACCAAAGGCGGCCATCGCGGCGTTCTTTTCGGTCGAGTTCCCTTCTGGCACATAGATCTTTGCGATCAAACCTGCCGCAGTCGCAGCGCGCGCTTGGCTTTGCCCGTGATTGCCGCGAGTTGCTGTGCAAATGCCCCTGACATCAGGCTGAGTCCGCTTGAGCCAGTCGGTATAGGTAATACCGCCGCGCACCTTGAACGCTCCGGTGGGTGTATGGTTTTCGTGTTTTACCCAAACCTCTGTGCCAACCGCTTCATTTAGCAAAGGCCACGTATACTGTGGCGTCGGCGACATATGCTTGTGAACGAGGGTCGCTGCCGTTTCCAGCGCCTCACGGTTGAAAAGTACCATGAACTGTTCCTTCTATTTTCACGAAACCTAAGGCTACTGTTGCGATAGTTGTGGCTAAACACACCTTGAATTATCCTAAAGTGCGCCGCTTTCGACTTTAAAATCCGAATTTGTTGGTCAATTATCGCGCAATGGACGAATTGGACAAGCGAATCCTGCGCCGACTGGCGACAGATGGGCGCACTAGCATGAGCGATCTGGGTGATGCTGTGGGGTTGAGCCCGACACCAACCGCGCGGCGTGTGCGCGCTTTGGAGGAAACTGGCGTCATCGCAGGCTACAGCGCGCGATTTGATGACGAAAAACTAGGATATCCAGTAACTGTCTTTGTATCTGTACAGCTGGACAAGCAGATCGATGAAGCTCTGGCCAATTTCGAACAGGCTATTAGCGCGTTTGAAGAGGTGGTCGATTGCTGGCTGATGACAGGCACGCGTGATTATCTAATGAGGGTCTCTACAGTTGATCTAAAAGAATTCGAACGCTTCCTTACCCACCGGCTGACAAAGGTGCGCGGCGTCGCATCAATCGAGTCCTCGATCCCGCTACGAAGGGTCAAAGCCAATGCGTCGCGTACGCCTTAGCTTGTTTTTCGACGTGTCACATAGCAAAGAGACCTCTCTATTGCCGCCATTCGTGCATCGCGCAGCATTGGTGAAGGTGGGCTCGTTCCCGACCTTCGCTGCGCGGGGCCAAGCGCTTGGTCGCCCCTCGCGCTGCAGACCATGGGTGCTCGGGCCGGCTGTCGCTCGCGGCCCAAACCTGCCATTGGGCAGGATCACCTTTGCCGCAGCGCGGCTTCCTTTTACCGGACCTTCACTGCACGGCGCGGCATTTTCGATTTGCGGATGACTGCTACGCGGACGAAGCGACGCTGAGTACGACACCGCATCGGGTCTATGGCTGGCCTGTATTTCTATTCTTGATGATCTGTTGCAACCGTTCCGTATCTTCTTCGTATCGCACCGCACGTTCCTCCAATCTCCGGCGGCTTTCCGTTCCCTCTGTCTTTCTGGCCATCTGGCGGATCAGGGCTGCGCGGCCCTTGTGGGCGCGTAGGGCGTTGAACAGACTTTCATCCAATGCCCTGTCCTGACTCGCGTTCAGACTTTCCATGGTATAGGCGTGTCCAGTGTGACAGCGGAAGCGGGTCATCGGCCCGTCCTCGATCTGCCACAGGACGCCGTTGCAGTGCGGGCAGTTGTACGGCGACAATTCGCCCAGCCGCTCTTCATTGGCCATTGTAGCTCCTTCCAACCCGGCAATTTTCAACTCAAGTCCCATTTCCCAAGGCACGCCACCCGGCGGCTTGCATGGCCTGTTGGTTAGCGCAGCTATTTCGGCAGCCAGTGTTTCCAGCGGAACCGGTTCCGCTTCGGGCACCGCCGCCAATGCTGCGCTTGGCATGTCAGGAAAATCGGCGCTGTCCGGTGACTGGACCAAAATATGCCCGCCTGTTCGGTGCAGCGCACGCGCGCCTGCTGCACCGTCGTCCATCATGCCCGACAAGATCACCCCGATCGCGCGCGGCCCCCGATAGACGGCGGCAGAGCGGAACAGCGGGTCGATGGCCGGGCGAAAGTTATTCTCATGCGCGCCGCGTCGCAGATGCAGGTGATCTTGACCAATCATCATGTGAACATCCGGTCGCGCAAATATGATCTGTCCCGCTTCGATCTCCATACCGTCTTCGGCCAGCGTTACCGGCATTTTTGAGTATCCACGCAGCAGATCGACCGCGTGCTTCTCTCCTAGAGACGAAAAATGCTGGCAGATCAAAACGGCGGCTGGCAGGTCTTCGGGAAGATCGGCAAGCAAGCGGCGCAGTGCCGTGAAGCACCCAGCGGAGCCTCCGATGACGACGGTATCTACATGATGCGACATGGGGTCATTCTCTCTGAGTTCGGCGGTCCACTTCGGTAGCCGAACCGAGGTGAATGCGGCTGGTCTATTACACTAATAGGTGTAGGATGAACTGAACTTAGTTCAACATTTTGATGAGAGGGCTTATTATGGCTACGAAACCTGTTATCCCAATCGTCGGAATAGGCGCTTCCGCTGGCGGGCTTGAGGCCCTCAAGACTATGATCGGCCGCACCTCCTCACATACGGGCGCTGCCTACGTTATCGTGCAACATCTCGCCCCCGATCAGAAGTCGATCCTGCACGAGCTATTGCAGGCGCAGACGGACATCCCGGTGGCGCAGATCTGCGATGGTGAACGGATCGAGGCAAACCATTTCTACGTGGTGCCGCCCGGACACGTAGCCAGCATCGAAGACGACCATCTGAAACTGACGGCTCGGGACACTGATGATGCGCAGCATCGACCCATCGACTCATTTTTCGCATCTCTGGCCATCGCACGGGGTCGTGACGCCTATTGCGTCGTGCTGTCAGGCACGGGAAGCGACGGTTCCGCTGGATTGAAGGAAATCAAGGCCGCCGGAGGTTTCGCGCTGGTGCAGGAGAGCAAGGGAGCACGCTTTCCCGGCATGCCCGACAGTGCAGTTGCAACAGGACTGGTCGATTTCATTTTGCCGGTGGGAAAGATCGCGGGCCGCCTGGACGAGATTATTCAGCACCGTTGGGAACTGAGTAAAGGCGACGAATTCGACACGCTCCAGCAGGAGATCAAAGCGGCCCTGCCGCGCTTCGCAGAGCGTCTTGCCGAAGTCGCCGGTAACGACTTCAGCGATTACAAGCCCGGGACGCTGGTGCGGCGGATAGAGAGACGCATGACCGTCCTGCGGCTGTCAGACGTGGAGGCTTTTCTTGCGATTCTTGACGACGAGAAAGAGGCCCAGCTTTTGGCCCAGGAGTTTCTGATCGGCGTGACACAGTTCTTCCGGGACCCTCAGGCCTTCGATGCACTGCGGGAATTGGTGGTAGGTCCCCTTTTGGATACAGCCGATGGCACCATCCGCATCTGGGTACCCGGTTGCTCAACAGGGGAAGAGGCCTATTCACTTGCCATGATGATGATCGAGGAGATGGAAGCTCGTAAGGATCAGCGTGTCGTTCAGGTTTTCGGCACAGACATCGACACACCAGCGCTGGTCGCCGCACGCTACGGACTGTTCTCCGCCAATGCTGTAGAGAAACTCAGTGACGAGCGCCGCGACAGGTTCTTCCATATCGAAAATGGCCAATACCGTGCCACTCCCAAGCTCCGAGAGATGTGCGTTTTCGCGCCGCACAATCTCTTGCAGGACCCGCCGTTTTCGCGGCTTGATCTGATTTCCTGTCGCAATCTGCTGATCTACCTTTCGGCCAGTCTGCAAAAACAGGTGATCCCGCGCTTCCATTTCTCATTGCGGGGCAAGGGCCATCTGTTTCTGGGGCCAACCGAGAGCCTTTCTGGTGAAGAGCGCTTGTTCGAGGTGGTGGACAAAACCCATCGAATTTTCGCCAAGGACCCGGACGCGCGGACCACCTACTCTGCCTTGCTGGACGCACCGCGACGCCCGCGCGCCTTGCCGAAGGAAAGATTGATAGAAGTGCCGCAAGCGGATGTCTCGCTCGACCTGTCGAGAGAAGCGTCGGTCCAGCGCGAATTTCTGCGAGGCTATGCTGCGCCTTTCGCGCTTTTGTCGCGCACCGGCGATGTGCTTTATCTTTCGGAGAAAATGACCGGCTTTGTCCGGCCGTCGCAAGGTGCGTCTTCGACAATGCTTGACGCATATCTTGTGGCGGAGTTGCGATTGCCCGTACGCACTGCGCTGGCCAAGGCCGAGGAAACCGGAGACGTACACAAGATCGAAAACGTGGTCGTCACAAGCGAACCACGGCCCCGTGTCTTTGATGTTGAGGTCGGCCCGAACGGGTCAGATTTTATTCTGGTTCTGACCGAAGCACGTGCTTTTGACGCATCTGATCTGGGCACCGCAGTGGGCGAGCGCGCGACGGCGGATCGTGACATTCTCGAAACCGAAAATGTACAGCTTCGCAAACAACTCACCACGACTTTGCAGGAATGCGAAACCTCCAGTCAGGAGCTGAAGAGCACCAACGAAGAACTGATGAGCATGAACGAGGAATTGCAATCCTCGAACGAAGAGCTCGAAACATCGCGCGAGGAATTGCAATCGATCAACGAGGAACTGGAGACGGTCAACGCCGAGCTTCAGGAGAACAACCGACTGCTGACCCGCGCCAATTCTGACCTGAAGAACCTGTTTGAATCGACCGACCTGGCGGTTCTGTTTCTCGACCGCGAATTCTGTGTCCGCAACTTTACGCCGTCGACCGCCACTCTGTTCGGTATCCGCCCGCGCGACATCGGAAGGCCGATTTCAGACCTGTCGTCGCGGATCGACTATCCCGATCTGGAAGAGGATGCGCACAAGGTTGACGAGACGCTCCAGTCTTTTGAGCGCGAAGTCGTAGTGAAGGCATCGGGCCAGACGTTCCTGCTGCGCATCAAACCCTACCGGACCACGGACAACAGACTCGATGGCTACGTGCTGTCCTTTGTCGATATTACACAGCGTAAGAAATACGAGGAAACGCTTAAACGAAATGAGCGAGACATGGCGCAGCAATACGCCGAGCTGGAAAATCTTTATGATACGACGCCGGTTGGTCTATCCTTGGTGGATCGCGACCTCCGCTATATCCGGATCAATGACAAACTTGCCAAAACCAACGGCTTTTCGCGAGAAGATCATATCGGTAAGACATTCAAAGAGCTGCTGCCGGACCTCGAAGATGATCTTCGCGAAACCTATGATCAGATCTTGGCGACTGGCGAGCCAGTGCTGAATGTAGATATTGAAGGTGAAACCCCCGCCTCACCGGGTGAGACACGGCATTGGATTGGCGATTTCTACCCTGTCCTTCAGGGTGATGAGGTTTTCGCCATTGGCACGTGCGTCCGCGAAGTGACCGATCAGACGCGGATGATGAACCGCATCCAATCGCAGAACGACCAGCAAAAGCTGTTGCTCGGAGAGTTGCAGCACCGCGTCAAAAACACCCTCGCCACAGTCGGCTCGATCTCCAAGATGCTTCTGAAGGGCGTAGATGATCCGGTGGTCTATCAATCCCGGCTGGAAGACAGGCTGGGCGCAATTTCCAGAACGCATGACGTGTTGACCGATAGCAACTGGACGACCGCGACCTTCTCCGAGATCGTCGAAAACGAAGCTGCCCCTTACCAGCGTGAAGACCTGGAACGCGTCCGGCAAACTGGGCCGGAGCTGAACCTAAGTGCGAAACAAGCATTGGCACTTGGCATGGCGGTTCACGAATTGATGACCAATGCGGCCAAATATGGGGCGCTGTCTGTTGAGGGGGGCCACGTTGTCATCGAAACCTCGCATGACGCTGTCGATGGTAGCGATCACGTTCGCATCGTCTGGAAGGAATACAACGGCCCCAAGATCGAGACCCCTCCCGCACGCACCGGTTTCGGGAGCCTGATTCTGGAACGTGTGCTCAAGAGTGATCTTTCGGGCGAAGTCATCATTGAATATTGTGAAGACGGCCTATGTTTTCAGGTAGATTTCAACTTGGGCGGGGCCAAATGAAACATTGCGATATTCTAATTCTGGAAGACGAAGCTATCATTGCCATGGACATTGAAACGACTCTGGAAGCAGCGGGTCATGACAATATAGCTGTTTGCAGCACAGTTGATGAAGCAATGGCACAAATTGAAAAGAGCACACCGAAACTGGCGCTGCTGGATTTCAATCTTGGAAATGGAGGGACGAGCGTTCCCGTTGCCGAGCGGCTCAGCAAATGCAGCGTCCCATTCATCTTTCTGAGTGGCTACACCGAGTCCACAGTGGCGATACCCGAAGACATTTCTGCCGCAGCACGCCTCGCCAAGCCATTTCAAAGTGCAGAACTGATAACGCGGGTCCAGAGTGTCTTGAACGGATCATGAGCTTTTTAAAGTGATTTCCATAGTTTCTTACCGGGTAACAGCCAGATGATTGAAATGCGTCGCTGAGGGGTTAGCAATTAACTTGAATTATCGGCTTCAAAGGATCAGTGAAGACATCTATGGGCCACGCCGCGTAGGTCAATAGGGCACAGCGCCGCCGTGCGCAACGCAGAAAAATTCTGATTCTTGCATTTATTTGAATGTCGGCTCCTGCGGATGGCGCATTCTGAGCTAGCACGCGCAGCGAAGGCCGGCTGTCCGCCCTTGCTGTAGAGGATCACACCACCTACGCGAACGGCCCGAACCCGACATTCGCGCCATGGCAGAGAGCTGCGGTGCAGCTTCACGAGACCAGCCATTCCTTCGTCGTGCAGCATTTTCGGAGGGTGAACGGGACACTGTTGATTCCGCGCTGACAGGACTGAATAGGAACTATTTTTGCGAAGACCTGAGGTCTTCAAGGTAGCCACCAAGTTCGTCGCCATAGCCCCAGCCAGTATCCGCAACGCGTTGATATTCTTTCTCCATCCGGTCCAGCTAAGTTGCTGTCAATTCCGAGTCGGCTTGCATGGATAATTTCTTCACGCTCGAGCCAAACATGGACCCCATGCTGTTGTAGAACGTCTCATCCATATCGCCGAACTCCAGCGTGACGTCATTGCCGCATTTGACTTAGTAGAACATCAGCTCCAGCGTTTCGCCGAGCTGTCCCCTAGCCTTGTTGTAATCGGATATGGCGCGTCTGGCTTCTCGGTATTTGATGGGTGCGTCCCACCGGCTTGGATTGATGGCTGCTTTGATCCGCTTCTTGTAGGGCGAAAGGTCGGTGCCCCCATCCGAAGCTAGGAATCTTGCATGCAGGAAATCCTGGTTCCTCGGGTCGGCGCGATACATGTCTTGGACGAGGCCTAGGAGCTGCACCTTGGAAAACCCCGACAACGCCCCCTTTATCGCAGTCCAGTTCTTTGTCACGATTCGAGCCCCTTCCAGCTTCTACACGGCATCTTTTCTACCGGCATTGCGAGGAAGGTGAAATCTTCAAGCCTGTGTGCCGGGGACGGCCCTGAGCCGACCTTCGGCACCAATCATGTTTCGACCGCCGGCGCTCCAAAGCGCCCCCCCCCCCCTTAAACGGAGCGATTTTCGGGTAGCCGTGTGCCCTTTTGAAGGGAGTGCATCTCCAGTCTCCGGATAAGATGCACCTCTCGGTTCTTGGTTGTCCGAACCGCGAGGGAACCCTGTGAGAGTATGCACGTTCGATTAGCAGGTTGTCACCCATGGATCAGTGAGAAGCCATTATGGACCGCTGGTGCCATGAATGAACGAGTGCCGTGCAGGAGGCGATGTATGAAAGGCGAATGGGTTGGCGGGTCGAAATCTGCGAATGTTGCAACGGTCTCAAAAGCAGCTGAAAGCGTTTTAAAGGAAGAATTCCGACGAGGTGTTGTGCGGCGACTGGACCCGGAACTCTGGCAGCTATTACGAGCCGCCTGTTCCGAGATACGGTTGCTTGGCTCTCGCGAAATGCTGTCGCAAGCGGGCGATACGCTCGACATGAGTGCGCTGTTGCTGGACGGGTTAATGGCCCGCTATGTTCCCGGGTCGCATCGGGGCGATGCTAAGCGTGCGATCGTTTCCATCAGTGTGCCGGGGGATTTCGTCGACCTGCACGCCCTGCCGCTAAAACGTCTGGACCACGATATCGGAGCATTGACTGACGCGCGCGTCGCGCTTTTACCCCATGCTGCGCTGGACCAGATCATCGAACTATCCCCCCGATATGCACGTCAGCTATGGCAGTTGACCATGATCGATGCCTCGATCCATCGGCATTGGATTTTCCGCGCAAGCCGGTTGCGCGCGTTGGCGGCGGTGGCCGATTTCGTCAGCGAGATGGACCACCGCCTTTCGGAAGCGAGAGAGATCATAGGCGACCGCCTTCCCTTGCCGCTTCTGCAGACCGATCTGGCCGAGATCGCGGGGCTTTCCCCTGTCCATGTCAGCCGCGTCTGCCGTGAGCTTCGGGAGAGCGGAGCCTGCACGATCCGGGACGGACATGCCGAGATCCATGACAGGGCGCTCTTGCATCACCTGGCGCAGTTCAATGCATATTACCTTTACCCGCCTGAAGAGTGACCGCCGTTGCAGGCAAAGGCCGCCGCGATCCAGGTGGTCTCTGCATCGCGGCGGATGCAATAATCCGGGCGGTCGGCCGAAAGCGCGGCCAGCAGACGGAATTCGACCTCGCGCGCGCTCAGCGTTGTTTCGGTCGGGCCTAGGTAGCCCGCGACGAGACACAGGCCATCGGGCGCGAGGCTGTCGACAACCCGGCAGATGACCTCGTCCAGCGCGGCGGGGGACAGGTAGTACAGAACTTCTGACAACACGATCAGGTCCCAATGCCCGTCGGGCCAGCCCTCGGGCACTGCGGCCACCTCGAACTTAGCGCCCGGGATATCCCGTGCGCGGGCCTTTTCGATCGCCGTGGGCGCAAAATCGAGCGCAAGAAGGCTGTCGCAGCGACGCGCGATCGCTTCGCTCATCACCCCTATAGAGCAGCCGACTTCAAGGGCGTGGGCGAAGCGGCGCGGCGGCAAAAGGGCAAGGCAGCGGGCGTATTTCTCTGCCTCGTAGGTGCTGGTCTCATAGTCCCAGGGGTCGGCAGTCTCGCGGTAGAGACGATCAAAGGAGGCGGCGTCGCGGGTCATGCGGGGATGAAGATCTCATCCGCCGCAGCAAAATGCGCGGCGAGGTCCTGCGGCATCCGGAAGCCCTCCGGGTCGTCGTCGATGAGCCCGGTCATCTGGGAAACATGGGCGGCAACGGCGCGCGCCTTGAGGTCGTGGAAGGCTGTCGTCGGAAAGCGCCTGAGGCCGACGCTGGATGCCCCGTCCACGGGCGTTTGCACCCGGCCCCAGACCGGGCAGGCGAACATCGCACACTCCAGCCGGTCCGCCATCCAGCGGGCAAGCCGCCAAACGCACTGGTGGTCACTGTGCGGATCGCCGTTCCAGGTGGTCCAGATCGCCGTGACACCCCCAAGATGGCGAAGCAGCCGCGTTTCGACATCGGAAAAGGACACGGGATCATCCGGCGCGCCTTGATCGGGATACCCCAGCCAAATCGGGGTCTCGCGACCGGCAGTGAGGATTCGGACCGCCGTCTCGACCTCCGTCCTTCGCAAGGCCGACAGCGCAGTGGCGGGATAAGCCCTGGACCTCGGATGGGACAACGCTCCGTCCGTGACGACCGCTATGTGAACGCGGCGGCCGGCTGCAGAGGCTGCCGCAATGGCCCCTCCCATGGCGAGCGATTCATCGTCGGGGTGTGGTGCCAGAACCAGCACGGCACCGAGACCGGTCAGGTCCGCGAGCTGGGCACAGGGCGCGTTTTCGGCCTGAGCAACTATTCTGGTGAAGGTCCTCATACTCCCCAGACCTCTCCAATCGGGGCCTTGGCCGCGCACAGCGCCGTGCCGACCTGCCGCAGCTTGCCGTCGAGGTCTGCCTGCCGCAGAAAAAACCCGAGGTCGCGGCGGATCAGCTCGGCCCGCTGACCCCTGGCGAAGGACTGGGTGCCGAGAGCGCGGTCGGCCAGGGCGATACCTTCAAGGCAGGCCACTTCGACCTCTTCCCGCGCAGCGAGGCTGAGCGCGACGGCCTCTGGCCCCGCGGCGGGCGCCTCGACCCGGGCCGCGGCGTCCTCGACCATCAGCCGGGCGCGATGGGCCAGGCCGGCGATCCGGGCCAAGCGGTGCAGTTGAGCTTCGCCCGGCGCTTCCACTGAGCTGACGGCGCGACGAACCTCCGCGGCCAGGGCCTCAAGCCCGCCGGTCTGCACGGCGGCATAGCGCCAGACGCCGCCCTGGAAATGCGGCTCCCGCAGATAGTCACCCGCAGCCCCTAGAACTTCTGCTGTGGCACCGTTGAAATCGTAACTGCCCGAGGCCGTCGCACGCATGCCGGAGGTGTCCCAGGCGGCGGCATCTGAACGGTCAGGGTGCGCCACCTCGGCGATAGCAAGGCGCAGTCCATCTGGAGACTGCGCCGTCACCACGGCATGGCTGACAGTCCCAAGGCCCGAGGCAAAGCGCTTGCCCCCGGCTAGGCGGAAGTGCCCGTCGAGTTCCGCCATGACGCTCACCGGCGGGTCGACGTCGGCGCCCCAGACACCGTAGACCGCCCCATTGCGTGCAAACGTCCTGTGGCGCCGCACCTGCCCGGGCGTGCCGTACAGGGTAACGAGTTTGAGGGCGTTCATGTGCCCCTCGGCCAGGCGTCCAACCGACAGGCTGGCGCGGCCAATCCGGCGCAGCACGGTGGCCTGCGCCCTTGCCGCCTGTGGATCTGCCTCAAATGTACTGAGCCGAGCGAGGATGCCGGATGACGCCAGGCGCCGCATGTCGCCTGACAGGTCACGACCCCCTGCATCGGCCTTCAGCGCACCATCCGCGACGGCCCTGAGGGCGTCGGCTTCGCTGAGCGTGGGCATTGCCCGTGCGGGAGCTTCTCTCATGCCGACAGCCTTTCTGTATCCGCGCGCGCGGCGCGGACTGCCGCCGCCAGAAGGGGCAATTCGCGCGCCACGTCCGACAGCCGCATTCGGGTGTGTTCCAGTCTGGCCAGTTGCCTGTCGACCTGCGCCACCTGCATCGACTCCGGGCCGAACTGAACCACGCCCTCCCGTCGCGCCTGCCGGAGACGCGCACGCTGCACTGTCCGGTCGGCCGTTTCGAGCGCGCTGTCCACCAGGGGATCGGGATCGGAAATACGTTGCGCCAGTGCCTCGGCCATGCCACCCGGCGCGCGCCCGTCCAGCCGACACGAGGTCGAGACGCGGGCCTTCTGGCTGTGCCGCACCCGCCAGCCACGGTCTTCTGCCATCGCGGCAAAGGCGCGGTCCTCGTTTGCAGGCATCGCCGGGATGCCTCCGGTGTCGGTATAAAGCGGTATCCGGAACGCAAGGCTGGCGCCCGCGGCACCCAGCCCGCACGGAACGGGGTCGTGCGCCAGAGGGTCGATGAGCGCACGCAGCGCGAGGGTCAGTGCGACGTACTCGCCCTCGGCTGCGCCGCGCTGCGAGATGATCCGAGGCAATTGCGCGAACTCGTCGCCATCCGGCAGGATGGTGCCGCAAATCAGGTCGGCCTGCGTCAGCTCCGCGAGATTGGCGTCAAGCCAGTCGGGGAACACCCGGCTGTCGGCATCGGTCGTTAGAACTATCCCACGAGGGGCGAGCCGAGAGACCGCGGCGGCGACGGCCTGCTGCCGCACGCCGCCGACACCCCCCTGCGGTGTGTCACCCAGATCCAGTAGCAGCCCCGCTGCGCCGGTCGCCGTGAACCAGTCGCGCGCACGGTCGTGGGTCGCGTCGTTCGACCCATTGACGACCAGAACTATACCGCCCCGCCCCCGCAGGGCGGTCTGCGCGGCATCCAGACAGGGCACGATCCGCTCCTCCTCGTTTCGGGCCGGGATGGTGATGGCCGCGGGCCACTGCATGTCCGACCCGAAAGCGAGGATGCTCCGCGCAAGGGGGGCGCGGGTCATACCGCCCGCTCCCAAAAGCGCAGGTTCTTGCAGGCGGCGATGAAGTCCTCCGGCCCGCCGTCCAGCACGAAGACGCCGTCATCGGCCTCGTCCGGCACCGCCGCCGGCCAGAAGACGGATTTGGCCTCTGCCGACAGCGCGATGAACTTCATGTGTGCAAAAGCATCGCCCAAGAAACTGCGCGCGCCGTGCATTGCCGCAAGCCTGGCCGCGCCATCCTCGGAGGCGAGGATGGCCACCGTGTCGAACAGGACAGATGGCGCCCCGTCCAGCTTTTCATCCGCCGCAATAGTCTTGCCGCGGGCCGTCGTCACGCCACCGACCTTTTCGGCAACGACCGTGACCTGCGCTCCGGCGCTTTCGGCGGCAGATTTGAGCGCTTCAAAAACGCCTCCGTCGATCCCGTCGGTCAGTAGCACGCCCAGCTTGCGCCCCGCGAAGCTTTCGGGCGGGTTGGCGAGGATGCTGAGCGCGGGCGAGAGTTCGGTCTCGACCACCTTTCGGGCGGGTTCGGCGGGTGCCGGCAGCTTAGCAAGACCCAGCCCGTCGGCGACCGTCCGGGCGAGATCCTCGTCCACGACCATCAGGTGACCCACCATCCGTTGGCGGATCGCAAGGCGTTCCACCTTGGACAGCTCGAAGACGAAGGCGTCGGCGATATGCCCTTTCTCGACATCCGTCTGGCTGATGTAGAACTGGCGCGCCTGGCTGTAGTGGTCGGCAAAGGTCTCCGAGCGGACGCGCTGTTTCGGCCCGGACTCCTCGGCTGGGAAGGACGTAAATCCGCGCTCGGGGTCCTCGCGCGGGCCTTCTCCAAAGCTGTTGGGCTCGTAGTTCACCCGACCCTTGGGATTGTGCATGGCCATGTGCCCGTCCTGCTGCAGGTGGGCAAACGGGCATTTCGGCGCATTGATCGGGATATGGTTGAAGTTCGGGCTGCCGAGCCGCTTGAGCTGCGTGTCGAGGTAGGAGAAGTTCCGCCCCTGCAGCAGGGGGTCGTTGGAATGGTCGATCCCGGGCACGATGTTGCCGGTCTGGAAGGCGACCTGTTCGGTCTCGGCAAAGAAGTTGTCGACCATGCGGTTCAGCGTCAGTGTGCCGACGCGGCGCACCGGGACGAGCTCCTCCGGGATCAGCTTGGTGGCGTCCAGCACGTCGAAATCGAAGCTGTCGGCGAAGGCGTCGTCAAAGACCTGGAGACCGAGATCCCACTGGGGATAGTCTCCCTTCTCGATCGCGTCCCAAAGGTCGCGGCGGTGGAAGTCGGGGTCCGCGCCGTTGATCTTGACGGCTTCGTCCCAGAGAACGGATTGCATGCCCAGCCGGGGTTTCCAGTGAAACTTCACGAAACTGGACTTTCCTTCAGAGTTGACCAGCCGGAAGGTATGCACGCCAAACCCTTCCATGAAGCGGAACGAGCGCGGGATGGTCCGGTCCGACATGATCCAGAGCGCCATGTGCATGGCTTCCGGCATCAACGAGATGAAGTCCCAGAAATTGTCATGCGCCGTCTGTGCCTGCGGAAAACCGCGGTCGGGCTCCTGCTTGGCGGCATGGATCAGGTCCGGAAACTTCATCGCGTCCTGAATGAAAAACACGGGGATGTTGTTCCCGACGAGGTCCCAGTTGCCTTCCTTGGTGTAGAATTTCACTGCAAAGCCGCGCACGTCGCGGGCAAGGTCCGGGGAGCCCTTGTTGCCGGCGACGGTGGAAAAGCGCACGAAGACATCTGTCTTCTCGCCCATCTCGGTGAGCACTTTGGCGCGGGTGAGGTCCGACAGGTCCTCGGCCAGTTCGAAAGTGCCGTGGGCGCCATAGCCCCGGGCGTGAACGACACGCTCCGGAATGCGTTCGTGGTCGAAATGAAAGATCTTCTCGCGAAAAACCTGGTCCTCGATCAGGTGCGGACCGCGCGCCCCGACCTTGAGCGTGTTCTGGTCGTCCGAAATCGGCATGCCGACCTGTGTGGTCATGGTCTCGTGGCTGTCGCCGGCGACCTGGTGGGTCTCGCCGCCGGTGCCTTTGCGTATATCACTATCGTCTTTCATGCTCAGTCCTTTCGAGTTCAGTCTTGCATTGCGTGGCCTTGGGGCGGGCGGGCTGCCGGGGTTTGCAAAAGAGCCGCCCATCGGCCGGTCACTCGGGACAGCCGGAACTCCGGCCGTGAAGTGGCGAGAGGGCGCCGCCCGATGTCACAGCGCCAGTCGGCGATCCGGGCGGCGACGGCATCGGGGTTGCCGGTGTCGATGCACTGGCCGGGATCAGAGGCGACCTCGTCATTCGCGCCAAGGCCGCGCTGCAGGAGCGCCGGGCAGCCGACCGCATTGGCCTCGGCGATCACCAGCCCGAAGGTCTCGGCGAATTGGTCCTGGGGGTAGAACAAGCACAGCGCCCGACGCATCCAGCGGATGAGTTCCGGCTGTTCGAGCCGTCCGAGAGGAATGACGCCATCCGGAACCGGACCGGTGGGCCAGGCGAGGTAGCCGGGATCCGCCACGAGCAGGCGCAGCGACGGCACACGTTCCTTCAGCGCCTCGTAACGGCGAAAGACTTGTCCAAGCCCCTTGTGCGGTGAGGAGGCGAACAGCACCAGGTCGGGATCTCGGGGCGAGTCGTCCGGATAAAGATCGTCGGAAATCGGGTTGTGTATAGTGCCGATGGCGGGCGCATCGGCGCCAAGGAAGCCGCGCATCCAGTTGGCATGGGCGACGGATACGCAAAGCAACTCCACCCCGGCTGCGCGCAGCGCGGGGGCCAGAGCGCGATTGTGGCGGCCGGGGAAAACATGCTGCCAGACGATGACCCGTGCCCCGGGATGCAGTCGCGCCAGCCGCATTGCGACCTTCCAGGAATTGACCACGACAATGGTTCCCGGTGCCTCGAGGAGCGGGCCTTTGACGTTGAACCCACCATACCGGACGCCGCCGGACTGGGCGTCCGGCCCCTGCCGCGACGACTGGCGGACGGTGACGCGAAAGCGGCGGGCAAGGCTTTCGGCGATGCGGACCAAGGTCGCCTCGGTCCCGCCAAGGCCGGTCAGCTGTCCCGGCGCCCCGCTGTAAGCACGGGGCGCGAGCACATCGACGAAGGTGATCCCGCCGCTCATGCCACGCTGTCCCGAAGGGCGGTCATCCTTGAAAGCGCTTCCCGCTCGCAGAGGTCCGGGTTGGTGCAGGACCGGATGCCGACGCCAGTCAAGTCAATCGGCACCGGATCGACTTCGCGGGTGGCGAACCAGCGGCCGACCGCGTCCCAGACCCGACCCCGATCCGCAATGCGCTGAGGGCTGTCGTAATCAGTCGCGCCCGCCTGCGTCAGGCTGTCGGCTGTTTCGATTTTCGTCATCAGAATCTCGGGAATGACCCAGAGCACTTCGCCCGCCATGATCAGCCGGTTGCGGAACTCCCGATCCTCTTCGATGCAATCCGAGAATCCGCCCAGCCGGTCGAAGACCGAGCGGTGGAACAGACCGGAATTCACATGCGTCCAGTCCCCCGGCACCCCGGCGGCCATCTGCAGGTTCGGGAAGAAATCGTCGACAAGGCTGAGGGTGCGGCGGATCTCGACCCGCTCGCCATCTGGCAGAATCAGCTCGTGATGGGTCAGAACAGCGCCCACCTGAACGGGCGTCCCGGGTTCGCGGCCCGACAGGCGCCAATTGAGGCAGGGATGCGCGCCGATGGTCTCTTTCCCGAGCACCCGTGCCTGCCGCATGACCTTGTCACGGTGCGGCAGGTCGTCGGAATCGTGGAAGGTGACGGCGTCCGCTGTGCTGAGCGCGATACCCACGTTCTTGGCATGTGCTGTGCCGACGTTCTCTTCAAGGCTGATGCCGACGAAACGCGGATGCTCCGCGTAGCGCGCGATGACCGATCCGGTGCCGTCGGTCGAGCCGTCATCGACGACGATCACGGTGGTTTGGGGATGCGACTGCCCGAGCGCTGCGTCGATGGCCTGCGGCAGGGTGTCGGCGCGATTGTAGGTCGGGATGACGACGCTTACGCTGGGTATCATCGGGTCTCTCCTTGGGCAGGGTGAAGTGCGGTACGGTAGGCGATCAGGCGGCGCCGCGTGGCAAGGGCCAGCGGATAGGGCAGCGCCATCAGGACTGCGCCCAAGGCGGCCGCGTGCGGCAAATGCGGCACGGCCAGCAGGGCAACGCCGCAAAGGGCGAGCACTGGCAGCATCGGCCCGACGGTATCGGTTGTCTGAGTCACATCCTTCGTGGTTCGCAGGAAACTGCCTGACCGTCCCAGCAGGGCGTCTATTGTTCCAAGGGCCGACGGCAGGATCATCGCTATCCGCGACGACAAAGCCGCAAGACATGCAGTCAGCGGCGGGTGTCCACGGACGATCATGCCGATGACCATGGGCAAGCAGACCGACATGTAGACCAGTGCCAGTCCGATGCCTGACAGCGTCACCAGAAGGCGGCTCGGTTCAGGCTGGTGGCCGAGGGCAAGCGCGACCCCGCCACCGATCAGCCCGGCGGCACAGGGAAGCGCAAGGTTCGCCCAAGCAGTGAGCTGCGCAAACACCTGAAGCGTGGCGCGCGCCGGCAGTCCGCCCAAGCCCTCGCGGGCCGTGTCTATGTTGCCGGCAGCCCAGCGGTACCGCTGCAAGCTGAGACCGCGAAGGTCGAGAGGCAGCAGGCCGCGTCCGACGACCCGATCCACGAACCGCCCGCGAAAGCCCATCCGTTGCAGGCGCAACCCAAGATCCGCATCCTCGGTAATGGTCCGGACGCTCCAGCCGCCCGCAGCCTCAAGCGCCTCCCGGCTGATGACGCTGAGCGTCCCGGTCAGCAGCATGGCCCCCGCCACATCCGCATGGCGCGCGTGGCGCAGGAAGTAATCCGCCAGCTCAAGCGACAACCCCTGCGCCGGACCCGCGTCGCCATGGTAGGCCTGCGGAAACTGGACGAAATCGTCACCGCTGCGCTGCAGTTCCTGAACAGCGATGGCGAGGAAATCCGGCGTGACCTCGTAGTCCGCATCGACGATGACGACATGAGTGGCTGCGGGATCTGTGCGCGCGAGGGCGATATTGAGCGCGCCGGCCTTGGCGCCTGTGACACCCTCTTCGTGGTAGAAGCGGAATGCGGAACCAAGTTCTTCGCAGAGCGCCTCAATCGGGTGCCATAGCGCCTGATCAGCGGTATTGTTGTCGAGCACGATGACCTCGTACTCGGGAGCGTCGACCTGCAAGGCGAGGGCGCGCAACGTGCGCGCGACAAGGGCGGGAGGTTCGTCGTGAGCCGCCAGATGGATGGAAAAGCGCAGCCGCTGTGGCGGCATTGATTGCATCGTCACTTCGGCACGTCGGCGCTTCAGGGCAAGCCCGGCATGAAGGTTGAGCACCCCGAATATGGCTTGGAACACCACGGCCAACGCCACCACCGGAGCAGCCAGTGCTGGCAGCAGCATGGCAGATGTCATCAGCGTGACAAACGCGCTTCGCCCATCGGGTCGTAACATGCTTGGGTTCCTTATGAAGTGGAGCGGCACTGTCAGATAAACAGCGGGCGCGGTGCAATGTTCCGACAACATTTGTTAAGTCGCGCGGCTCTGCTGGCAAGTTTTCGAGATCGGTGGAGTTGCTTTAGCGTTGCTCAAGCATCCGCTGTCTGTGTCATGAGACGCAGGTAAAAATTTCTCTCTTTGCCATACTCATAGCGCCAATAATGCCCTGAACCCGGGTGTCGGGTAGGTCTCTGCAATTCCTGATCTGCGCCAACATGAGCTGTCCGAAAACTCTTGGGCAGGACCGTGGGTGCCATCGACTGACAGGTCAGCGTCTGAAACACGATGACATGGTGTTGTCGCTGAAAATCCAAAGGGGAGAGGCTCAACAGGTTTAAATTCAAGGTAATGCCCACACCAGCCGTGAAGAAGGCCATCCCCTCAAGGGCCGAAGTTTCCTGTCCGCTGCCATATGCGACGCTCGACAGGGTCCACCGCACAGATCCCTGACCTTGGCAAAGGTTCTGCGCGTGACACGAGTCCGCGCCCACGGCCTGCATCGGATCGAGACAGAACGCTTCCAGGATGCGCGCAGCGCGCCTTGGCTAATGTTCCAGTGATGACGCGCGCTCCGCGCTGCGCATGAACACTCTTGAAAAGCGGAACGTCGGGTCCGAACGTGAAACAGCTTTGCGCAAGAATCGGAGACAAATTCTTGGTTGTCGTTTGGATGTATGTTTTAGCCGGCGGTACCTCAGGATTGGGCGCTTGGCTTGAATGCCCGCGTGCCCCCGAGCTGCTGACCAAGCGGGCGCCGGCCTAATGTCGGCTTCCACATTAGGTCGAGGCTTTCCTCGTCCCCGCAGCGAACTTCCGGTTTCCGCCCTGGTGTTGATCACCGAACCGGCTCGGTGCCGTCATGCGGCGCTGCGGCGACGCCTCGCTTTAACGAGGCGACGGATCAACGTGTTCGGCGCAGACCTGCCGTTCGCTTACAGCTGCATGCTGCGGCGCGGCTTCTGTGAAGCAGCCGTGGGCAGTAGTCATGATCCCGTCAAACGAGACGGTATCAGTATTTCGCTTTTATACGGGCCTGCTCCGCGCGACATGTGGAGACGATCTTTCGACACATTTCTTGCAACTTCAAGATATCGCCATGTGGCACCTCCCGCACCTGGAATTGGATAATATCCGAGTGATGATCGGATGCCCAAGGCCTCAAAGGATAGTGTACAGAATCCGAATGAGCATAGAGCTGATTTCGATCATCCATCAGGCGACCGTGCAGGCTGACTTCTTCAGCGTCAAAGGACGCATGCATAGCTTTTGGTAGGTATCCCCAGCCATTGCTTTTTGAGAACGCCCGCCCATAGGATACAATCATGCTTGTAACAAAGGCCGACTGCTGCAGATAGGTCGAACCACGACTCCATGGCTTTGCTTTCCAGCCCTTCTTCAGGATGAAGGACCCATAGGAAATAGCGTCGTGCAAGTCCCTGCAGGCGATATCAAGGCGACTATACAGCCTCGCATCCTCTTCATTGAATAACAGCTCGCCGTACCCTCCCATCACATTCCCCGGATTGAGCCTCACAACAGCATTTCCTTGGCTCGATCCCTTTTTCAAGGCTGAAAAGAGATCTGAACGATAAAAAATCGTAAGCAGCCTACAGGC
Organism: Sagittula sp. NFXS13; assembly: GCF_040148795.1. NCBI lineage: Bacteria > Pseudomonadati > Pseudomonadota > Alphaproteobacteria > Rhodobacterales > Roseobacteraceae > Sagittula > Sagittula sp. NFXS13. The sequence goes on from NZ_JAGEMH010000020.1 coordinate 24,792, forward strand.
AGGCTAGGGCTCCGAACAGCATGCTGTCGTAGCTCAACGACCCCTATCCTTCTGGCAGGATTGCCAAGCCGCGCCTCACTCAGCGACAGGCAAGGTCGTCCCAAACCTGCCGTTCATCGCCGGACCCGACGCTGCGCCGCGGCTTCTCCAGACCAGTCGTTCATGCACTGCGTAGCAATTTAGGACGCCTAAGGTCTGCGGAGCGGACCTTCATGCCGTTCGCCGCACCTGCATCGAGACAGCGAATCCTCCGTCAGCCTCCGCCAGATCAACCTGCACTTGCCAGTCAAGTAGGCTAAGTCAGTGCCCTGGGTGACGCTCAATTGGTCAACCGTTCCAGAACGCATTCGACGTCATCGAGGAAGGCCGTCCACTCGCCGTCTTCGTCGATACCGTTCATATGCATGAGAAAGAGCCCTTCCACAGCCAGAAACGCGACACGCGCCGCCCGCGCTGTATCCGTGTCACCGCCAAGCCGTTCGAAGATGGCACGGTACCAGTCACGCGTTTCGCGCCGATTGGCCGGGCTCTCCAGATAGCTGACGAGCAGGCCCGCCATCTTGGCATTCATCGCCTGTTGCGAGGCCCGGGTTGCCGCGATGTAGCGCCTGACGAAGGCAACGGGGTCGCCCTCTGAGTGCTCTCCCAGCATGGCGTCGAACTGCCCCGTCCAGCGGTCGACAAGGGCGCGCACAAGGTCGTCCTTGCTGGCAAAAGAGTATTGCACCCCACCCTTCGAAGTCCCCGCGGCCTGCGCGAGCGAACCGATGGTCAGCGCCGCTCCGCCGCCTGCGCGCACGATCTCTTCGGCTTCGTTCAGCAAACCCTCGCGTGAAATGCTCGGCTTTCTTCCCATGCGCCCTCCTGACACCGGCGTATGGACATTGAATTCCATACGTATGTATTTATATCGGCAATAGCTCCTGAAGCCAAGGTAAAGCATGTCTGTCCATCAACCTGATCCGAAGCGCTGGCTGGGACTGGTCGCCGTGATGCTGGCGTTTCTGCCGGTGGTGCTGGACATGACGATCCTGCACGTGGCAGTGCCGACCCTGACTCAGGCTCTTGGCGCGTCGAACACCCAGGTGCTGTGGATCATCGACATCTACCCTTTGCTGATGGCTGGACTTCTGGTGCCGATGGGCACCTTGGCCGACCGGGTCGGCAACCGGCGTATCCTTCTGGCCGGGCTCACGATCTTCGGTCTCGCCTCGGCCATGGCCGCCTTCGCGCCCAACGCGCCCCTGCTGATTGCGACCCGTATGCTGCTGGCGGTTGGGGGCGCGATGATCATGCCCTGCGTGCTTGGCATCATCCGCCGCACCTTCGAGGACGAGACCGAGCGCGGCCTCGCGCTCGGTCTCTGGGGAACGGTCGGCGCGGCCGGTGCCGCGGTGGGCCCGCTGATCGGTGGCGCCCTTCTGGGGCATTTCTGGTGGGGGTCGGTCTTTCTGATCAACGTTCCCGTGATGGCGGTGGTCCTGCCAGCCTGCTGGTGCCTGCTGTCGCGGCGGGAAAAGATCACCCACGGGCACTGGCCCATCGGGCAGGCGATGCTGCTGATCCTTGGAATGATCGCGACCGTCTACGCGATCAAGGCCGGATTCGCCGCGCGGCAGCCGCTGGCGCTCGTCCTGCTGGCCTGGCCACCGGCGTCGCCCTTCTGTGGCTCTTTATCCGAATGCAGCTGCGCAGCGCCACGCCGATGCTGGACCTGTCGCTCTTTGCGCGCCCGGCCATCGTCGCAGGGATCGTCATGGCCATCGTGGCCAGTGGATCGCTGGCCGGGGTAGAACTGACGCTGGCGCAGGAACTGCAATACGTGCTGGACAAGACCCCGCTTCAGGCCGGGCTCTTCATGGTTCCGATCATGGCGGCTGCGGCCCTCGGCGGCCCGGTCGCGGGCTGGCTCTCCGGCCGCTTCGGTCTGAGGCCGGTGGCCTGCCTGTCTCTGGCCATCTCGGCGGTGGCACTCGCGATGCTTGCCATCACGGACTTCCACGATCCCGGCCTGATTGTGCCCCTGCTGCTGGCAGTCCTCGGTCTTGCGCTGAGCATCGGGCTTACCGCGTCTTCCATTGCGATCATGGGCGCTGCCGATGCGAGCGAAGCGGGCGCGGCAGGCTCGCTCGAGGCGACCGGCTACGAGCTGGGCAGCGGTCTGGGCATCACCCTGTTCGGCGTCTTCATGTCGGTGGTTTTCGGACACAACCTCGTTCTGCCCGAAGGCCTGCCCGACAGTCTGGCCGAACGGGCGTCACATTCGATGGGCGATGTCTACATCACCGCCCAGCAGCTTGAAGCCGACGATGGGGCAGCAATGATCGCCGCCGGGAAGGCCGCGTTTTCCGCGACCCATTCGGTTCTACTGACCACCGCAGCAGTGCTGATGGCAATGCTGACCATCCTCGTCAACGTCCTGCTGCGTCAGACGCGCTCAGTCAGCGTTGGCCATCACTGAAGGCATCCAGTCGGAGTCCGCACGCGTTCAAAGCACCCGGTACAGACACCGCCCTTAGCCGGCCGCACACCATTGGTACCGGCTTAGGTTCTCACTAACGTCGCTATTGCGTCGCGTCTGTTACTGCACTTGCGAAGTCGACCTCTTCCAAGGCGAGAAGTTAGGGCCCCAAGCCGACCTGCGGAGGCGCAGCGAACGGGTTGGACAAAGGATACCGGCACAAAATTCGGGGCGAGCACGATCATCCGCTGTGCCCTCGCAAGGCCCTACGGCCTTCACTTCAAAAGCCCTCCTGCAACGGAGGCAGACACCGGAATTAGTGGCGTCACAGTCGCCTGGAAATCGTGGTACAGGTCTTCGCGATTTGGGTAGACTACCCGGCTTGGTTGCCCATCCGCATCGACCTCGTGCCGCCAGCCTCCGGCCTCCCGGTCGATCAACGTTGCCGCGATGTAGTCCCAGGCCAAGCGATAGGTCTCCTCGAACCGGACCTTGCCTGTTCGTCGGTGCAGCATAAGCGCGGTATTCGCCGTTTCGGCCTGGACCCAGTACGCCCGGACCGGCACCGAAATCTCGCCGCTCCAGCCGACCGTATAGACCATGCCCGGCTTGCCGTCAGGCGACCAGCCCTGCTCCATTGCCTTGTCGAGCAACACGACGGCCTGCCGAAGCAACCAGTCCGGCACAGGACGGCCACGCGCCAGAAGGGCCGCTTCGACCTTGACGAGCAGGCCACCCCATTCCGCGAAATGCCCCGGTGTCAGCCCGTAGGGCCGGGTATCGTCCGCAGGATGCTCGGAGCCGTAGTCTGGCAGCAGCGTCCACTCCGCATCGAAATGTTCGGGCAGCCGGTCGTCATGGGCTGCGGGGATGTCATGACCGAAGCGACGCGCCATAGACAGCGCTCGGTCCAGCCAGCGATCTTCGCCCGTCGCGTCGGCCAAAGCGAGGCAAGCTTCCGTGCCATGCATGCAGCAATTGGCACCGCGATACGCTTCGGGGTCCGACCAGTCGACCGCGAAGCTTGGTTGCAACACCTCTTCGCCCGCGATCCAGAAGTGATCGTCGATCACGTCCGTGGCGGCGCGCATCAATTCCTGACCGCGAGGGCGATCTGCTATGGCAGCAGAGGCACCGGCCAGCGCGACGAAGGCATGAAGATACGCCTGCTTCCGAGAGGACCCGCTGGAATCCGCGAACCATCCACCATGCTCAGCATCGCGCAGGGGGCCGTCAAGCAGCGCATCGATCCCGTGGTCGGCCAGTGGAGTCGCTCCGGGCACACCCATGATGGCGGCCAGCGAGTAGCAATGCACCATGCGCGCAGTGATGATGGCCTTCGCGGTGTGGTCCACCATGGTGCCGTCGTTGCCGAGCGTGGCAAACCCCGCCGGCACCCGCGCGGAGCGGTAGTGGTCAAGAAGGCGCCGGCCCTCGGCGCGCAACCAGGCGCGGTGACCCTCGCGATCCGCCCAGGAGGCCCCAATGTCAGCCATTGGTGATCATCCCGCCATTTACGTGGATCGTCTGGCCTGTGATGAAGCTGCTGTCTTGGCAGGCGAGAAAGACATAGGTGGGGCCCAGTTCGCGCGGCTGGCCCATCCGGCCCATGGGCGACGACATGCTCTTGAGCATTTCCGAGTCGTAATCCTTGAAGACCAATTGTATCTCGGTGACCACGGGCCCGGGGGCGACTTGATTCACCCGGATGTCACGGTCGAGCAGTTCCAGCGCCAGCGCCCTTGTGTAACTGACGATGGCGCCCTTGGTGGCAGTATAGGGCACAAGCGCATCATTGCCGACATACGCATTGACGGAGGTGGTGTTGATGATGCTCCCGCCTTCGGCCATGTGCTCGAGCGCTGCGCGCGTGGTATAAAAGATGCCGTGAATATTGACGTCAAAATGCTTCTGCCAGTCCGCGTCGCTGATGTCCGCTTGCGTCTCGTATGGCTTTTGCATGCCCGCGTTGTTCACCAACACATCAATGCCGCCCCACCTTTCCACAACGGCCTCCACCGCCGCGGTGCAGCTGGCGCTGTCGGCGGTGTCCCCTTGCAGAACGAGCGCCTCCGCGCCTTCATTTTCAATGCCCTCACGGGTTTCGCCTGCGCTTTTCTCGTCAATGTGATAGAGAATGGCGACCTTGGCGCCTTCGCGGGCCATGTGCAGGGCGACGGCACGACCGATGCCGCTGTCGCCGCCGGAGATCAGGACGCGCTTGCCCTTGAGTTTTTCGGCGCCCCTGTAGGCATCGGTGATGTACTCTGCGGGTGGCATCAGGTCGTCGATCTGGTCTGTCATTTGAGGGGTCCTTTCAAACTTATGGCCGCTTCGCAGCTGACGTGGTTGATTGGGTTTTTGGGCGCTTGGAGAAGGGCCCGCCCCGCCCGGCTTGGCCGTTCGTTCCCCAAACGCCGTCCGCGAGCCATGAGTTCCTCGGAATGCCCAAGATGGCCCATGATAGCTCGGAGCGGACATGCGGCGGCGCAACGAACGAAGGCCTCCCCAGCGAAGGTTAGATGAATTTCCGCTTCGTCCGACTTGGTATTGGAAGGGCGCGCCCGCAGCTAAGGTCGGCTTTCCGCCCGTCTTGCACCCTCGAGATTGGCGTTGTTGACGAAACCTCGCCGGGATGAAGCATCATGATGAAGATGACGAAGAAGTCTTGCCGGAAGCGCGCGAGCGAGCGGTGCGTCTGGTTCTCGACAATGAGGGTGAGCATGGATCGCGCCGGCAGGCAGTCATGTCGGTTCCTGCAAAGTTCGGATGTGTGCCCCAGACCCTGAACGTATGCATCAAGAAGGCCCAACACGCTCAGCTGCAGATCGATACCGGTCACGAGATTTACTTCTGCGATCCACAGAGCCCGTGGCAGCGCGGCAGCAACGAGAATACCAACGGACTGCTCCGCCAATACTTCCCTAAGGGGACAGATCTCAGCAAACACGGCGTCGACGAGCTGAACGCTATTGCCCATCCTTTGAATACGCGACCACATAAACCTCTAGGGTGGAAAACACCAGCTGAAGCTATCGACCAGCTGATTAAACTGCACATGATCGAAGGTGTTGCGACGACCGGTTGAATCCGCCAAATACCTGAGAAAGCGCCCCTGCTGTACCAACGGATGAGCCTGACCATCAAAGACGCCACGGTGAAACGTTTCCGTCACGACAATCGCGCGCAGCGCAATCGCTGCCTCGCCATGTTCGTCTGCGCCTACAACACCGCGCGGCGCGAGAAAACGCTCAAGGGACCAACGCCGGTGCAATTCATCCGGCGAGAATGGCAGACCGATCCCGGCCTCATCCACCGATCTCCGTGTTTCTTGACCTCGGCGCCATACACTTGGCAGTTGGCGCCCTTGGTCAGGCTCGCAGCACCATCGCCACGGCGCAGGCAGCCGTTGCCGGCAGGCTCAGCATGTCGTGGATCTGGGCCACCCGTTCGGGCGTGTAGTAGCCCTCTTCATGCAGGATGTTCATCGTCGCTATGACCTTGCCGCCGATGATCAGCGGCAGGTTCACGACAGAGCCGCAGCCGAGCTTGCCGATCAACTCGGCATCCGGGAACACCGTGTCGATATCGGCCAGCGTGTTGGACACAAAGGCCTCCTGCCGGGTCAGCACCTGTTCGAACCAGCGGTTCAGCACGATCGGCTTTTCGCCCGAGGTCGGATAGTTCTCGGCGTCGTCCGTATAGGCGCGGCGCGCCACCATGGCATCGGTGTCCGAGGTCATCACGGTGAACAACTTGGCGCCCACTGTCGCCTTTGTCAGCGCGCAGAGCGCGTCGAAAGCCGCCTCGTCCGTCGTCGCGGCGGCCAGGGCGGTGGTGAAATCGGCAAGCGCCTTTTTGGTATCGGTCATGCGGGGTCCTTGCTTTCGGATGCCGCCGCAACCACGGGATCGGCATCGGGATTGCCGCCCGAGGCGGCATAGAGGTCGCGCGTATAGGGATCGGCGAAGCTGCCGTCATAGAGCGCGGTCTTGGGGGCGATCTCGACGATGCGGCCCTTGTTCATCACCGCCATGCGATCGCACATGAAGCTGACCACCGGCAGGTTGTGGGTGACCATCAGGTAGGTCAGCCCCTGTTCACCGCGCAGCCGCTTCAGCAGGTTCAGGATCTCGGCCTGCACCGAGACGTCGAGCGCGCTGGTCGGTTCGTCCAGCAGCATCACCTTGGGTTCCAGCATCAGGGCACGCGCGATGGCGACACGCTGGCGTTGCCCGCCCGACAGCTGGTGCGGAAAGCGGAAGCGGAAGCGCTGGTCGAGGCCAACGGCGCCCAACATCTCGACAACCTTCTCGCTGCGCTTGCCGATGCCGTGGATCGCCAGCGGCTCGGACAGCACCGTGTCGATGGTCTTGCGGGGATGCAGCGAGGCGTAGGGGTCCTGGAAAACCATCTGGCAAGTTTCGGAGAAAGCCCGGTCGGTACCATGGCCGCGCGGCTTGCCCAGCACGGAAACCTCTCCCGTCCAGTCCGGCGCAAGCCCGGCGATGGCCTTCAGCACAGTCGACTTGCCCGAACCGCTCTCGCCAACCAGCGCGAAACTTTCGCCCGTCGCCACGTCGAAGGTCACGTCGCGCACCACCTTGGTGTCGCCGTAGGAGATATCCAGGTCCTTGAGGGAAATTGCGGCGCTGCTCATGTGCCTGCTCCTCCGCTGCGGTCCAGGACCGGCAGCTCGTCTCGGGTTTCCTGCATCCGCGGCTGTGCCGCCAGCAGACCCTTGGTGTAGGGATGGCTGGCCTTGTGCAGATCGGCGGCCGCGCAGGCCTCGACCACCTCGCCACCGTTCATCACCAGGATGCGGTCGCAGTAGCGCGCCACCAGGTTAAGGTCGTGGCTGATCAGGATCAGGCCCATGCCGTTGCCGGTCACCAGCTCTTCGATCAGGTCCAGCACCTGCGCCTGAACCGAGACATCCAAGGCCGAGGTCGGCTCATCCGCGATCAGCAGCTGCGGGCGCGGGATCAGCATCATGGCGATCATCACCCGCTGCCCCATGCCGCCCGAAACCTCGTGCGGATACATCTTCGCCACCCGCTCGGGCTCGTTGATACGGACCGAGTTCAGCATCTCGATCACCCGGGCGTTCAGGTCTCGGCGGGGCAGGTTTTCATGCACCTGCAGCGCCTCGGCGATCTGGTGACCAATGGTCATCACGGGGTTCAGAGAGAACTTCGGGTCCTGCATGATCATCGAAATCCGCGCGCCGCGGATCTGGCGCATCTGGCGGCTGCTCTGCGCCATCAGGTCCAGACCGTCAAAGCGCAGGGTCTTCGCGGTCTGCCTGCCCGGCGAACGGATCAGCCGAAGGATCGACCGGCCCGTCATCGACTTGCCCGAGCCGCTTTCGCCGACAATGCCCAGGCGCTCTTCGCGGCCCAGGGTCAGGTTCAGGCCCTTCACGACCTCCACAGGCCCCTTGGGGGTGGCAAAGCTGACCCGCAGGTCCTCGATTTCCAGAAGCGGTGCGTCGGTCATTTCTCGCCCCCCTGTTTCGGGTCCAGCACGTCACGCAGCCCGTCGCCCAGGAAGCAGAAGCCGAGCGAAACCAGGATGATGGCGAAGCCCGGCATCGTGGCGACCCACCACTGGTCCAGGATGAAGGTCCGCCCGCGCGAGATCATGGCGCCCCATTCCGGCAGCGGCGGCTGTGCGCCAAGACCCAGGAAGCCCAGGCCGGCGGCGGTCAGGATGATGCCCGCCATGTCCAGCGTCACCCGCACGATCATCGACGAGGTGCAGAGCGGCAGCACGTGGCGGAAGATGATCCGCGAATGCGAGCCGCCGACCAGCCGCACCGCCTGGATGTACTCGGCATTGCGGAAGGTCAGGGTTTCGGCCCGCGCGATGCGCGCATAGGCGGGCCAGGCGGTGATCGCGATGGCGATGATCGCGTTCTCGATGCCCGGCCCCAGGGCGGCGACGAAGGCCAGCGCCAGGATCAGCTTGGGCAGCGACAGGAAGACGTCCGTGAGGCCCATCAGGATACGGTCGACCCAGCCGCCGAAGTAGCCTGCGACGGCGCCGATGATCAGGCCGAGGGGGGCCGAAATCACGGCCACGAGCGCCACGATCATCAGCGTGATGCGCGAGCCGTAGACGACGCGGCTGAAGATGTCGCGGCCCAGCTCATCAGTGCCCATCCAATGCTCGGCCGTGGGCGGCAGCAGGCGGCGTTGCAGGTTCTGCCCCACGGGGCTTTCCGGCGCGATCCAGGGCGCAAACAGCGCGGTGGCCAGCAGCAGCAGAATGATCAGCAAGCCCGCCACCGCAAGCGGATTGCGCATCAGCGCGGTGAACATGCGCCAGGCGCGGCCCAGGTTGGCCTGGGTCAGCGTGGCGGGACTGTCGTCCAGAAGCCAGTCACGGGTGCTCATCAGTGGCTCCTCGGGTCGAGGACGCGGTAGAGCACGTCCGAGATCTTGTTGATCAGGATGAAGACCGAGCCGATCACCAGCGTCGCGCCCAGCACGGCGTTCATGTCGGCGTTCAGCAGCGCAGTGGTCAGGTAGTTGCCGATGCCGGGCCAGCTGAAGACGGTCTCGATCATCACCGAGCCTTCCAGCAGCGCGGCGTAGCTGAGGCCGATGACGGTGATCAGCGGCACGCGGATCGGCTTGAAGCCATGCACCCAGATCACCCGCCACTCGGGCACGCCCTTGACGCGGGCGGTGGTGATGAACTCCTGCCCCAGCTGGTCCAGCATGAAGCTGCGGGTCATCCGGGCGATAAAGGCCAGCGAGAAGAAGCCAAGGATCGAGGCCGGCAGAAGGAGGTGCGAGAGCGCGTTCCAGAAGACATCCCAGTCACCCGCCAGCGCGGCGTCGATTAGCATGACATTGGTGCGCGCGGGCACGAGCCCTTCGTAGAAGATGTCCAGCCGCCCCGGTCCGGCGACCCAGCCGAGGCCGGCATAGAATACTGCCAAGCCGACGAGGCCCAGCCAGAAGGCGGGCACCGAATAACCCAGCAGGGCAAAGACCCGCATCACCTGGTCGACCCACTCGCCGCGCCGCGTGGCGGCCCAGACCCCGGCGGGCACGCCAAGGACGACTCCGATGAAGATACCCAGCGTGGCCATCTCCAGCGTCGCAGGGAAGACCCGCAGCAGATCGTCGGCCACGGGGCGGTTGGTCGAAATCGAGCGGCCAAGGTCGCCCTGCATCACCGACCAGACGTAGTCGAAGAACTGCACCAGCAGCGGCCGGTCCAGCCCCATGGCGATCCGCGCCGCATCGTATTGCTCTTGCGTCGCGCGGTCCCCGACCACCGAAAGCACGGGGTCGATGGGCACCACGCGTCCGATGAAGAATGTGATTGCCAGCAGGCCCAGGAAGGTCAGCGCAGTGACGACGACAAAGCCGCCGATCCCCCGCGCACCGCGTCCCGCCCTGACGGCCATTGATGCTTCTGTCGCCAAGGTCTCCGCCTCCTTTGGCATCGGTCGAGTGAATTCTCGCCCCCAGTGTTGCAAAAAATTTTTGCCATAGCAAAAAATATTTTGTACCGTAACGGAAATAATCTCGGAGGAACGTGCCATGGCACGGGAAAAGCAGAAAGCTGAGCCGCAGCTCGGACCGCTTATTCGCAAGCGCCGAAAGCAGCTTGGGCTGACTCTTCAGGCATTGTGCGACAGGGCAGGTGTCTCTGTCGGCTATCTCAGCCAGGTGGAACGCGACAACGCCACGCCCTCGCTGGGGACGCTGGCGCAGATCGCGGCGGCCCTGGATGTGACGCTGGAATATTTCATCGCCGCCCCCCGCCCCACTGACAGCCTGACGCGCGCCGAAACCCGGCCCCAGTTCTCGCTGAATGGCTCCTCCATCGGGTATGAGAACCTGGCCACCGATTTCCCCGGCGCGGAACTGTCCAGCTACATCCTGCATGTGCCTGCGGGCTATGTCTCGGAAGTGGTCAGCCACGAGGGAGAAGAGATCATCTACATCCTAGACGGCGAGATCGAGCAGACCCTCGACGGCCAGGTCATCCGGATGAAGGCCGGTGACAGCCTGCATTACAGCGGGCTGCGCCCCCATTCCTGGACCAATCCCACCGACAAGCCCGTTCGGATCCTCTGGACGGGAACCCTGGCCGTGCTGAACCGCAAGGGCGGGATCAAACTACCGGAGATGGTGCAGCTGGAGAGCTGATCAACGCCGTCCCACTCAACTCAACCCCAACAAGGAGAGCCACATGAGCATGCTGAAATCCGCGCTGTTTGCCTCGGCGCTCGCGCTGCCACTGGCAGGCACCGCAGCCCTGGCCGACACGCCTGATGACATCCTGGTCATCGCCCAGAACATCGACGACATCGTCGCAATCGACCCGGCGCAGGCCTATGAATTCACCTCTGGTGAGCTCGTGACCAACCTCTATGACCGCCTGGTCCAGTACGATGCGGAAGATCCCACCGTCCTGGCCCCCGGCATCGCGACCGAATGGGAGGTCGACGCCGAGGCCAAGACCATCACCTTCACCCTGCGTGACGATGCGGTCTTCAACTCCGGCAACCCGGTCACGGCCGAGGACGTGCTGTTCTCGCTGACCCGCGTCATCAAGCTGAACCTGACGCCCGCCTTCATCCTCGCCCAGCTCGGCTGGACCCCGGAGAACGTGGACGACATGGTCACCGCCGACGGCAACGTCGTCACGGTGAAATACGAGGGCGACTTCTCGCCCGCCTTCGTGCTGAACGTGCTGGCCGCGCGCCCCGCCTCCATCGTCGACAAGGCGCTGGTGATGGAGCACGAGGAAGACGGCGACATGGGCAATGCCTGGCTGAACGCCAACTCGGCAGGCTCCGGTCCCTTCGAACTGACCGCCTACACCCCCGGTCAGATGGTGCGCATGGCCGCCAACGAGGACTACTTCAAGGGCGCGCCCGAGATGTCCCAGGTGATCATCCGCCACGTGGCCGAAGCCGCGACCCAGCAGCTGCTGCTGGAACAGGGCGACATCGACATGGCCCGCAACCTGACCCCCGACCAGATCACCTCGCTCTCCAGCGAGGACATCAAGGTCGAGACCTTCCCCCAGGCCGCCGTCCACTTCCTGTCCTTCAACCAGAAGACCGAAAGCCTGACCGATCCCGCCGTCTGGGAAGCCGCGCGCTACCTGGTCGACTACACCGGCATGTCCGACACGATCATCAAGGGCCAGATGGAGGTCCACCAGGCCTTCTGGCCGAAGGGTTTCCCCGGCTCCTACGACGAGACGCCCTTCACCTATGATCCGGAGAAGGCCAAGCAGATCCTGGCCGACGCCGGCATCGAGACCCCCATCGAAGTGACGCTGGACGTGATCAACTCCGCCCCCTTCACCGACATGGCGCAATCGCTGCAGGCCAGCTTCGCCGACGCGGGAATCGAGTTCGAGATCCTGCCCGGCACCGGCGCCCAGGTGATCACCAAGTACCGTGAGCGGACCCACCAGGCGATGCTGCTGTACTGGGGCCCGGACTTCATGGACCCGCATTCCAACGCCAAGGCCTTCGCCTACAACGCGGACAACTCGGACGAAAACTACCAGGCCACCACCACCTGGCGGAACGCCTGGGCCGTGCCGGACGAGATCAACGAAGAGACCATGGCCGCCCTGTCGGAAGCCGATCCCGACAAGCGTCTGGACATGTACCATGACTTGCAGGCCAAGGTGCAGGAGGATTCTCCGATCGTGATCATGTTCCAGGCCTCCTACGAGGTCGGCATGGGCGCGGATGTCTCGGGGTACGTCAATGGCGCGACCTCCGATTTCGTCTACTACCGGCTGGTCGAGAAGGAGTAATCCTTCGACCGCCCGCAAGATCACAGGGTCGCTGGTTCGCCGGCGGCCCGTTTCATTTCAGGAGTAAAGAATGTCCTATCTGATTCAGGCCGAAGAGCGCCTCTCGCGGCTGCGCGCCCGGATGGCGGAAACCAAAACCGACCTGGTGGTGCTGGGCCCCTCCAGCCACATGGCCTGGCTGACCGGGCTCAACCCCCATGGCGACGAACGCCCCGTGATGCTGCTGGTCAGCGCCGATCACGCCGGCTTCCTGATGCCCGCGCTGAATGCCGCCATGGCGAAAGAGGTCACCCCGCTTCCTCTGTTCACCTGGACCGACGATGATGGCCCGATGGCGGCCCTCGGGGCCCTGCTGGACGCCAGCGACGCTCGCCGCTCCGGCCTGTCGGTGGTCCTGGACGAGACCATGCGCGCTGATTTCGCCCTGCTGCTGCTCGACAACCTCGACAGCCCCCGCCGCCGCTTCACCGACGATACCGTCGGCCTGCTGCGCACCATGAAGGACAAGGACGAAGCCGCCCGCATCAAGGCCGCGCATCTGCTGAACGATGCCGCGGTCGAGGCCGCCTTCTCCGCCCTGAAGCCCGGCATGACAGAGGCCGAGGTGGTCGAGCTGATCGAGGCGCATTACAAGGCCAATGGCGCCGCCACGGCCTTCTGCTCTGTCTGCTTCGGCGGCAACGGAGCCTTTCCGCACCACCACCCCGGTGCCACAACCCTGGGCGAGAACATGGCCGTGCTGATCGACACCGGCTGTGCGCTGGATGGCTATCCCTCTGACATGACCCGCTGCCGTTGGTTCGGCCCCGATCCCGACGCCGAGTTCCTGAAGGTCCGCGACCTGGTCGAGGCCGCCGTGCAGGCCGCGCTGGCGGCCGCGAAACCCGGCGCCCCCGCCAGCGCGGTGGATGCCGCCGCGCGCGCTGTCATCACCGAAGGCGGCTACGGCGACCGCTTCCTGCACCGGACTGGCCACGGCCTGGGCATCGACATCCACGAGCCGCCGTATATCACCGGCACCTCCGAGACGCCCCTGGCCATCGGGAATGTCTTCTCGATCGAGCCGGGCATCTACCTGGAGGGCAAGTTCGGCCTGCGCCTGGAAGAGATCGTGATCCTGCGCGAGGACGGCCCCGAGATATTCTCGGAACTACCCCGGGTCTGAGGCCCTCCGGCCCCGACTATCGAACCCGTCGCATTAGCCGAAAGAACGCGGCCCACCCAAGACCCGCTCTTGTCTTGTCGCACCGGAACGCGCGGGGGGGGGTGCCCCCCCGTCGCTTGTCGCAACATCAAGTGCTGCAAGAACATTACCGTCTGTCTGCGGTGGCTGGGGAAATCTGAACATCCCAGCCAGGACGATTTCGCGCTCCTGACCCGGCAGCCTTGCCGGGACGAAGGTTCGAAGGTGACAAGACGGCCGAAATGGAGCCAGAGCCCTGTCTTCAAGGCGAAGGTCGCGCAGGCAGCCCTGAACGGTGACCGGACGATGAGCGAGCTGACGACATAGTTCGACTTGTACCCTCACCAGATCAAGCTGGGGAAGGATCAGCATCACGAGGGCGTTGCGAACGTGTTCGACGACACGCCCGGGAACAAGGAGCCTGAGACCGAGGTCGCATCGCTGCTCGAGAAGATCGGCCAGCTCACGCTGGAGGGTCGTTCTTTGTCCGGAGCGATGGAAAAGGCCGGCCTGTTGCCTGGCGGAAAGAAGTGGCGGTCGAGGCCACCAGCTGAGCCTCACGCGGCAGGCCGTGTTGCTGGGGATCAGCCGAGCCAGCTTTTCCTGAGCGCCGCGTCCAACCGCAAACACGGCGCCTCGAAGCGCGGCCGTCAGCCGAATTGCGCAACCGCGCCGCTCCCGACCACCTAGTCCAGCCCGGCCACGCGGATCGCGTCGCACCTTCACCTTTCTGCGCGCCAAAGCCGTTACCGCAGGGACGCCGCGGTTGGCAGTGACTAGTGTCAGGATGCATTGATTGTGGTCGTGCAGCGTGATTCACGGCTCTGAAAACGGAGCTGTGACATGAGCTATATTTCTGGCTGACCGACGCGCAGATGGCACGTTTGGCGCCTTTCTTCCCCAAGCCTCATGGCAAGCCTCAGGTCGATGACAGGCGCGTATTGAGCGGGATTATCTTAATGAATCGCAATGGCTTGCGCTGGCGCGATGCCCCTTCAGCCTATGGTCCGCACAAGACGCTAAATCGTCGGTGGAAGCGTTGGTGCGAAAAAGGAATCTTCGCGCGGATGATGTCAGGTCTGGCCGCTGAGCATGGCGAAGAGAAGACCGTGATGATCGACGCGACATACCTCAAGGCCCATCGAGCGGCGACCAGCATGGCCGCAAAAAAGGGGGCGCGGTCGTCTGATCCCGTGCCCGGCAGCGCATTGCGCAGCAATGTCCCGAGAGGGGTCGAACCAAGGGCGTCATGAACCACTGCTCGGCAGGGCATTTCCGTAGGAAATGTCCCGAGAGGGGCCAAGCTGCACGCAATCTGTGACAGCCAGGGACGACCGATTGACCTGTTCGTAACCGCCGGACAGGTCAGCGATTACATCGGCGCACGCGCATTGCTCTGCGGCCTGCCAAACGTCAAATGGCTACTCGGGGATCGCGGCTATGATGCCGACTGGTTCAGAGAAGCGTTGCAGGACAAGGAGATTCGTGCCTGTATCCTTGGCCGAAAAAAACGCTAGACACCGGTCAAATACGACAAGCGCAGATACAAGCGATGCAACCGCATCGAGATCATGTTCGGCACGCTCAAGGACTGGCGACGCGTCGCGACCCGCTATGACCGCTGCCCAAAGGTGTTCCTCTCGGCCATCGCACTCGCGGCTCTCGTCATCTACTGGTTATGCATCCTGACCCTAGAATGCTCGTCACGTGCTTTTTGCCGAGTCGATCACCAATCCCACGGAAAAGGTTTACGGGCAAGGATTTATCGTATCGAAATACCTTGGCGCACGGTCATCCCATTGCATCGCCGTGTTCCCAGTGCGCGGCCAAGGTCGGCGGCGACTTTACGCCTCGACGACTGCAACATCTGGCTTCCCCACTTCAGCGAAGCGGACAGGATGATTGGGACCAAGCTTGATGAAATCCTCTATCATATCAATTGCCTTTGCCAGTCCGGCCTTGTCGAGACAGCACTCCCAGACCACGAGGATGCGCCACCCCTCCTCCAAGAGCCTCTCGACCGCAGCAGCGTCTCTTTCAACATTGGCCCGAAACTTCTCCGCCCAAAAGGAGGCATTGCTAGACGGATTGGTGGCCTTGGAACAACCGGAGTGACGATGCCAGAAGCAGCCATGAACCTGTATCGCAATCTTCCATTTCGGCAACACGATATCTGGTCGCCCAGGAAGTCGTTTGTCATGAATGCGAAATCGGAAGCCTCGCGCATGCAATGCCCGGCGGACAAGCATCTCCGGCTTCGTGTTCGTTGCCCTGATCCCCGCCATCATTCGTGATCGCGTTTTCTTGTCCACCACATCGGTCATGAGGGAAATGTAGCCATTTGGACCCCATTTTCCACCTGCCATTGATAGCAAAACCTTGTAGACATGCGCGTCCAGGAAGGATTGCCATGACCCGGAAATTTGCCATCATTGATCTATTTGCGGGACCCGGTGGCCTCGGTGAGGGCTTCTCGCGGGCTGGTCGCGCATCCGATGCAGGGATGAAGATCCATCTGTCCATCGAAATGGATGACCACGCCATCCAGACGCTGCGATTGCGCGCTTTCCTGCGGTCCTTCGACGAGTTTCCTCAGGAATACTACAATGCGCTGAACAAGGGCGCACCTTTTCCTGACTGGTCGGAACTCTATCCATCGAACTGGAAGTTGGCGGAACAGGAGGTCAGGCAGCGAGTTCTGGGTGGGGACGGCGTGTTCGAAGAGTTGGCTGTCGAACTCGACCACGCCCGCGAAGCGCACAGAGGAAACACGATCCTGATCGGGGGGCCGCCCTGCCAAGCCTATTCCCTCGCGGGTCGTTCAAGGAACAAGGGCAAGGCTGATTACGTGCCGGAGCAGGATGAGCGGCACTACCTGTATCGAGAATACGTGCGAATTCTGGATCGCCTGAATCCGGCGGCCTTTGTCATGGAGAATGTCAAAGGCATGCTATCGAGCAAGGTCGATGGCGGGGGCATCTTCAGCAGGGTTCTGGATGATCTCGAGGCTTCGGGGGACGGGTACCGACTGCTCCCCCTGGCTCAACCGACACCCGAAGATGGCAGCCGGGCTGAGGCGCGCAGCTTCCTTATCCGGGCCGAAGACCATGGTGTTCCTCAGGCTCGCCATCGTGTCATCATCCTCGGGATACGCAAGGACATCGCGGCAGGTCTGGATTTGAATGGCCCGATCCTGGGGGAACCCCAGCCGCCGGTCACGGTCGGTGAGGCCATCACCGGCATGTGGCAATTGAGAAGCGGTTTGAGCCGACAGGACAGCGTTGAAAGTTGGCACCACGCTGTCCGTGAGCAGGCCCTCGCCATCGCGAATGCCAGTGGAATCCCCGATGATGTACAAGCAATCGCGCGCGCGATCGCCTCGGCCAACGATCTGCCTCACCATCGCAGCAGTGGTTGGAAGGGTGAGAAGTCAACAATGCCGGATTATCTCCAAGCTTGGTTTTCTGACGACCGGTTGCGCACAACACTCCAGCACGAGACCCGCGGCCACATTCCGGAAGACCTCGGGCGGTACATGTATTCGGCCGCCTACACTCATGCATTCAAGAAAGCCCCGAAGCTGATCGAGTTCCCTGAGTTTCTGCAGCCGAAACACAAAAATCGCAGCTCCGGAGACTTCGCCGACCGTTTCCGGACGCAGGCAGCAGGCAGGCCGTCAACGACCGTGACCAGCCACATCTCGAAGGACGGACACTACTTCATCCATCCGGATCCGAAGCAATGCCGCGCGCTGACTGTGCGCGAGGCAGCACGTTTGCAGACGTTCCCGGACAACTACTGGTTCTGCGGCCCACGCACGAAGCAGTATCATCAGGTCGGCAACGCGGTTCCACCCTACCTTGCACATCAAATCGCAACGGCCGTCATGCGGTTGCTGTCGTGAAAACGATGCGACGAAGGCCGATCACTCGGCCGCTGTCGCCTCTTCAGTGATACCGAAGCCGTTGCGCTCCAGCTTGGCAAGCGCCTTGATTGCAACTGCGGTCTGGTTCTCGGTGGGGATACGGTCAGGAATTTTTGCGCAGATTCCCAAGACCTGATATTCCATGGGAGTCAAAAGCTTGCGGCTCCGCCCCCAGTTTCGCGCTTCGTCCCAGAACTTCGACCCGAGTTCGAACACCCGAGTTTGATCCTCGACGCTCTTGTTCAATTCGACGTCATCCTTGATCGCGTCGTCCTCACTGCGCGCTTCCTCGGGAGCTATCAGCATTCCCTTGAAGTCTTCCGGGTAATCCAGCTTCGTTTTCCTGAAACGCTCCCAGCAGGCCTGCTTCTTGGCCCATTCGCTCATGTTCCGGATGCCTTCCGGCGGGCTGGTGATCAAGCTCTGTGCTTCGGCGGCGGCGACCAGCAGCGCCTCTTCCAAGGCGGGTGGTACGGTCTGCATGCGCCAGACCCGTTGGAGATCGACTTGCTTCTCTGCGGCTTCGGCGTCGTGCGCGACCTTTGCTATGGCATAGGTGACGATGTTCGCCCGGTAGCCACCTTCATACCATTCCTGTGCCGAGACCAGTTTTTCCAGCCTGCGGAAGATGATGGCCTTCGCAATCAATTGACGATACCAGACTTCGTCCACCCGGGCACCACTCTTGCCCCAGACTTTCTGGATCACCTTGGCGAACTCCGCGAAGTTCTTCTGAGCCCCCTTTGAGACTTCTTCAGGACGCCCGCTCCATGAGTTCTCGAACTTGGCCAGGTCGGTCTTGGTGAAGAACTGCGACTTCGGGAATTCGGCATCCCATTTGTTTCTCTGAGCGGAGGTCTTCTTGGCGCGTTCGTCTGCGAACTGACCGCGTGCCCGTTCGTAGAACCATTTGGTCTCCCGGTATCCATCTGCTCCAGCCGGCGCGAGGATCCTCCGAGATAGTTCTTCAATGCGAATGTGAAACGGGTGGTTGGCAAAGAAGTCCGCGGCGTTGACCTTGTTCTGGCTGTTGGCGAATTCCGAGATCTGCGGGACCACCGTCGGTGCCAGTGTCGGAGGAACGACATTCAGTTTCATCTGGACATAGATGTCTTTCAGACCTTCGCCAGCCAGCTTGCGGGCAGCATGGATCGAGGCTGTAGTCTGACCTCCATTTACGATCTGAAGGTTTTCGGCGCGAGTAATCACCAGACCGTCTTCGGCCTTCTCGCAGATGACGTTTTCGGCTGTGGCGGATAGGCCGTTGTTATAGGCAAAAAACATCTGGGGATCATCCTTGATGGTGTCCCTGATGCCTCTGTTCACCTTGCCGCGCGCCTGAAGGAAGCTCCTCACGTTGGCTTCCAGCAGACGGGCACCCCATCGATCGTAAATCTGGGCAAGCTGCGCACCCGGAATGACCGCGAGATAGCTTTCGAGTGCCGTATCCGCCCCGGACGCCCGGAGAACCGGCACTGCACCACCGAATTCTCCGGCGAAATCAATCGTCAGATCTTCGCGGGCTCTGCCCTGTTCGAAGTATGCCTGAAGGCGTTTCAGGTCCCACGAACTGTAAGTGACGGGCTTGCCGCCAATTTCACCTGCAGGTTTGGCGTCCGCCTTCGCCCGGTTGTCCGAATTTGTGACATAGATCAGTTTGATCTTTTCGATGAGCGGCCACCGGGTCTGGATGAGCTCGACCAGTTGCGCGGCATTGCTGGTTTCTTCCAGATCATCGAGGAATTGCTCCGTCCTCGAGTGTCTCAGGAACTCCACCAATTTCGAAAACTGCGTTTGCAGGTGCTTGCCATCAGTTTTTCGAACCTTCGGCGTAATCTGGAAGTCTGTCAGGATCAGTGCAAGCTCACCGTTGGTGTCACGTGGATCGCCGCTGTAACCGCTGACCTGCAACGTGACCCTCCCCCGCTTGCCAGCGAAATGGCAGTAGTCGGCTTCCTCGATCTCGCCGGCTTCGCTGAGGATCTCTCCAACCTTTTCGAAGAAGGCTTCCTGGACGTAGGCCCCCATCGCATCGGCGTCACCTTGGACATCCGCGATGAGACTCTGATGGAATTCCTCAAGCTCCGACATCCCGTGTCTCCCCCAATAGCAATGTCTTCAAATCTGTTGTCGTCTCGAAGCCGGCGCAGGCATCAAGGCGTATTGAATAAGCCAGTTCTTCGGTCCCTGCCGGCAGCGGCGGGACGATCCTCGGGAAGCCCTCGACGACCTGAAACAGCCGTGCCGCTCCGAGGTGCCAGCGACGTTCCGGTTCGACGGCGTCTTCCGCATAGGGGCTTTCGGCGATGCGCTGCTCCCACACGTCCAGCGCTGCAACATCATCTTCGAGCAGCTTCGCCGTTCTGTCCACATGATCCTTCAGGTTGTCACCCACGGCATCCAGTGCGGTGTCCACATCCTGGACGCGAAGGAACAGCTGTGCTCCGACGATGTCCATCAGTTGGACCTCGGACGAAATCCGGATCTTCGGATGGGCCGCGCTCCTCCGCGCCTTGACTTCGAAGAACATGCCGGGAAGCTCGAAGTCCTTCGCGCTGTCATCCGGCCCCTTCCAAGCTTCCACCGCCTTGCTCGGACCGATGACAGCGACGAGCTCGCGCAGGAATGCAAGTTCGCCGACCAGGCCACGTTGCACTTCCAGCGGCATTCCCTGCTTGCCGCCCCGCAGAAGATGGTGCCAGCGCATGGCCCGCCGAACGGCGCGGCCGAGTGCCCCTTGGAGATCGGCGGCCTCTTCACCCGCTGAAACCACGTCCCGACAAAGTGTTTCGAAAAGGTCGATATGGGCGAATTCGGACAGCGTGATGCAAAGGTGGTTGGCGCCCTCGACGACCCGGTAGAAAACGCCGACATGCTTGAGCTTCGGCAATGGGCGCACCTCGTCGAAGCCAGCCGAGAGGCGCAGCACCAAACCCGGCGCCCCGTCAGGCATCCTCACCCAGAAGAAATCGAACCGCCCCTTGCTGTCGACACGCCGCGCCTCGTTCTCGGCGAGGCTGGCCCACGGTCTCTCAATCGTCCTCATATGCGCCATCGTCATCCTCTTCGGAGCCGTAGATTTCGCGGAACTTCACCATGTTGATGATGTATTCCACCCGATCATTCGGTGTGGCGGATGGTGGAAGGCTGATGCTCCAGCCGATCACGGGACGCTCGGGCAGTCGGTCGAGCACGGTCTTGTCGCGCAACTGATCGATGTCGCGTTGCTCTGGTCTCTTAACCTGCACGACATGAAGCACGAACAATGGCTTGTCGCGGACCTGGCGATAGATCCGGTCTGGGAACGACGGGCGCTTTTCCTCGTCCGTTCCATCGAGTTTCTCAGCGGCCAGATATGCTGCTTCAGCTTGCTTGGCCTTTTCCTCATCGACCCCAATACGCTCTACGCCACGGGAAGCAATGCGGGCGCGCTTGCCACTCATGGACAGAAGATGATCGCCGAGGTCGGCGTAACCGATACGGCGCATCTGCGGTCCGACGGTCCAGCCGCCCATATCAAAGTTGTCGGCTTCGCTCTTCACGTCGGTGACAAGAACGTCCCACTCTTTCAGTTCGTCATCTTGCCGATCGCGTATGTAGCCGCGAACCGGCCCGGGTTGGGTCAGGAAGGCTTGTTCATGGTTGCGCCAGGCGAGCAGAAACTGGTCGATCAGTTCGACCGGCACGTCCTTCAGAAGATGCCCACCGTTCACCTTGTCAGCTGCCGCCGGTCCAAGTCCTCGCGCGGCCATGCCCTCCAGCAGGCGCACAGCGGCTTCATGGTTCGCTGCAAGTTCCTTTGGCTTGGCCGTGATCTTTGCGGTCTCAACCCAGGCGTTGGACAGGCCGATCAGGATGTGTTTCTGGCCTGACCCCATTTTGTTGCGGGCAGTCACCAAGAGCGATGCCGGGTGGCTGCGCACGGCCAAGCCGAAGTCGGAAGGCGTCGCCTTGGCCTTCTCCATCTTCTTCAACTCGAGATGCAGTTCCTCGCTCGCTTCGGCGATGTGAGCATACCAGTCGATCGCATCGGAGGGCATCCAGATGCGGCACAGATCCTCGTAGCCGCCACGATAGCCGAACCATCGGCCCATCTGCATCAGCGTGTCATACATCATGGTGTTGCGGAGGAACCAGGTGACCGTCAGGCCTTCGAGCGTGAGGCCCCGCGAGAGCGAGAAGCCGCCAACGGCAATGACTGTCTGGCCAACGTTGGACTCGCCGGTATAGTCGAGGCCGTTGGCGCGGCTGTTCACCTCAACGACCTTCGCCGCCGCGACCGCTTCAAGCATGGCCGCAAGCACCTTGGACCAGTCCGGCTCGGCGTCGAAATACTCCCACTCCCAAGTCTCATGCAGATCCGCAATCATCGCGTCACGCAATGCAGCTTCACCGCGCGCACCGTTGACACGCAGCGTGTCCTGAATGCCGCCGACGTATTGGTGTAAGCGGTTCCGCAGCAGCCCCTGCACCTTCGTGAAGCGGCTCGTATTCACCAGCATCGAGCAGTGTTTCGAGGCCTGGCCGCGCAGATTCCGGATTGTCCGCGCGATCAGAAACGCTCGCACAGCCTCCTTCAGGCTTTCAGGCAATTCATCGACCGTCTGGTCGATGCGGTGCTTCATCGGCAGAACGTCTTCGTTGTCAGTGATGTAGCGCAGCCAGACAGGGTCGCCATCATCGGGAATTCCGTCTATGAAAATCTTCTTCGCGCCGAAGTAGTTCGACGGTGCATCCAGCCCCACGATGAAGTGCTTCGGGAAGAGATCTTCCTTGAGCGCTTCGTCATACTGGTCCGGGTCGACGAAAATGTTGGCGAAGGGCGTCGCGGTGTAGCCGACGTAACAGCTGCGGTGAAACATGTTCAGTAGATCCCGGATCTGCCCGTTAATCTTGGTAATCTCGTCCTTCGAGTACTTCGTGTTGATCGAAGCGTTGTCGGCCTCGTCATCGATCAGCAGCATCGGCTGGTCGATCATCTGATCGTCGCCCCTGGCACTGTTCTCGCGCAGCCAGTCCAGCAGGTTGCGGAGCGTGTTGTGGTTCTTCTTGATGACCAGAACCACCGGCACCTTGTAGGAATCGATCTGGCTTGTGTTGGTGGACGCCGTGTCCTTGCGGAAGTCGGCGAGTGTATTCGTCAAGCCAACCGGGACATGGCGGTCATCGAACAGCCCGACACCGATGGCACGGTTGCCCTTCTTGCCCTGCGTTGCCAGCCGCCCGGTATCACGACCGATGAAGCCTTCGTCGATCCGTTCCTGGGTTTGGTTGCGCAGATTGTTGTGGATGCCCGCGATCACGACGATCAAGCGGTAACCTGCGTCCGCCGCCTTGCAGATCAAGCCGGTGTAGTTCGCCGTCTTGCCGCTCTGGACGTGGCCGACAACCATCCCCCGGCGATCCCATTTCTCGTCGAGTCCCGGATTGCCCAAGCGACCGAGAATGCGGTCAGTCAGTTCGTCAGTGGTGGTGATGACGTCTTGTGGCAGGCCGTTCTTGTGCAGCAGCTTTTTGTAACGGTCCCAGTAGAACGGGTCGATGGACGCCTTGGCCTCGTCCAACCAAGGTCGAAAGCTCTCGTCATCGACCATCGCCCCGAGCCCCATGGTGATGCCGAAACGCTCCTCAATGTCACGTGCGAGCTGCTCAAGGGCATCCGGCGCGGCATTCACGTGCAACGCCACATTCATCGTCGCTATGAAGGTCCGCAGTTCGGTGCCGCTTTTGCGCTGATGCGCCAGTGATTGCGAAACGACATCATCAAGGTGCTTGAGATTTGCGGTCACGAGGGTTCTCCCTGTATTTCTTCGACAAGCCGTCGAATCGCGTCCTTGTGGTGGATGAACGGCTCGGTCGAGCATAAAGCTCGCACCACGTCATTTCCTGTCATGTTCGAATGCAGCAAAGCCCTGATGGCGATCTCGGCCGAGTCGGCGAAATCCGCGAAATCTGCCGCGTCTTGCGTCACATCCTCGGCGCCGCCCAGCATGTCTGCATGCAATGCAGCAATGGGCAAGCCGCTGCCCAGAAGACTGATGCAGGTCCTGAACCCATGCCGAAAATCTTCAGGCAGCGCGGCGGCGAAACCGGTGATCGAGGGGTGCTCGACATTGGGGCGGTAGACGATGCCACCATCCTTCTGGACGCGGTTCCAGAGCGGGAGATACTCATCGGACACGAGCTTTCGCCCCCGGCGCTGGTAGGTTCGCTTCGAAGTTCCTTGAAGCCGTTCAACGATTTTTCGCAGACGTTCGCGAACAACTGGCGGCATCTGGGCCGACGCCTTGCGGACGTCGATCTTCCAGTCCGAGTCCATGGTGTTCGGGATGTCGACACGCACCCTTGCCAGTTTCGTCAGTTCTGTCTGCCGTGCGAGGCCCAGCCAACTGCCGGCGATGATGAGACGGCGCTCACGATAAATGTAGAAGCCTTGGGACCTTAGATGGCCTTCGGGGCCACCGAGGTCTTCCCAAGCCGTCTTCGACATCTTTTTGTGATGGGGAAGCGTGAAGCACTGGGTAACCACTTCGCCGTTGAGCAGCGGCAAGAAATCTTCGGGATCCGTCTGCGTTGCCGGGTGATCCGTCGCAAAGGGGTCTATCGGCAAGAGCTTTCGGTCGTTCAGCAGTATCCGCAGAGCGGGTTTGCTGCCCTCCATGTAGCGATGGAAGCAGAGCCGCAAGTGGCGCTCCGCACCCGAAATGGCCTTGTTGATTTCAGCTGAGCGCTTTGCAACATCATTGCGAAAGTTCGTCGAGAGCCGATCCAGCTTGCGCCAAAGCACAATGGTCCCGGCATTCGGCAGCCTATCCGCAGCGGGTATATCTGTCAGGTCATCCTCGAGGTCTACGCGCCAGTCATTGCTCTCCGCAACCTTGTCGAGATCCCATGTGGCGCCAGATGTATGACCATCTTTCTTGGAGATCACGGTCAACTGGCGGCATTGCGAAAAGCTCGCGCTCTTCAAGCCCAACCCGAACCGTCCGAGATCATGACCTTCGCGTTCCTGAAGCGGATTTTTCGTCCCAGGCCGCATTGCTTCAATCAACTCGGGTTCGGTCATGCCTGTCCCGTTGTCGACGATTGCGATCCACGGTTCATCTGTCGCCGTTTCTGCGAGAATTTCGACCTTGGTCGCCTTGGCAGTCACCGAATTGTCGATGACATCTGCCATTGCAGTTTCCAACGTATACCCGAAATCCCTCATACCTTCGATCAGTGATGCCGCGTACGGAGTCGCGTCTGCCTGTCGTTTTGTTGTACGCACGACCATTGTTCTCTACGTTTGAGCAACACATTTTCGCTATGCCCCCCTCTCGCGAGCCATTGCATTTCAATGTGAACACACGGCACACGTAAGTTGAAGATGGAAAAGCATTTTCTTTTGTACGTTGCGATGGCCGTGAGCCCTTTGGAATGTGAGCCTCAGCCAGACTCACACGAACGGTGCGAGCTTGACCCTGCCCCGTGCTGCCGCGAGTATTTTTCCTAAGGCATGCTCTCAGTAAGACGGCATCCTCAGTCAGAAAGGGAAGCGCATGATCGGTCCGTTGATCTGCATAGCTGGCATGGCGATCAGCTTCGTAGGGTCCATCCATTGCTGGCTCGTCTACCGGGATTGTGTCCGTCGGGCCCATGTCGACCCTGAACGGGTCAAGAGGTTTGTGGAAAGTGCGCCACTGCATCTCCTCGAGGAGCTGAAGGCGAGGCGCCCGGTCTGTCAGTCCTGCGGTGCGCCACTCAGGCTGCAAGGCGAGCAATCGTGAAGGTTATTCCTACCTGGCCAGGCGAGGTATCAATGGCATCGCTGATCAATCATTCATGGGCGGCATGCCGAACGGCCCATACGGGACCTACAGCCTCGGTCAAGTTTGCAGCAGCGCGGCAATAAAAAATAGTGGGCCGCATGGCTCATGCTCTTGGCGAAGGCGGGCGCCGCCCAGGACACCCGCCAGTCAGTCGGCCTCGCTTTTGCGAAAAACCAAATCTACTTTTTAGCACTAATATCAGAATCTTAGAATCATTTGCGATGACTTGATCGTTATGGCATTGGCTCGCCGAATAATCGTCCACTCCCGATGGAATGGTGCGTCCCTCCCATGTCTGTCCTCTGCGAGTGCCCGATGATACCTGCGCTACATACCCTTAGCTGACGCTGAATTCTTCCTGGCCGGCCAGCCTCCGGCTCAGAGAAATGTTCGACGCACAGCGAACTCAGCCTTCCCTCCAATCCGAAGCTCTGCCCGCATGACCGCCATCATGGCGGCTGGCGGAGCCATGACGAAAGCCCCCATCCATGCCCAAAATCCGCTTCATCCTGAGCAAGCAGCCCGATCCGGCACTCGACGAGGCCGCCATCATCAAGCGCCTCAAGGAATTCTACACCGCCTTGCTGGACAAGCGGCAGATTTCCGACGGCATCCCTCAGGAAGAGCGCGCGGCGCACGATGAATTATGGCGTTGCCCGCAGAATGAGCTCCCGAAAGCGCTCGAGATCCGGATCCGGCGGTGGGCGCAGAAGATCCACCGCCACTATCTGAAGGAGGTCGAGC
This sequence comes from Sagittula sp. NFXS13, assembly GCF_040148795.1. NCBI lineage: Bacteria > Pseudomonadati > Pseudomonadota > Alphaproteobacteria > Rhodobacterales > Roseobacteraceae > Sagittula > Sagittula sp. NFXS13. Next base: position 50,720 of record NZ_JAGEMH010000020.1, read on the forward strand.
CAACGCGCCTGTCGCGAGAAGACCGTGCCATGCTCGAGGGCTGTCGCGATGGCGCTGAAATCTTCGACCTGCGCTCTGCGCATCATATCGACGAGATCGCCGCTGCGCTTCATGCGGAGTTCCCATGGGTCGCAGAGGCGACGACACATGTATGGCGCAGCCTCCACCATCATCGCGCAAGTGGCAGGCCCGGTGCTCAATTTACGCCGATTCTTCTAGATGGCCCGCCGGGCATTGGCAAAAGCGCATGGGCACGTCGTCTTGCGCAGCTGCTGGAAACGCCGGACATGACCCTCGACGCCACAGGCGAGAATGCCAGTTTCGGACTGATAGGAAGTCAACGCGGCTGGTCAAATGCCGGCCCCGGCAGGCTCGTGAGCTTGATGCTGATGCGGCAGATTGCAAATCCGCTCGTCATCATCGACGAGATAGAGAAATCTGGCTCGGTCATGTCCGACAAGGGCCGGTCTTTCAGTTTGCCGAATGCGCTTCTCCCGCTGCTCGAAGACCTGACTGCAAGCCGGTGGAGCTGTCCATATTTCCAGAACCAGTTCGACATGTCGTTCATCAACTGGGTTTTTACCTCGAATAGCCTGCGCGGCCTGCCGGAACCGCTTCTGTCGCGGATCCGCGTCGTCAGCGTGCCCTCTCCCACGGAGGGGCAGATCAATGATCTCGTCCTGCGCGAGGCCGCGAAGCGGCAGCTTTCCCCGCTCATCACCGCGGCCATCACGACCGCGCTGGCTGAGGCGTTCGAGGCTGGCCATCAGATCAACATCCGGACCGTCAAACGGATGCTGGAGCTGGGCTCGGACCAACAGGGCCGGCCGATGCTCCATTGACTGGATCTGCCTGGAATATCCATTCTAAATCAGATGGTTAACTGAGTTTTTCCACATTCATGAAGGCTTGGCGACCCGTTTTCAATTGGGATTTTCGCCAACTTCGCGGAAAATGAGCCTGCCCACCCAAGCACTACCGGGTGGGGCAGGACGGAATTTCGCCCAGGACGGGCACCAGAAGCAGAGGTACTGCCGCATCATCACATCTGTCACGCTACCTACAGCGGTTGAGCGTGGCAAGAGTGGCATGTCCTCTTGAAAAGAAACAAAAATGCACCCGGCGCAACGCTGTTCCGGGAACGGAGAAGTTATGTCTGCCGATCAGACTATTGATCATGACAGCTGGAACTATTCGCCGGCGAAGCTGCCCAGGCAGTCCAAGGTCACGCTCGGGCAGATCCACGGTGTCCTGCCCTTCACCGGCGTTCGCAATCCCGGCTTCCGGAGCTCGAGCTCTCATCGTGTGTGGCTGACGTATAAGACTGCCGCGGACGATTTCATGCCCAAAGTCGGCATTGCAGAAAGTGCCGCTGAAGCGGCAGTAGCTCATGAATTTCTGCTGTCGCCCAATCTGTATGACTTGCGGTTTCAGCCATTGACTGTGCAGTTCAGGGGGATTGGCAGCAAGCCGCGGAGCTATACCCACGACTTGCTCGCGACATTTGTTGACGGTCGGCGCGTACTCGTCTTTGTCCGCAATTCCGACAGCTTGGAAAAGCCCAAGACATGGCGCGATATCGAAGCGATCCAAGCGGCGACCCCCTCGAGCGCTGCAGATAGCATGATCATCGTCGATGCTGGCCGCTATTCGCGGCAGCGACGGGAGAACCTGTTCCGGCTGCATGAAGCCATCCAAACACCCAATCCGGAATTCGACGACATCGTGCTCTGGAGGGCCTGCAACCATCGTTCACTCTGGCTGATGCGTGATCTTTTTTCGCTGCTCGACTTGCCGCAGAAGACGGTCTTTAAATCCTGCCACCGCCTGATCGCGCGTGGCGCCCTGCGTGCGAACCTCGATCATGTGATCGCGGAATGGTCGCGCATCGAGGTTGCGTCATGGCGATCGCGCCTCGCTACAACTTCGAAGCCGGAACCGAAATCGTGGTCCAGGGGCGCGACCTCCTGCTCCGCAAGGTCGGTTCGCAAGGCTATGAGCTGGCGGACCCGATGGGCGGCCAGACGAGTATCCTTGGGTTTTCGTCCTTCGTCGAATTGATGAAATCCGGCGCAGTGACGTTCGCCCCTTCGCAGCTGTTGCCGGAGGGAAGTGCCAAGCTCAGGCTGGGTGGTCTGAGCGTTGCAGCCCAACTCTCCGATGAGCAACAGATTTATGGCCGCTTCCACTTCGCAGTATGCAGGGCGATCGACGAACTCCACCGGCACCGGACCATTGTCGAGGGCAATGAGGACTTCCGGATTTCGATCGGCACCCTGAACGACCCCGCGAACAGGAAGTTCTTGCGTCCGCTCGTCGAAGCCCTTTTTGGCGAGCGCGTGCATCTTGGAGCAGCCACGTTGAAAGGCGGCCAGCAGAAGAGCTGGTTTCTCTACAAAGGGCGGACGCTGAAGAAATACTACGGGATTTATCAGGGTCTGCAGGACGGTGATGATATCATTGCCGGGTTGGCGAAACTTGATCACCTCAAAGGCAACGAGACACCGCGTCTGCCCCTGCGTCTGAAAGAACTCATGACAGAGGCTTGGGAAGAGATCGGCCTGGATCTCAAGGGACCGTCGGTGGCGAACGTGCATGGCTACCTTGCAGCACTGATCAACAGGGAAAACCGGCAGCGGGCGCTCAACGACCTCCCCGCGCTCCCGGTCCCATCCCATCAATCCGTTCTTCGTCACCGCAAGGAGCTGCTCACGCCGACCGAATACATGGTCGCGACCAAGGGCGAGCGCCACGCGCGCAACAAGCGGGGCCGCGGCAGTTCTGACGTGCGGGCGCTCATGATCGGCGAATTCTGCGAGATGGACGAATGTCGGGCGCCCCTGATTACCTCGGCCAAGGCCAAAGGCTATTGGCATACGCTCTCTGAAGACATGAAGAAGGCTATAGAATGGGCGGATGAGGAGATCCGCAGCCGCCTCAGCATCCTTGTCATGATCGATGTCGCAACACGCATGCCGCTGGCCTGGGTTGTCAGCGACCAGCCAAAAGCGGAAGCCACGATGCAGCTGCTGCGGATGGCAACGCGCGACAAGACCCGCGAAATGCGCATCTACGGTTGCGAGGGCGAGGCTATGCCGGCCATGGGGCTCGGCATGGCGCGCAACGACAACGGTACCGGTCTGCGGAACGCCGAGGTCAAGTCCGCGCTCATGGGGATCGCATCGGCGAATACCGATGTTCGCACCTACGCGTTGGCAGACAAGCCGTATGTCGAGCGCATGTTCGGGACCACCGAATCCGTCTTGTTCAAACTGCTTCACGGCTACACGGGTCGCAAAGCAGGAGAGCTGCCTAGATATGACGCCAAGAAATCAGGCGTCCTGGATATCGACCTCTACGCCAGCAATACCAGCCAGGGCATCGAAGCCGAAGTCGACGAAACCGTCGTCGGAGCCCCCTGTTCGGCTCGGCCGCCCCGCCCAGAAGGGCGAGCTCTTGTGACCAGCACCACCTCAACGACGTCCAGCAATTCAAGGATACCCATGAGTTTCATCGACCAGAACCGCGTCAACGCATCGGTTGCTCTGCAGCGTGGCCACTATACCTTCCCGCGCGCGGCAAAGCTCCGCGAAGCTTTCGAAAACTGCCTGCACGACTACTACGTCAAAGCCGCCATCGGCGGGCATTTCGAAGCGCGCGGCTTGCTGGTGACGGGGGAGTCTCGGGTCGGCAAGACCTCCGAGACCGTCCGGCTCATAGAGGAATTCAACGCCAGCATGACGGAAATGCCCGATGGGAAGCCGGGTAAGATCATTTACTGCAAGCTGGATGGGTCGATCAGCTGGAAGGTTCTGGGTCACAAGACGCTCGAAGTTCTCGGTTACCCCGCGCACCCTCGGCGCACCCAGGGTGAACTCTGGAGCATGGTTCGCCATCAATGCCACGAACAGGGCGTCATCGGACTCTACTATGACGAATGCCAACACGCCTTTACGTCGGGCCCAAAGTCTAACGAAAAGCTCCTCGACCGTTTCAAGGCGCTGATGAAGGAACCGGAATGGCCGTTGATGCTCATCCTGTCAGGCGTTCCGGTTCTGGCCAGTTATGTGAACTCTGAAGAGCAGATCGCCCGCCTCCTCTCCCACATTCATTTCGATGAGATCCACCTGGGCAGGTTCGCTGATCCGACAACGGATCCGGACATGATCGAACTAAACAAGCTCGTCTATGCCTATGCCGAACGCGCCGATATCGATGTCGACGACCTTCTTGATGTGAATTGTCTGCAGCGCTTCGATTTTGCCCGCGCCTCCAGATGGGGCCTCGTCATCGAACTGCTGATCCGCGCCTTCGGCTTGTGCAGACGTCAGGGCCAGAAGACCGCTACGGTCGAGATGTTCTCCGAGGCCTATGCCCAGAAATCCCGGCGATCAGTTGGTGACTAAGCTTCCCGCGAAGCATCGCTCGGCCTGGGTCACTGTCCCGAACAATTGGAAAACGCTTGCACCAGATCGGCCCCAACCGTGACACTCCACGACAGGACCGACCTCTTTTGCGGATCAGTGCAGATCAACCTTGGCGCATCAGCGCCGTCGATGGCGGCTCCTGCAATCAAGTCCACCCGCAGATTCCAACACACGAACCGGACTCCATCACACGAAAAAGCGGGCCAATGGCCCGCTTTTCAATACAGTAATAAATGAACTCAGTGCGCGCGCAGGTTCTTGGCCGATTCCTTGATTGCGTCGTACTGACCGGAGGGACGAAAGCGCCACAGGTAATCGGGCAACACCGCCTCCGTGGCTGTGGGCCGGATGCCGAGATCGGAGAAGCCCTTGTGGTCGCCACTGACCACATTGTCCTGCCGCAACTGCTTTACCTGATCGCCACTGATCTGTTGCGGCACCAACCCAAGGCTCAGCGTATCGACAACCCCCATAACCCAGGCCATGGGACGCGCCACGAAAAAGGGAATATTCAGCATCAGCTTGCGCCGGTGAATGACGCCCAGCATTTCCTTCATCAACTCACGGAAGCTTTGCACGTCAGGGCCACCAAGCTCATAAATGCCCGAGGCCTCGCCCTTGATGCCCATGCAGGCGGCATGGGCCACATCGTCGACATAGACCGGCTGAAACTTCGTCTCCGCACCAACAATCGGCAGCACGGGGCTGAAGCGCGTCATGGTGGCAAACCGGTTGAAGAATTCATCCTCCTGCCCGAACACCACAGAGGGACGCAGGATCATGGCAGTCGGCATGTGCTCGAGCACGCCTGCCTCGCCCTTACCCTTCGAGGCCGCGTAGCCGCTCTCTGCCTCCGCATCTGCGCCAATCGCAGAGAGGTGAACCATCGCGCCCACGCCCTGCTCAGAGGCGATGCGCGCGATGCGAGTCGCTCCCGCGTCTTGCACGGCGTCGAAATTGTTCTTGCCGCCGGCATCAAATGTGCCAACGCAATTCACAACCGCATCCGCGCCCATCATGGCCGCGCGAACCGATCCATCGTCGCGAATATTGCAGAACACCGGTTCGACCTGCCCCACGACACCGTAGGGCTTGACGAACAGCGCCTCGTTCGGACGACGGACGGCAACACGCACGCGCCAGCCATCTTTGGCCATGCGACGCGCGATATAACGACCGACGAAACCGGAGCCGCCGTAGATCGTGACGAGCTTGGACATGCGCCTCTCCTTTGCACCTTTGTTGTAGGGTTTAGGCCCATGAGGGTTTCGTGGCAAGGTGCCCGTTTGACGCGATTTTCATTGAGTTCGGCAGGGTATTGAAACGATTTTCGCAGGGCTGCATTTTTTTGAAAAAACCGCGTTGACAGTGCGGCAGACTAACCGTAGAAACCGCTCCACCAACTCCAGTGCCCAGATGGCGGAATTGGTAGACGCGCTGGCTTCAGGTGCCAGTGGCCGCAAGGCCGTGGAGGTTCGAGTCCTCTTCTGGGCACCATTCGTCAACCCTGAAAACCAAGTATACTTGGTTTTCAGGGGTTTTCGACGAAGATCCTCCGAAAACTGCCCCACAATCCGCCCCACACGTGGGCCGCAGGACAGCCTGTTGCTTCACATGCTGCGAGCAGCGCGAGCGAGGTCGTGCAGCCGCGCAGCATACCAGCGAAGCCCAGCGTCGATCTGGAGCCGCCGACCGTCGTCAACCGGCAGCGGGTGACAGTTCTGGCCTTGAAGCGAAAGCAGCGTATCGACGGCCTCGTCGAGCGCCATCGCGAGTTCCAAGGCCGTTTCCGATGGAGCGAAGCAGGCCTCGATCGCACGGCGGAAGGTCAGACCGTGAAGGCTTGGAAATCGCCTCAGAAGATCATCGAGCCCGCTGCCATGTCGATGCAGAAATGCCTGCGTCAGTCGAACTGCGGTGTCCTTCGGGACGCCGGTCCCGGGAGTCATGGTGATAGTTTGAAGTTTACCCATAGGGTCCTCCTTGGCTGGGGACGGGCAGCACCATGCTGCCTCGCTCAATCCTCCGGCCGTCTTGTCAAGAACCGCAGCGCAGGAGGTCGCTGCGGCTTGGATGTGTGACGGTGGGAAACCGCCGCGCATCCGCTTCGACATGTTCGGGCGTTCCAGTCCGTTGCCGACATGCCGAATTCTAAGTCTTTTTCGTTCTGGCAGCTTTACACTGCTCTCGGGAACGACCTCACCCCAAAGGTCGCTCACGAGAGCAGTGTAAAGCTGCCAAAAGCTATTCGAGCCCCGGTAGGTCGCGGCCTCGGAAGCATTTGATCGCCGCGAGACGCGCATGCGCTGAAAGGGAAGCCTCGAACACGATGGTGCCAGGTGAGGATCGCGACCATCCACTCAACGATGTCCGATACCCGAGAAACTCAAGAGCCGATGTGGCCGTCTGGAGGATGGGACCCTCGTCGAAGTCGAGTTCCCGCTCGGCAAGATCGGGCAAGAGCACGACCGCTTGTCCGTCGACCAGGTAAGCCACTGCGACAAGCGTGTATGCAGGCGTGCAGCGATGGTTGAAACGGCACCAGGCCGCAGCCCGGCCGAGATCGTCGGCGATCGCCGGCTGTCGAAAGATCAGTTCGGGCTCGTAATCCACCTATTTTCTCCATTATCGACGGCTCTCACAAAGAGGTGCCGTCGATAATGGAGAAAGTTTTTTTGATCTGGTTCAAACAGCCCTTTGACAATCCTTCCCGCAATTGAGGGTATAGTAGAATTCCCGAGATCAAGAGTTGTTCAATGTCATATACTTAGCGCCGCTCTCAACCATCGAGAACGGGTTTCGCAACGTCGCCCACATCCTACCGAATCTTCCTGTTCAGTGGTTCACGTAACGTTGTTCGCATTCGTCCGATAGATGGCCGGGGCGACACGTGTGGCGACACGGGGCGATCAGGCATACGAACGGGGCGACCTGCATTTTGCGCGGGGTTCATTGGGGACCATTTGCATTGGGCAACCTCAACAAGGAGCCCCCATGCCGATACCCGAGCAGGACCCCTGGCGGGTCAGTTGGTGCAAGTCCAGCCGCTCTTGGGTGAACGCAGCAATACGGACGAGCCAGATCCTCGACCATGCTTATCTGATCGCCCCGCGGCAGGACATGATCGATGACTAAGTCTCCGAAGTCGCGGTCAAGATCCAGACCAAAAAGACGAGTTGGGAGCGCGGCACGCTCTACAAATTTCCGCCAGGCACCCGGAGCGTCATCCAGATCGACATGGGCGGGAACAAGACAACGCTGAACGCCGAGGCTCTTCAGCACAAATGGCATCAGACAATCATACAGTAGGCGCAGAAATCGACGGCGGGGTGTTTCCGCGCTCCGTCGATCGGATCCAGATCCTTTCCAGAATGCAAAATCTGGAGATTTCGAATGCTCGCTCCCGCCCCTCACATCCCCCGCAATCTCAAGCAGAAGCTGACCGCCGCTGTCCGTCCATTTCAACGAGAGTACGACGCGATGACTCTCGCCGAGGCGCGTCGGCTTCTTGCGCGGCACGACTTCAAGATGCCGGTGCTGTGTTCTCTCGTATTCCATGGCAGCGGCAACGTGAAACATGTCGACATACGCGAGAACCTGAAGCGCCAACCGCCATCCTCGACACAATTTTCGGGCTCCGTCGGGATCTTCACCTCGCTGGAAGATGGCGAAAGGGATCTTCGTTCGGAGTGTTTGCGGTGGATCGCCGAGAGCGCTGCAAAGACGTTCCTTGCTGAGGGAAGGCATCAAGTATTCCGCATGTCGGACGCCGACATCGAAGCGCATCTGCGGAAGACTTCAGAGTATTCATCTTTTTGTACCATCGGTTTCCGAGACGTGTCGCCGCTTGCGATCCGGAGGATCATCGAAAGGGAGCGCGATCTGCGGCTCGCTGAGAGCGCCCATGAGCGGCTCAGACGTTATGCCAGGCAACCCAATACCGAGGGCTTCTTGGAGGAACTCAAAACCGAACGAGCCGATGCAGATTGCTGGTACGACGAAATGATCGCAAAGGGCTATACCCCGCTCGGCTCATTTGAGTACGAAACCTGGCCTGAGGAGCAACGCATCGTTCTGGCTTATCGCGAGCATTTGTATTGGTCCCAGTTTTTCTGATGGTGTGGACCTGTCGCGCTTTCGTGCCGCCCCAAGTGCTCGTTTAGGCCACCTTCCGCTCGAACGCGACAGGGCTTTTCCAGCCCAACGCTGAGTGTCGGCGTCGCGGATTGTAGAAGCCGTTGATGTATTCAAAGATGGCCATCTGAGCTTGCCGCCGTG
>NZ_JAGEMH010000021.1:0-57057 GCF_040148795.1 Sagittula sp. NFXS13
TTGCGCGCAACATGCAACAGCACCTGCTCGCACCAGGCAAGGCGGCTGCCATCGCTGCCCAGCATCTCCTGATACAGATGCATCCGCTTGGCATCGACGGCCAGGACCCGGGTGGCCAGCGACAGCGCGTCGCCCTCGTGACATTCGCGCTGATAGCCGATCCGCATTTCCAGGGTGTACAGCGTCGCCTCGTTTTCGGCGCGATAGCTCTCGTCCAGCCCGATCTCGTCCATCAGCGCGGTCACCGCCTGCGAGAAGACGATGCCATAGGCGTAGTCGCCCATGTGGCCGTTGTAATCGACCCAGTCGGGCAGGACGCGAAAGGGGCGCAGGGGAATGTCGGCGGTCATTTCTTGCTCCGTGCGGCAGGCAGGCGGTGGCGCAATTCCCCCACGATGCCGCGCCGAAACAGCAGCACGCACAGGATGAAGGTCGCGCCAAGCGCAGTGGTCACGGGAAAGCCCGTGGTGGCAAGGTAATTTTGCAAGGACACGACCAGCGCGGCCCCGACGATGGGCCCCGCGATGCTGCCGATGCCGCCGATCAGCGTCATCAGGATCACCTCGCCCGACATGTGCCAGTTGACATCCGTGAGCGTGGCGAACTGGAACAGCAGCGCCTTCAGCCCGCCGGCCAGCCCCGCAAAGCCCGCCGACATCACGAAGGCACCCAGCTTGTAGCGCTGCACCGAATACCCGAGCGAAATCGCCCGCTGTTCGTTTTCCCGAATCGCCTGCAGGATCATGCCATAGGGCGAATGCACGATGCGCCAGATCGCAAAGACGCTGGCCACGAACACGGCGGCCACCACGTAATACAGGACGGTGCTGTCGGACAGGTCGATCAGCCCGAAGAGATGCCCGCGCGAAAAGCCCTGGATGCCGTCCTCGCCTTCAGTGAACGGCACCTGAAGGCAGAAGAAATAGAACATCTGCGCCAGCGCCAGCGTCACCATCGCGAAATAGATCCCCTGCCGGCGGATCGCCAGAAGACCGATCCCCAGCCCCAGCACAAGTGCCGCGACCACACCTGCGAGGATCGCCAGCTCTGGGGTCAGCTCCCAGACCTTGAGCGCATGGGCGGTGACATAGGCGGCCCCGCCAAAGAACGCGGCGTGGCCAAAGGACAACAGCCCCCCGTAGCCCAGCAGCAGGTTGAAGGCCGACGCAAACAGCGCAAAGCACATCAGCTTCATCAGCAGCACCGGGTAGACCCACAGAGGCAGCACCATGAGCACGGCGATCAGCGCCACCACGACGATCCGTTGCATCCGGTGGGGACGGGTGGTTTCGGCCACCGTCTCGAAATCCTCGGCCTTGATCATCTCAGTATTCCTTTCCGAACAGACCCGCAGGGCGCAGCAGCAGCACCACCGCCATGAGGACGAAGATCACGATATTCGCGGCCTCGGGGTAGAACACCTTGGTCAGCCCCTCGACGATGCCCAGAAGGTAGCCGGTGGCGATGGCCCCCAGGATCGACCCCATGCCCCCCACCACGACCACGGCAAAGATGATGATGATCAGGTTCGACCCCATCGTCGGGCTGACCTGAAAGATCGGCGCGGCCAGCACTCCGGCGATCCCCGCAAGGGCGCAGCCAAAGGCATAGGTCAGCGTCAGCAGCAGCGGCACGTTGACCCCGAAGGACTGCACCAGCGTGGCATCTTCGGTCGCGGCCCGCAGGTACGAGCCGATCTTTGTCTTTTCGATCAGCGCCCAGGTGCCCAGGCAGATCAGCAGCGACGCCACCACGACCCAGCTGCGATAGATCGGCACGATCACGAAATCGGTCCGCACGATGCCGGTCAGGGCCTCGGGGGCCGAAAACGGTTTGCCCGATGCGCCAAAGACATGCTGGAAAGAGCCTTCAAGCAGCAGCGCCAGCCCGAAGGTGAACAGCAGCCCGTAGAGGTGATCCAGCTCGTAGAGATGGCGCAGCATGGTGCGTTCGACCAACGCCCCGACACAGCCCACGATCAGCGGCGCAATCACCAGCGACGGCCAGAACCCAAGGCCAAGGTACTGCCCCAGCATCCATGCGGTGAACGCGCCAAGCATGTAAAACGCCCCGTGCGCAAAATTCACCACGCGCAAAAGGCCAAAGATCACCGCCAGCCCGAGCGAGAGCAGCGCATAGAACGATCCGTTGATCAGGCCGATAAGCATCTGCCCGGTCAGCACCATCAGCGGCACACCAAATATCATTGTCATGTCAAACCCCCAGGGCCTTGTTCAGCGCTTCGCGCTTTGCGGGCAGTTCGCCCACGGCGAAGCTGTCGATCATCTCGCCATGATCCATGACGTAGAAATGATCCGCGATCTTGGCGGCGAAGCGAAAGTTCTGCTCGACCAGAAGCACGCTCAGCCCGTGGGCCTTCAGCGACTTCAGCATCTCGCCGATCCGGTTCACGATCACCGGGGCCAGCCCCTCGGTCGGCTCGTCGAGCAGGATCATGCTGACGCCGGTGCGCAGGATACGCGCGATCGCCAGCATCTGCTGCTCGCCGCCGGACAGCTTGGTGCCCGGACTGTGGCGCCGGTCCAGCAGGTTGGGAAACAGCGTGTAGATCTCGTCGAGCGACATCTCCTTGCCGCTGCGCGCCACCACCGGCGGCAGCATCAGGTTCTCTTCGACGGTCAGCGAGGCAAAGATGCCGCGCTCTTCGGGCACAAAGCCCATGCCGGCGTGGGCGACGCGGTGCAGCGGAAGACGCAGGATTGACCTCTCGTCGAATTCGATCTCGCCGGTGCGCTTGCGCAGGATGCCCATCAGGGTGCGCAGCGTCGTGGTCTTGCCCACGCCGTTGCGCCCCAGCAGCGTGACAGTCTCGCCGGGGTAGACATCAAGATCGACGCCATACAGCGCCTGGCTTTCGCCGTACCAGGCCTCCAGCGCGCGCACCTTCAATTGTGCCGGCCCCCTGCCCTCGCGCCGCAATGCGGATACGTCAGTCATCGTCCTCGGTCCCCATGTAGGCTTCGCGCACGCGCGGATCGGCACTGACCTTGGCATAGTCGCCCTGGCTCAGGATCTCGCCGCGTTGCAGCACGGTGATGTCGTGGCCGATGTCGGCAACGACGCTGATGTTGTGTTCCACCATCAGGACGGCGCAGTCCCGGGCCACGTCTGCAATCAGACCGGCCATCGTTTCGACGTCCTCTTGGCCCATGCCCGCCAGCGGCTCGTCCAGCAACAGAACCCGCGGGTCCAGCGCCAGCGTGGTCGCAATCTCGAGCGCGCGCTTGCGCCCATAGGACAGATCCGCCGCGCGGTGGTCGGCCATGTCGGCCAGTCCCACGCGATCCAGCAGGTCCATCGCCCGGGGCCGCAGCCGCGTCAGGCTGGACAGCGGGCGCCAGAACTGCACCGCAAGCCCATTGGGCCGTTGCAGCGCCACGCAGACGTTGTCGACCAGCGACATGTCCCCGAAGGTGGCCGAGATCTGGAAGGACCGCGCCACCCCAAGCCGTGTCACATGGGCCGGGTCCATGCGGGTGATGTCGGTTTCGCCGTACATGATCTTGCCGGCGCTTGGTTGCAGGAACTTGGTGAGCAGGTTGAACACCGTGCTCTTGCCCGCCCCGTTCGGTCCGATCAAAGCGTGGATCCGGCCATGGCGGATGTCGATATCGACATCTTTCACCGCCTGGAAATTCCCGAAGCTCTTGCTCAGCCCCCGCGCCGACAAGGCAGCGCGGGGGCTTGCCGGCGCGTCATGCGCCGAAACATTCGCCATCATCATGATGTGGCCTTTACCGGTCGAGGAGCGGGCAAGCGCTCTGTTCGATCGGGCGGAACGCCTCGTCCCCGGGGATGGTGCGCAGAACCTTGTAATAGTCCCACGGACCCTTGGATTCCTCGGGTGTCTTCACCTGCACGAGATACATGTCATGCACCACGCGGCCGTCCTTGCGCAGATAAGCGTTGTGGTTGAAGAAATCGTCGATATCCATGTCGCGCATCGTGTCCATGACTTGGGTGCCGCTCTTGGCCTGGCCGGATTTCTCGGCGGCCTTGAGATAGTTCGACACCGCCGAATAGACGCCCGCATGCACCATCGTCGGCATCTTGCCGTCCATCCGTTCGGCAAAGCGCTCGGACCAGGCGCGGGTCTCTTCGTTCATGTCCCAGTAGAACGCGGTGGTCAGGGTCAGGTTCTTGGCGATGTCCAGCCCCACGCCGTGCACGTCGGTCAGAAACAGCAGCATCCCGGCGATGTCCTGGCCCAACGCCGTGACGCCGAATTCCTCGGCCTGTTTCAGCGCGGTCATCGTGTCGCCCGATGCGTTCGCCAGCGCGATCACGTCGGCCCCCGATCCCTGCGCCTGCAACAGGTAGGACGAGAAATCCGAGGTTTCGCGCGGGTGTGTGACCGAGCCGACCACGGTGCCGCCCGCAGCCTCGACCGCGGCGGTGGTGTCGGCCTCAAGCGCATTGCCGAAGGTGTAATCGACGGTCAGGAAGAACCATGTCTTGTCGCCTTCCAGCGTCATGGCCCGGCCCGTGCCGTTGGCCAGCGCGTAGGTGTCCCATGTCCATTGCGCGGTCGAGGGCGAGCAGGACGCACCTGTCAGCTCGGACGACCCCCCGGTCGAAATCAGCAGCGCGGTGTCGCTCTGGCGGGTGATTTCCTGCACCGCAAGCGCCACCGACGAGGTCGGCAGGTCGACCACGGCCACCACGTTCTGCTCGTCGATCCAGCGCCGCGCGAGGGTCGACCCCACGTCCGGCTTGTTCTGGTGATCGCCGACGATCACCTCGATCTGCTCACCCAGCAGCGTGCCGCCGAAATCCTCGACCGCCATGCGCGCCGCCACTTCCGATCCCTTGCCCGAAAGGTCGAAGTTCATCCCCGACATGTCGGTCAGAACGCCGATCCGGTAAGGTTCGGCCTGTGCGCCCGCCGCCAGCGCGCCACAAACCACCGAGGCCAGAAGGGCCCTTGTTACTGTCGTCATTTGTCTATTCCTCCCATTTTCACACCGCTTCGGGTGCATTGAAAACCGCACGCTCCCACGCGCGGGCGTTCATCAGGCCCCGCTGCCGCGCTCGGCAAGCAGCTTGGCCAGCAAAAACTGGTCGCCCTCGGCGCCCTCGGCCCAGTTGCGCCGGGCATGGGCATCGACGGCGGACTTGGTCATGCGCAGCGACATCGCCGGGGCGCGGGCGATCTCACCCGCCCAGCCTTGCGCCGCCTCAAGCGCGGTGCCCGCCTCGACCGTGCGGTCGGCAAGCCCGAGCGTCAGCGCCTCTTGCGCATGGATCGTCTCATCGCAGCACAGTATGCGCTTGGCGCGCCCCGACCCGACCCGTTCGGTCAGCAGCGCCAGCCCGCCCCACCCCAGCGTCATGCCAAGGCGCACCTCGGGAAACCGCAGGTAGGCGTCAGCGGCCATGACCCGGAAGTCGGCGCAAAGCGCCAGGATCGCGCCGCCCCCGATGGCCGGCCCCTCGATCGCGGCAATGACGATCTGTGGCAGGCGGCGCCAGGCCGCGCTCATGCGCCCGCCTGCGTTCATCGCAAGATGCCGGGCAACGTCGCCCGCCTCGGGGCTCCACAGCCGCGCATCCTTGAGATCAACGCCAGCGGCAAAGATCCCGGGCGTGCCCGCCAGCACGATCACGGACACATCGGGGTTGCGCGACAGCTCTGTCGCCGCCGATTCCAGCGCGTCGATCATCGTGGAATCCAGCGCATTTGCCTTTCCGCCGCGGTCGAATCGCACGGTCGCGATGGCCCCCTCAGTCTCGACAATCACACCTGACATTGCAGCCATTTCTCCTTGTCCCGGTTCCGCCGCCATGCGACATACTACCAAGTATGTTGCACATCGAGTCGCAACAATGCAATATGAAATCTGACAGCGCAGAAAACCGGCGCGCCCATGAACCCGACCTTTTCCAGAAGGAGGAGAAGATGCCCCAGACGCCCACGGACACGGTCCGCCCGTTTGACGCAGCGCAGGATCCCGCGCTTGATCGCACCCGCTCTGTTCTGCGCTATATCCTTGATGGATATGCACAAACCCAAGCCGACGCGCCCTTTGTGCAATTCTGGCCCGGCCCGACGTGGAGCTTTGGCGAGCTGCACCGCAGGGTCCGCATCCGGGCCAGCGCCCTGGCCCGCGCCGGGGTGAAACGGGGCGATCACGTGCTTTGCCTGATGGGCAACAGCCCCGATCTTCTGTGCAGCTGGTTCGCGATCAACTACCTTGGCGCGGTCTATGTGCCGATCAACACGGGCGCGCGCGGGCAGATGCTGGAACACATCCTGCTGGATGCCGACGCCCCCGTCCTGATCGCGCAGGCCGCGCTGGTGGATCGCCTCGCCGACGTCGCCCCCGGCCGCGTGACCACCGTTCTGGTCGTCGAAGGCGAGGCCCCTGCCATTCCCGGCTACGACATCCGCCCGCTGGTCGATCCCGACACCGAAGATGCCGCCGCGCTGGAGCTGTCAGACCCGATCGAGCCCTGGGATCTGCATGCAATCATGTACACCTCGGGCACCACCGGCAACGCCAAGGGCGTGATGAGCAGCTATGCCCAGCACTACACCATGGGCCCCGATGCCTTCGATTGCGTTGCATCCGATGACCGCTGCCTGATCTGCGGCCCGGTCTTTCACTGCGGATCGACGCTTTACGTCAACGCAATGCTGGCGCGCGGCCTGTCGATCGGAATGATGCGCGAGTTCAAGACCGACACCTTCTGGCAGGCGGTGCGCGAAACCGGCTCGACCTATTGCCTGCTTCTGGGGGTCATGGCCGCCTTCCTGCTCAAGGCGCCGGCCAGCGCCGATGACCGCGATCATTCGCTGCGCCGCGCCTTCATCACGCCTTTCGGCGAGGATGGCCCGCTGTTTGCAGAGCGGTTCGGCGTCGAGGCCTGGACCATCTACAACATGACCGAGATCGCAAGCCCGATGCACGCCGGCCCCGGCATCACCCGCAAGGGCATCGCAGGCACCCCGCGCCCCTGGTGCGAGCTGAGGATCGTCGACCAGAACGACATCCCCCTGCCCGATGGCGAGGTGGGCGAGCTCATCATCCGCTCGCACCGCCCCTGGGCGCTGATGTCGGGCTATTACAACAACCCCGCCGCCACCGCCGAGGCCATGCGCAACGGCTGGTTCCACACCGGCGACAGCTTCCGCCGCGAGGCGGACGGCACCTATTACTTCGTCGACCGTCTCAAGGACGTGATCCGGCGGCGCGGCGAGAATATCTCCTCCTTCGCGCTGGAAAGCGAGGTTCTGAACCTGCCGGAGATCCGCGAATGCGCCGCCGTCGCCGTGCCCAGCGAGTTTTCAGAGGACGAGGTGCTGATCGTGGTCTCGCCCGCCGAGGGGCAGCGCATCGACCCGGCTTCGATCAGCGAACGGCTGTCAGCATCGCTACCGCGCTTCATGGTGCCGCGCTACCTGAGGGTGCTTGACGAGTTGCCGAAAACCGCCTCGGGCAAGGTGCAAAAGCACCTGCTGCGCAAGGAGGGCGTGACCTCCGACACCTGGGATCGCGAGACGGCAAAGGCGTCCCGTTCGCAGGCCTGACACGCCGTGCATCTTCCGATCACCTGACCCCAGACACCCGGTTTGCGCGTGGCGCCCACCGACCCTCAGCAGGAATTGAAATGTCCACACAGAACCACCTCAGCGACCCGATGCTCCTGCGCGAGGCCTGCCTGATCGACGGCACCTGGTGCCAGGCCGCCTCGGGCAAGACCATCGCCGTTCTCAACCCCGCCGATGGCTCGACCGTCGGACATGTACCGCAGATGGCGCCCGAGGAGATACCCGCTGTCATCGAGGCGGCGGCGCATGCCCAGGCAGAGTGGGCGCAATGGGCCGCGTGCGACCGCGCCGCCGTGCTGCGCCGCTGGTTCGATCTGATCAAGGCCAATGTTGACGATCTGGCTATGATCATGACGCTTGAGCAAGGCAAGCCGCTGGCCGAGGCGCGCGGCGAAATCGCCTATGCCGCCTCTTTCGTCGAATGGTTCGCAGAGGAAGGCAAACGCATTTACGGCGAAACGATCCCGGCCCCCCGCCGCGACCAGCGCATCACCGTTATGCGCCAGCCTGTCGGGGTCACCGCAGCGATCACGCCGTGGAACTTCCCGGCGGCGATGATTACGCGAAAGGCAGCGCCCGCGCTGGCGGCAGGATGTTCGATGATCCTGCGACCCGCCGACCTGACACCCCTTAGCGCGACTGCGCTGGCAGAACTGGCGCAGCGCGCCGGGCTGCCCAAGGGGGTGCTTCAGGTCGTGACCGGCCCCGCCTCAACGCTTGGGAAGGTGCTGACTGACAGCCCGGTGGTGCGCAAACTCTCCTTTACCGGCTCGACAGAGGTGGGGCGGCTTTTGATGGCGCAATGCGCGGGCACCATCAAGAAGCTCTCTCTCGAACTGGGCGGCAACGCCCCCTTCATCGTCTTCGACGATGCCGATCTGGACAAGGCGGTCGAAGCGGCCATGACGTCGAAGTACCGCAACGCCGGGCAGACATGCGTCTGCACCAACCGTTTTCTGGTCCAATCCGGCATCCATGACGCTTTCGTGGCCAAGCTCAGCGAGCGCGTGTCCGCGTTGAAGGTCGGCAACGGCACAGCGGAGGGCACCGAGATCGGTCCGATGATCGAAGCCAAGGCGCTCGACAAGGTCGAGGACCATATCGCGGACGCAGTCGCGCAAGGTGCGAACCTTCTTCAGGGCGGCAGACGCCTCGGCGGCCTGTTCATGGAACCTGCCGTGCTTACGGGCGTCACGTCGCGCATGAAGGTCGCGACGGAAGAGACCTTTGGCCCGCTCGCCCCCGTCTTCCGGTTCGAGACCGAGCAACAGGCCATCGCCATGGCCAACGACACGATCTTCGGCCTTGCTGCCTATTTCTTCACCCGCGACCACGCCCGTGTGGTGCGCGTGTCGGAGGCGCTCGAATACGGCATGGTCGGGCACAACACCGGCCTGATCTCCAACGAGGTGGCCCCCTTCGGCGGGGTCAAGCAATCGGGCCTCGGGCGCGAGGGCTCTCGCCATGGCCTCGAGGAATACCTCGAACTGAAATACCTCTGCAGCACAATCTGATCGCCCTGCCACTTTCAAACCAAGGACACACACATGACGGATGGCATTGCCTCTTTCTCCTTCGACAGCCCCGGTTCGATCTTCGTGGATTGGGGCGGAGCACGCCGGATCGGCGAAATCCTCTCTGACTGGTTCTCGGAGCGTACACTGCTGATCGTGACGGATCGCTTCCTGCACGAAAGCGGTGCGCTGGATGACGCGCTGGCGTCGCTGGCGGCAAACGGTTTCTCGGTCACCGTCTTCGATCAGGTCGTCGCGGACCCGCCGGAATCCGTGTTGATGGCCTGCGTCGGGCAAGGCAAGGCCGCCGGGGCCGACCTCGTGCTCGGATTCGGCGGTGGATCGTCGATGGACATCGCCAAGCTGGCGGCGGTGTTGCTGGTCGGTGCGCAAGAGCTGTCGGATCTCTACGGTATTGGCAAGATCAGCGGCGGCCGCGTCCCGCTGGTGCAGGTGCCGACCACGGCGGGGACTGGATCGGAGATGACAAACATCACCATCCTGACAACCGGCGAGACGACCAAGATGGGCATCGTCGGTCATCAGCTTTATGCAGACCGCGTGCTTCTCGACGCCGAGCTGACCCTCGGCCTGCCTGCCCTTCAGACCGCCGCAACCGGGATCGACGCGATGGTTCACGCCATCGAGGCATTCACCAGCCGTCATCGCAAGAACCCGCTGTCAGACGTCTTCACACGCGAAGCATTGCGCCTTATGGCGCCGAACCTGGTCACCGCCTGCACAGAGCCGGACAACCGCGCCGCGCGCGAAGCCATGCTGCTGGGAGCGGCGCTCGCGGGGCAGGCCTTCGCCAACAGCCCGGTGGGGGCCGTCCATGCCCTCGCCTACCCGCTTGGCGGTCATTTCCACCTGCCGCACGGGTTGACCAATGCGCTGATGCTGGGGCCCGTGCTCCGCTACAACATGCACGCCGCTGCGCCGCTTTATGCCGAGCTTGCCGATGTCGTCCTTGGCGCGTCGGAGGAAGGCGTGCAGGCGCGCGCGGCCGCCTTCGTGCAGTTCATGGGGGACCTGATGGACCGCTCCGGCGCACCCCGTCGCCTGCGGGACTGCAAGGTCACCCAAGACAGCCTGCCGATGCTTGCCCGGGACGCCATGCTGCAAACCAGACTGCTGATAAACAACCCGGTCGAAGTCACCGAAGCGGACGCCTTGGCATTGTATCGCGAGGCGTTCTAGTCCGTCGCATCCCCTTTTGGGTGGCGTTTGGAATGGCTGTACGCCTGCGAAACGCTCGTGTTGCACAGCACCCGTCAGTTCTGCGAGGGCACTGATTTCCCGATCGACGGGACCCACTGATGCCGCGCACAGTCAATGACGCGCGGCATCACACCGTCAAGAAGACGTCTCCGATATTGAACTGTGCCGACTGCAACCGAAGGCAGCGACCCGGGCTTTTGAAGGCCCAGGAATTGGTAGGATCACGCCGCCATTTCGGCGGTGTAACAGTCCCGGAGCCTGCGCCCATCCGCCCAAGCATGCCTGCGCCCTGCCCCGTCCGGATCATGCCCCCCACGGCCAGACCTCCCCCTGCGGCAATCGCACTCTTCACACGGGATCAAATCCGTAAAGCGCGCGCGGCGTGTCTACCAGCGCGGCCTGGCGCGCGGTATCGTCCGGCAACCACGACATCGCCAAATCCAGCAGCTGCGCGTCGTCCGGGTAATCTTCGCTGCGGTGCGCCGCATTGTGCGGCCAGTTGGTGCCCCAGACAATGCGGTCGGGCGCGTGTGCCGCAATCTCTCGGGCAACGCTTGCAATGTCGGGATAATCCGGCCCACCGTCGCGGGAGCTTTCGTAACACCCCGCGAACTTGAACCAGCAGCGCTCGCCATCCATCAAACGCTTGATGACGTCGATATGCGCCGGTGTCGCGCCGTCAAAGATCTTGGCGTGATGATCCAGCACCCAGCGCGATTTCAACGCGGCAAGACGTGGCTCCAGCTCCGGCAGATGCGAGCCGTCGAATTGCACGGCCATCACCCAACCGGCATCGGCGGCCATGGCATCCACGGCCTCAAGCGCATCAAGGCCCACGGCCCCACCCGGCAGATCCATGATGCGCGCGCCCACGATCCCCCCGTCGGACAGGCGGGCGATCTCCTTTGCCGTGGTGTCCGGCGTGATGACTGCAACGCCGCGCGCGCAGTCCCCCATCTCCCGCAGGCAAGCGAGCAACGCGGCATTGTCCGCACCATGGGCGTTGCCTTGCGTGATCACCACCGCGTCAAGGCCAAGCCAGCGCATCGTCTCGCGGTACATGTCCGGCGTCGGCAAGGGATCGGCGGGCCGCCCCGCGCCATCCGCGCGCATGGCGAACCCCGGCAGATACATGTGCATCTGCGTGTCCACGGCGCCCTTCGGCATCGGCGTCAAAGGTGCTGCGCCATTCAGCTTTCGTGTAATCATGCGGCCTCCGGGGCAAAGCGTTTCAGGGCGTCGCGGTCGATCTCGATCCCGAGACCGGGGGCGTCGGGAATGGTCAGCACACCGCCGTCATGTTCGAAGGGCGTCTTGACCACCGCCTGACGAAACGGATTGTGGGTGCGGTCGAATTCCATGATCGGCTCGACCGGATTTTTGCGTACCGGGTTCGGAACCATCGCCGCCATGAACTGTAGCGCAGCGGCGATATGCACTGCCGTGCCCCAGACATGCGGCACAAGACGCACCCCGTGCAGCGCGCACAGATCGGCCACGCGCTTTGCCTCGGTGATCCCGCCGACCCCGCACAGGTCCGGCTGGGCAATGTCGACGCACCCCGTCGACAAGGGCTCGGCAAAGCCCCAGCGCGTGTGCCACGTCTCGCCCCCGGCCACGGGGATCGGCTGACCGGCGCGCACCTTGCGATAAGCGCCAAGCTGTTCGGGCACCACGGGTTCTTCGAACCAGTCGATGCCGAATTTTGCCGCCGCCTGCCCCAGCCTGATCGCCTCGATCACGTCATAGCCGTGGTTGGCGTCGATCATCAGTCGGGTGTCCGGGCCGATGGCATCGCGCACCGCCTCGATCACCTTCAGATCCTCGTCCACGCCGAAGCCGATCTTGATTTTCACCGCATGGAACCCCGCCTTGGCATGGCCCGCACATTCGGCGGCGTTGTCGGCCACGCGGTCGACCCCGTCACGTTTGAAGCTGCCGGTGGCATAGGCGCGCACGCTTTCGCGCCAGCGCCCCCCCAGCAGGACAGACACCGGCTGCCCATAGGCCTTGCCCTTGATGTCCCACAGCGCGATGTCGATCCCGGACAAGGCCGTGACGCTGATCCCGCGCTGTCCCTGGTCCCGCATGGCGTTGTACAGCGTGGCCCAGATCTTTTCGTGCTCCAGCGCGTTCATGCCCTTCAGCCAACCGGCATAGGCATGCACGGTGGCCGCGTTCGGCCTCGCCGGGCCAAGGCATTCGCCCCAGCCCGTGGTGCCATCCTCGCAGATCACCTCGACCAGCAGATGCACACGCTTGTCGAACCGCATGGAGGCGGATTCAAACGCGGTGTCCAGCTTGTGTTCGAGCAGATGCGTGCGGATTTCTGCAATCTTCATGAATGGGCCTCGATCAGATCCTTCAGGATCTCCTCCTCTTCGCCGGTCAGATCCGACAACGGCGAGCGTACCGGACCCGCCTCGAAGCCCACAAGGCGCACACCTGCCTTGATCGCAGACACGGCATAGCCCTTGCGGCGTGCCCGCAGGTCCATGAACGGGTAAAAGAAGCTGTTCAGGATGCGCTCGCAGGTGGCGCGGTCACCGGCGCGCAGCGCGGCGTAGAACTTGTTCGCCAACGCGGGCACGAAGTTGAACACAGCGGAGCTGTAGGTGGTGAACCCCGCGCCCAGATAGGCTTCGGCAAACAGTTCCGCCGTGGGCATCCCGCCGAGATAGGTCAGCCGGTCGCCCATCTTGGCCGTCACCTGCCGCACAAGGCCGATGTCGCCGGTGCCGTCCTTGAACCCGACAAGGTTCGGGCACGCATCACACAGCCGCGCCAAGGTGTCCGCCTGCAACACCGCGTTGTCCCGGTTGTAGACCATGACGCCCATCTCGGTGGCGTCGCAGACCGCTTTGACGTGGGCATACAGCCCCTCTTGCGGCGCATCGATCAGGTAGTGCGGCAGCAGCAGAATACCGTCGCCGCCCGCCTTTTCCACGTCCCTGGCGATGGAAACCGCCATTTCCGTGCCATAGCCACAGCCCGACACGATGGCCGTGTCCCCGGCGACGTCCTTGGCAGCGGAGACGATCGCCGGAATTTCGTCGGGGCTGAGCGAAAAGAACTCGCCCGTGCCGCCGGCGGCGAACAGGACCGGCGCGTCAAAGCCGGACAGCCATTCCACATGGGCCTTGTACGGCTCGGGCGCGAAACGGTTTTCAGCGTCGAACGGCGTCACCGGGAAACTCAGCAGGCCAGAGCCGAGAGCAGTCTTGATATCTTTGGGGTCCATAGGAACGGTCCTTTGCAGGCATGGGGAGGGTGTCGGGGGGCGTCGCCCCCCTTGGCCATCGCGGCCGCACCCTCCAAGGTTTTGATAAACAGTTAAGTGGCGGTCAGCCCCAGTCGCCGGGCATCAGCGCATCCGGCATGTTCTGGTAGCAAACCGGGCGCAGAAAGCGGCGGATCGACAGGGTGCCGACAGAGGTTGCGCCAAAGTTGGTGCTGGCCGGATACGGGCCACCGTGAACCATGGCATCAGCCACTTCGACTCCGGTGGGGAACCCATTGACCAACACGCGGCCGGCCTTGCGTTCCAGAACCGGCGCAAGACGACGGCCAAGCGCCGTATCGCCGTCATCCATGTGGATCGTCGCGGTCAGCTGACCTTCGAAGCCGCTGGCAAGCGCAAGCATGTCATCCGGGCCGGTCACGCGCACCACGAGGCCCAGCGGGCCAAAGACCTCTTCGCCAAGCGCGTGATCCTGAAGGTAGCTGTCGGCATCGGTTTCAAACAGGTTCGGCGCGGCGTTGCGGCCTTCGCTGTCGGTGGTCAGCAGCGAGCGCACGGCGTTGCGCCCGTCAAAGCGGGACTTGCCGTCCTTGTAGGCCTGCGCAATGCCGTCGGTCAGCATGGTCTGCGGTGCGGCAGAGGTCAGCGCCTCAGTGGCCGCTGCCACAAAAGCGTCCCCCTCGGGGCCGGTCCCGATCACGACGATGCCCGGGTTGGTACAGAACTGCCCTGCCCCCATGGTGAGTGACGCGGCCCAGCCTGCGCCGATCTCCGCCCCGCGTGCCTTCGTGGCCTCCGGCAGCACGAACATCGGATTGACGCTGCCCAGCTCGCCGAAAAACGGGATCGGCTCAGGCCGCTGTGCACACAGATCAAACAGCGCGCGCCCACCGCCCAGCGACCCGGTAAAGCCCACGGCCTTGATCAGCGGGTGCTGCACCAAAGCCTGACCCACATCACGCTTGCCGCCCTGGATCAACGAGAACACGCCCTTGGGCATGCCGCAGCTCTCGATGGCGGCGGCGATGGCCTCGGCCACGATCTCGCCGGTGCCGGGGTGGGCAGAGTGGCCCTTGACCACCACCGGACAGCCGGCCGCCAACGCGGCAGCGGTGTCCCCGCCTGCCGTGGAAAACGCCAGCGGGAAGTTCGACGCGCCAAAGACGGCAACCGGGCCGATGGGCCGCTGAAGCATCTTGAGGTCGGGGCGCGGCAGCGGCTGGCGGTCGGGCAGCGCCTCATCGTGGCGACGGTCAAGGTAATCGCCCTTCAGGATGTGCTCTGCAAACAGGCGCAGCTGGCCCGTGGTGCGGCCCCGCTCGCCGTTCAGCCGCGCTTCGGGCAGGCCGGTTTCCTGCGTGCCGATCAGGGTGATCGCATCGCCGCGTGCCTCGATTTCATCCGCGATGGAGTTCAGAAAACGCGCGCGGTCTTCACGGCTGGAATAGCCATAGATGGTGAAGGCCTCTTCGGCGGCCTTGCAGGCGGCATCGACCAGATCGGGCGTGCCCACGCAATATGCGTGCGCCGGGCCGCTTGCCGGATCAGAGGTAAAGGTCGTCTCGGATGCGATCCACGCGCCTGCGACAAGGTGTTTGCCGTGCGGGGTGAAACTGTCAAGCATGTCAGTCCTCCTTTGAGGGGTGAATTGGTTCATCGGTGAAAACGCCGCCCTGATAGCGGGCGACGGCCTCATCCCGGCCCGGTCGGGGCACGGTGCGGGCGATCTCTTCGGCATAAGCGGCGGCGTTGTCCTTCGGGTGCCAGCCGAGGAAAGCGGCATGCGTATTGTCCCACCAGCCATGGTCGTTTTTGGAGGCGCCCCAGACCATCGTGCAGCCAAGGCGCGGCGCCGCGAAAACGGCATCGATCAGGGACACGAAATCATCCTGACTGAACCATGTGGCCAGCATCCGCCAGTTCTCCGGGCGCGGCGTGCAGGAGCCGATGCGCACCAGTGCGCTCTCCTGGCCGAACTTGTCGTGATACAGGCGCGCCACCGACTCGCCAAAGATCTTGGACACCCCATACAGGCCGTCGGGCCGATACGGCGCGGTGTGGTCCAGCCGCGTGGTCTGGTCGTGATACCCGATCGTGTGGTTCGAGGAGGCAAAAATGATGCGCGGCATCCCGTTTGCCCGCGCCGCCTCGTACAGATTGTAGACACCACGCAGGTTGGCCGCCTCGATCAGGTCAAAGCTGCGTTCCACACTGATGCCGCCAAGATGCACGATGCCATCACATCCTTCGACCAGCTTCATCACCGCCGCGCCATCAGCCAGATCGCAAGGCACGACCTCTTCGCCGTCCTGCGCCGCAGGGATTTCGGCAACGTCGGACAAGCGCAGCACCGCTGCATGGCCCCGCAGCTTTTCGCGCAGCATCGTGCCAAGCTGGCCTGCCGCGCCGGTGATCAGAATACGGTTCATCATAGCGTTCACTCCATCAGGCCAGGCAGCGTCATCGAAACGGCCGGCACATAGGTGACCAGCATCAGCGCGACAAAAATCGCGAGGTAGAATGGCCAGATCGTGCGCACGGCCTCGTCAATTCGGACACCGCCCACGACGCAGCCGACAAAAAGGCAGGCCCCCACAGGCGGCGTGCACAGCCCCAGCCCGAGGTTCATCATCAAGATCACGCCGAACTGGATCGGGTCCATGCCAAGGCCAACAACCACCGGCAGAAAGATCGGCGTGCAGATCAGGATCAGCGCCGCCATGTCCATGATCATCCCAAGCCCCAGCAACACGATGTTGAGCAGCAGCAGGATGATGATCGGATTGTCGGAAATCCCGGTCACCGCCACCGCCAGCAGATCCGGCACGCGGTACAACGTCAGCAGGTACGAAAACGCCGAGGCCGTCGCCACCAGCAGCATCACCAGCGCGGTGGTCCGCACAGAGGTCACAACCGCGACGCGGAACTTCTCCCAGGTCAATTCGCGGTAGACGAACACCGTCACCAGCACCGCCCAGATCGCGCCGAACGCGCCGCTTTCGGTCACGGTCATCACGCCGGACAGCACACCGCCCACGATGATCACCGCCGTCATCAGACCCGGCAGCGCCACGATGGTCGAAATCGCCAGCGTCCTGAACCCGGGAAAGGTCTCCGCCGGGTAGCCGCGCTTCACCGCGATGACATAGGCCACCACACCAAGACACAGGCACATCAGGATCCCCGGCACGATGCCCGCAATGAACAGCTTGCTGACCGATACGCCGCCTGCGGCCACGGCAAACAGGATCATGTTGTGCGACGGTGGGATCACCACCCCCGCCACCGACGACGTCACGGTGACGTTGACGGCGTAATCCGCGTCATAGCCCTTTTCCTTCATCACCGGCATCAGGATCGACCCCAACGCCGAGGTGTCCGCCACAGCCGACCCGGAAATCCCGCCAAACAGCATCGACGAGGCCACGTTCACCACGCCAAGCCCGCCGCGCATCCAGCCCACCGCATAGCTGGCCAGTCGCACCAGCCGTCCCGCGATACCGCCCTGCATCATCAATTCGCCGGCAAAGATGAAGAACGGGATCGCCAGCAGCGAAAACACCGAGATCCCCGACAGCACGCGCTGAAAGGCGATGAACAGCGGCAGCCCTTCGTACAAAAAGCCCCCGACCGTCGCGAGGCCAAGCGCGAAAGCCACCGGCATCCCGCTGAGTAGGCCCAGGAAAAACAGCCCGAAAAGTAATGCCAGCCCCATGGGTTCAGTCCTTGCCAGTGGCCAGCGCCACCGCTTGTTGAAGTGTGAACAGCGCCGTCAGCGCCCCGCAGATTGCCATTGGCACCGCCCGAAGCCCCTCCGGGATACCCAGCATCGGCACCCGGCGGGTCCAGGTGCTTTCGGCCAGCGTCCAGCCCTGCCAGAACAGCACAACGCCAAAGACCAGCATCCCGGCCAGCGCCATCCAATGCAGCGGCATCCGCAACCACCGCGGCATCATTTCACGCACAAATTCGATGGAGAGGTGGCTTTGCGTCTGCACCCCGGCAGCGCCGCCCAGAAAGGTGATCCACACCACCAACAAAAGCGCCACCTGCTCGACCCAGGTGGGCGTGTCATTCATCACGTAGCGCCCCCAGACGAGCCAGCCAAAGATCACGACCAGCGTCACCAGCCCTGCCCCCGCCACGGCCACGCAGGCCTTGGACAGCAGATCCAGCACACGTTCGACGTGCCCCATCTCTGCCACAGGCTTATCCCGTTCAAACATCGCCAACTCCCCCCATGAACATGTTGCGCGCGCGCCTCGGATCCTCAGGAGGCGCGCGCACGGTAACAGCCGATGTTTATTCGATCGCCTGGATGTCGCGGATCAGCTGTTCCAGATCGGGGTTCGCCTCGATGAACTTGGCATAAACCGGCTCCATCGCGCTTTGAAACGCCGCAGAGTCAGTCACCTCGTTCACCGCGACACCGCTGTCGATGACCTGCTGTTTGGAGGCATCAGACCGCTCGGCCCAAAGTTCACGCTGTTCCTGCGCGGCGGCCACGGCGGCCTCGCGGACCATCTCCTGCATCTCAGGCGATGTTTCGTCCCAGACCGACTTCGCCACGCAAATGCACTCGGGGATGATCAGGTGATTGGTGATGGAATAGTACTTTGCCACCTCGTAGTGGTTCGAGGATTCAAAGCTGGGGTAGTTGTTTTCTGCCCCGTCGATCACGCCTGTCTTCAGCGACTGGTACACTTCGCCGTATGCCATCGGGGTCGCGTTCCCACCAAGGCTGTCGACCATCTGCACATACAGATCGTTGCTCATGACGCGGAACTTCAGCCCGGCCATGTCTTCGGGGGTCTGGATCGGCTTCTTGGTGTTGTAGAAGCTGCGGGAGCCACTATCCATCCAGCTCAGCGCGACGATGCCCTCTTCGGACAGCGCGTCGGAAAAGCGCTGGCCGATTTCACCGTCCATTGCCGCGTGCATATGATCCACATCGCGGAAGATAAACGGCAGCGACAGCACGTTGGTCGCGGGCACGATCTCCCCCATCGGGCCCATGTTGAAATTGCCAACAGCGATAGCGCCGGCACGAAGCTGCTCGATGGCGTCAGGCTGTGCGCCCAACACGCCACCGGGATAAACCTGAGGTTCGATCTCGCCGTCGGTCATGGCCGCGACGTCCTCGGCAAAGCTCTCCAGCGCGGTGACGTTCGGGTAGCCCTCCGGGTGAATGGCCCAGGTGCGCCAAGTTTCAGCGGCAACAGGTGCAGCAAGCAGCGCAAGCGCGATGGCCGAAGTGGTCATACGAAACATTATTGTGTCCTCCCTGACATCAGGCAGCTGTTCACGCTACCTGCAATGTTATATGACCAACTTGTATGATGAATGTCAACATTCTCGTGAATAGCCGATTATATCACGCAGTCTCAATGGCTTGGGGCAAGCGACCTCAGAGCCGAGTGGTTCTGCGTGGCTGATAAATTCAAGAGTATGCCATGGACAAACATCGAAATGAGCTATCGAATACGCCCTGTCGCCACCCCGTCCCCGCCTCATTTGGGGCCTGGCAATCCGCGGTTTCCGGTCGAGTAGCGACACCTTCGGCAGAGCCTCCAACCGCTTGATCTTTCCCGTCCGCGTTGATCGGACCAGATCAAGGCTTTCGCATGCGCCATGACATCTCGGCACGTCTGTCATACGATAAAGCCACGCAATACCTTGAGCAGTTCCGTTGCTCACCCTGACAAGCAGCGCGGTGAAGGGCAGGCTAGTGCCGTGATTCCCAGACCTTCCAAAACGAGTTCACAGCTGTGAACTTTGCTGATTTCACAGGTTCACAGCTGTGAACCGTGGGCATTCCTCAATGCCATTATCATTGCGGCACAGGAGAATCTTCCATCGCTGGATTTCCGAGCAAGGTGGCGAAGGTAGCCGCCTGGTGATCGAATTGTGCTTAAACGTTCAAACATAGCAGCCAAAACCACAGCTGTTTGTTCCGGTCCCATTGCCGCACGTGCTTCTTCCCAAGCAGAACTTGAAATGCCTATCATCGGGCGAAGCATCTCGGATATATTCACCAGCTCATGCCAATGACGGATTGGGTCCTGACTAAAGGACTGAATTTCAGGGCAGCATGCCAAGATCATACGAAGCGGTAGCGCCGGTGTATGATCTTTCTCATCGATTTGGCTGCGGTCCTTTCCTTCAGACCAATAAGAGTCTTTATCTGAGTTCTGGTGGTGCTGCTCAGATTGAGCAGCACTGGTGCCCAATCCGGCTGAAACATCAGCGGCAGTTTCGGTGTTTTCCACAGGTTCCAGGATATCACGCAGCCTGTCCAGCGCGCTCATCAGCTGGTCGTGCAGGCTCGTCAACGTTTGTTCATCCAGCTTCCGGCGCAGATCACGCGCAGTAAGGCGCGCAAGGTCGGAGTACGCATCCCAGATGGCCAGATCAGGCCGGTCGCACTGTCCCCAATCCGCCAAAGCCGCCAAATCCCGACGCATCAGGCTTACCGTTTCCCTTAGGCGTTTGATACGGTCCTGGCGGGCGCGGATGTCTTCTGCGGCGGCGCAGTGATCAGCGTGACGCTGGACCAGTGGGCGCAAATCAAATCCGAACGCGACCCGGCCGACAGAGGTGCGCCGGGTGTAACGCTTGCCGTTTGGACTGTCTCGGCGGATCAAAAGTCCGGCGTCGATCAGTCTTGAGAGATGACGCCGCATGGTGGAGTTCGCCATGCCATGAAGCCGCTCACAAATCGAGGTGTTGGAAGGAAAGACCACCAAACCCGCCTGGGCGTCCAGAGAAAGGTCAGTTTCCGGATGGAAGCTCAAAAGCGCCTGAAGCACGGAGAGGTCCCGATCGCTGAGACCATATATTTCCCGCGCTACGGTCAGTTCGCGCAGGGCTTCCCATTTGTTCACAGACACATCCGGGGTGGGCCGCGATGGCTTGGGCGTCGTTTCGACGCGAGTGATCGGACGCCGAAACGACGTCAGTGGCTCATATCCCATATTTTTTTCACGAAGACATAAGAAAACCCTGCTCGCGAATCACATAGGACTTGCGAGTTGCGGCTCCGGGTCGTACCTTCAGGGTGCAAATCTTGGAAGGGTCTCGTGGAGCAGTGCTTTGCGGGGCCTTTTCTTTTGTCGGGCTCGTGCCTCCTTTTTGGGTTGCTCGATTAGGTTAAGGTCGGATCAACGCTGCGCTCGGTAGCGGGCGTGTAACTCTTCGAAAATCTCGTCTGCGCCGTTGCGCAACCAGTCAGCGAAGCCCCCGTCGGTCAGATCGACAGCAAGCCCTTTTGACGTGCGGCGAAGACGGCCCGCCGGGCTGCCATCCAGGGTCAGGGTCTGCGGGGGCGGCGATGCCGATGCAGGGCGCTTGGCGGCCCGGTGGACTGCTTTCTCCACCGCCTCGAAGACGCTTACTGAAATGTCTTGCTGTGCGTCGCCTTCCGGGACATTGCTGCGGGCATCCATGGCCGTGACGCGGGCCTGGCGGGCCACGTGCAGCAGGTCTTCTGGGGTGCGAACATGCTCTGCAATCCCGCGCGCCAGGGCCTCCCACCTTGGACGGCCGATGCCGGGGGCCGGGCCGATGCAGCCGGCGAGCTCGGTGCCAACGCCGCGCAGCACCGCGTTCGCCATGGAGATCCATGATTTCGTGACGTTGAGGACTTCGGCCACCTTGTCCTGTGTGCCAAAGCCAGTGCGTGCCAACTGATGCGCAAACATGGCTTTTTCGATGTAGGATAGATCGCGCCGTTCGGAGTTTTCGGCAACTTGGGCCCGCAGGGCGTCGTCTTCATCAAGGGTGGCGACGAGGGCGCGCACTTTGGTGATCTGGTCACTTTCGGCAATCGCGGCGAGGCGACGGCGGCCGTAGACCAGACCGTAGCGTTCGTTTTGCCCGGGCAGGCGACGCACAAGGATCGGGACAGCCTGTCCATTTTCCTCGATCGAGCGTCGCAAGTCGGAGAGATCGCCCAGCTCCATCCGGTCATTGAGGCGCAGATCGTCGATGCTGTCAGGATCGAGTTCCCAGACATTGTGCCCATCCACCGCATTGCGTGCCGACCGCAACGCGCGGTTCGACGACATCATCGGCTGCGGTGCTGCGGCAGGCCCCATACCGGCCCCGGCGAGGCTGTCGAGCATGGACAGGCGGCTTTTCTTTTTGTCGGTCATGTCGTCCTCTCCCTCAGCGGCCCCAGGTGGCCTGGATCAAAGCGCCGATCTCGTCGTTCACGGCGTTCAGGCTTTCGATGGCGCGGTCATAGGTCGACCGTGTGAACGCCGAGCGTTCCACCTCGTACAGGGTCTGTTTGGTCAGTCCTGCATCCGAGATGGCGGTGGATTTCAGCATCGGCGCGTTCAGGACTTTTTCGCCGTACATGGTACGCAAAAACGCGGTGATCCGATTTTGTGGCGCGTCGGTTGGTTCGTAGCGGGTCAGAACGTAGCGCATCCAGTCGTGGCTCATGTCCGCGCCGGACTCTGCGATCACATCCATCAGGTCCGCAGTCATGCGCAGGAATTGCGACATCGACATCACGTCGAGCATTTCCGGATGAATGGTCACCAGCACGCCCGTTGCGGCGGAGAGCGCGGACATGGTCAGAAAGCCCAGTTGCGGGGGGCAGTCGATCACCACCACATCGTAGCGATCGTCCACCTGTTGCAGCGCTTCGCGCACACGAAAGAAGAACAGCCCGGCGTTGCCCTGCGCCAGCGCGCGGGGGGTGTCGTGTTCGAACTCCATCAGTTCGAGATTGCCGGGGATCAGATCGAGGTTGAGAATGTAGGTCGAGCGGATCACATCCGTGATCGGCACCGGATCGGTGTAGCGGATCGCATCGTACAGCGTGCCGCCCTCGGGCAGGTCATATTCGGGTTGCACCCCGTGCAGCGCGGTCAGCGAGGCCTGCGGGTCGAGGTCGATGGCCAGAACGCGATGACCTTTGAGCGCGAGCCGTTGCGCGAGGTGGGCGGAGGTGGTGGTTTTGCCGGAGCCACCTTTGAAATTCATCACGCCGATGACCTGCATGTGGTCGCCCTCGCGGCGACCGGGCAAGTAGTCGCCAGGCTTGCGCGCGGTCTTTTCCAGCAGATGGCGGACCGCCTGCATGTCCTCGACGGAATAGAGCCGCCGATTGCCTGCGGTGACCTCGGGGGAGGGGCCTTTGCCATCCAGATGCAGCTTGCGGAGGTAGCTGTCATTGACGCCAATAAGCTGCGCGGCCTCGCCAGAAGTGAACTTGCGCATCTGCTTTGCGGCGTCCGGGGGGAACAGGCTCTCTCGCTGGGCATGGAGTTGCCCGGCAAGGATCTCGGAATGGGCCCGGATGACCGCATTGAGGTCTTCGGTGTCGGTGGTATCCTGCATCTGCCCTCTTTCCAGCGCCGCGAATTCACGGATTGTGGCGTTTTCTCGCCCTTTTCCGTGACTATTGTCCGAGGGGTTGGATTCGTGCAAGGGGTTTTCCACAGGATTGAGTCCGCTTTTGGCACAATTCTGGAAGGTTCGTGGTGAAAACGCCGACCTCAGAGCGTTTGACGCCTGATTTGGGGGCGCGTTGGGCGAATCTGTCAGGCTTGACTTTTGGGTGGCAAAATGCCACCTTTGGCGAAAGTGTTGGAGGTCCGAATGGCGCAATCCGTGAAACTTGCTGATGAAATCATGGCGCTCGTCCGGCGCGAGGCGGATTTGCACAGCCGGTCCGTGGCCGGGCAGATCACCCATTGGCTCAAGATCGGTCGCGCCATCGAACATTCCGGCAGCTACGATTACGCCCGCATCACGGCCGCGTTGCAAGGACAGCTGGACACGAAGGACCTGCACGACGGCGAAGAGGCCGCGTGGCTCGACGCTTTTATCGAAAAGATGGGCGAAGCGTCGCAGGCTGAAGAGGCTTTCTACGCCAAACGGCAGGCGATTGGATTGGGTGTGGGTCTGGATGCTGGCGGCAACCTTGTTTATGCCAAGGACGCCGCCGCCCGATGAGGCCAAGTCTCGTCCTGCTCGCAGGCCCGAATGGTTCAGGAAAATCAACGCTGTATGAGACCCGCGTCGCGCCAAGTTTCGCCGGACCGTTCATCAATGCCGATCTGATACAACGCGATGAACTGAAGATCTCGACCATGGAGGCCGCTTACGAGGCAGCGCGGATTGCGGATGCGCGACGGGCGGAGCTGCTGGAGGCTCGCCAGAGCTTTGCCACGGAAACCGTGTTCTCGCATCCTTCCAAGTTGGAGATCATAAAGACAGCCCAGGCGCGCGGCTACATCGTCATCGTCATGCATGTGGGGGTCGAAAGCCCGGAGCTGTCCGTTGGCCGCGTCCGGTTGCGCACCGAAGAAGGCGGACATGACGTGCCGGAGGATAAGATCCGGGCGCGTTTCCTCCGCAGCCAGCCGTTGATACGCGACGCGATTTTGCGCGCGGATCGCGGGATGGTTTTCGACAATTCTGTTCTGAACGTGCCACCTCAACAGATGGTGGTTTTTTCTGGCGGGCGCTTGAGCCAGGCGGCGCCACGGCTTCCACGCTGGGTCCGCGATGTGTATGCCGCCGATCTGGTGATCTGAGGGCAGGGCGGAGCCTGCCCCCTGAAAGGCATTTACCGGGCGAGCCAGCCGCCGTCGACGTTCAGCACTGTGCCGGTGATGTATTCCGCCGCAGGTGACGCGAGGAAGGCCGCCGTGCCACCGATGTCCGAGGCTTTGCCCCAGCGCGCGGCAGGGATGCGATCAAGGATGGCCTTGGACCGCTCCGGATCGTTGCGCAGCGCCTCTGTGTTGTTCGTCTCGATATAGCCCGGGGCGATGGCATTGACGGTGATCCCGTGCGGGGCCCACTCGTTGGCAAGGATCTTGGTCAATCCGGCCACCCCGTGCTTGGCCGCCGTATAGGCGGGCACGCGGATGCCGCCCTGAAACGACAGGAGCGAGGCGATATTGACAACGCTGGCGGGCGTTTTCGCGGCCATGGCCGCCTTGCCGAACGCCTGCGTGGTAAAGAACAGCGCCTTCAGGTTCACATCCATGACCGCGTCCCAATCCGCCTCGGAATAGTCGACGGAGTCTTCGCGCCGGATGATCCCGGCGTTGTTGACCAATATGGTAAACCCTTGATCTGCAAAGGTGTTCCGCGCGGCCATCGGATCGGAAAAATCCAGGATCAGCTCCGACGCCGTACCACCCGCCGCCGCAATCTGGGCCACGGTGTCAGCGCAGCTGCGCCGCCCGGCACAGACCACCTCAGCACCTTGACCGGCCAGGGAAATCGCAATGGCCTGCCCGATGCCGGTGTTTGCGCCGGTCACAAGCGCACGGCGCCCGTCGAGAGAAAACGGGCCAGCCATCAGCGCATGTCCTTGGGCTGGATGAAGTCCATGTCGGTGTAATCGACGTTGTCGCCCGCCATGGCCCAGATGAAGGTGTATTTGCCGATGCCCGCGCCGGAGTGGATCGACCACGTGGGCGACAGCACCGCCTGTTCGTTGGCGACGAACAGGTGCCGGGTCTCCTGCGGCTGGCCCATGAGGTGCAGAACGCGGGCGTCCTCATCCATGCCCCAGTAGAGGTAAGCTTCCATCCGGCGGTCGTGAATATGGCTGGGGATCGTGTTCCAGACCGAGCCTTCTTCGAGCGAGGTGTAACCGAGGATCAGCTGGCAGCTTTCCATGACCTGCGGATGGATGAACTGCTTGATCGTGCGTTTGTTCGAGGTCTCAGCCGCGCCAAGCGTGACTTCGACACAATCGGCAACCGTGACGAGCCGCGAGGGCAGGGCGCGGTGCGCCGGGGCGGATGTGATGTAAAAGCGGCCCTGGCCGGAAAACGTCACAGCGCCGGTGCCCATGCCGAGGTAGAGCACGTCGCCACGGTTCATGGCGTAGGTTTCGCCGCCGGCCTCGACCGTACCGGCCTCGCCGATGTTGACGATGCCCATCTCGCGGCGGTCGAGGAACGAGGGTGTTTTCGTCTCTGCGACCTCGTCGAGGGTCAGGGTGCCACCTGCGGGCACCGCGCCGCCCAGCGTGAAGCGGTCGTAGTGGCTGTAGACAAGCCGAATTTCCTTGTCAGCGAACAGGCCCTCGCCAAGAAAGTTCTCGCGCAGGGCGGCGGTGTCCATGCCCTTGGCGTGGTCTGGATGAATGGCGTGCCGGGTTTCAACGGTAAGCATTGGGGAGTGTCCTTTCTAATGGCCACATGGAAAGGCCGGTCTAAGCAGACTGTCGGCCGCTTGCTTGTATGATGACATTGCCTTTTTGGCGTAATCTGTACTATAGGTCAACAGGGCGCAATCGAGTGAGGTCAGAGGAATGGCGGTCAAGGTGGCTTTCGCCGGTGAGGCGATGATTGAAATGGCGCGGCAGGGCGACGACGCGCGTCTTGGCGTTGCGGGTGACGTGTACAACAGTGCGGTTTACCTGCGGCGGCTGATGCCTGAGGCCGATGTGCGCCTTGTCACCGCGTTGGGCGATGATCCTTATTCCAACCGGATCGCAAAGGCGGTGGTGGATGCAGGTCTGTCGGAAGCCGGATTGCGGCGTGTCACGGGCGCGACCTGCGGGCTTTATGCCATCGACACCGACGATGCAGGTGAGCGTCGCTTTACCTATTGGCGCAGCGTCTCTGCTGCGCGGGGGCTGTTTTCTAAGGAAAGTGATTTCGATGCTGTGGCGGACTGCGACGTGGTTGTCCTGTCCGGTATCACCTTGGCAATCATGCAGGATTCCGCGCGAGAGGCGCTGGTGAGTTGGTTGACCGCCGAGCGGGGCAGGGGGGGCAGGGTCGCCTTCGATTCCAACTATCGCCCGGCGTTGTGGAGCAGCCGCGACGTGGCCGCGACATGGTGCGAGAGGCTTTGGCGCATTTGTGATTTTGCCTTCCCCTCGGTCGATGATGAGCAAGCCTTGTTCGGGGATGCCAGCAGCGACGCTGTTCTGAAGCGGTTTATCGACTACGGAGTCGGCGGTGGCGCGCTGAAAGCCGGGTCGGACGGCGCGTTCCTGCTGGGCGACGTGAGCGGCCAGGTTCCGACGCCGCCGGTCACGCGCGTGGTGGACACGACGGCGGCCGGGGACAGCTTTAACGCGGGCTTTCTGGCCGCGGCCCTGCGCGGTGCGGCGCCAGAAGACTGCGCCCGCGCAGGTCATGCTTTGGCGGGTAAGGTCATCCAGCATCGCGGTGCGATTCTGCCGCAGGGCGTCGAGATCTATTAGAACCTGCCCAGGCATAAGACAGGGTCCGATAAATGCGCGCTTTCGAGGTTACAGAAAGTCATCCCGGCGGGGCGTGAAGCAATCCACCAACTGGCCGGGTGCCAGGCAAACGCAACCGTGTTCCGCCCCTGACGGGATCACAAAGCTGTCGCCGGGGCCGACCTCAAAGTCTTCTCCGGAGAGGGTGAACCGGAAACGTCCGCTTTCAACGTAAGTAGACTGCACGTGAGGGTGACTGTGGAGCGCGCCTTGCGCGCCTTCGTCAAAGCGAAACGAGACGACCATGAGGTCGGGCGCATCCGCCAGAACCTGCCGGGTGACGCCTGTGTCCGGGGAAACCACGGGGAATTTGCGCAGCGTGTCCTGCATGACATGTCCTTTCGCAAAGCGCGGCCACAAGGGCCATCATATAATTTTGCAAAATATGTATGACAGGATGTGGAGCGTCAAGCGCTTCGGGTATTTCCGGCACGCAAAAGCGCCCGGTAACGGGTCTGGCTGCTTTTGAGGTGGCTGCGCATTGCGGTGCGTGCGGCTTCTTCGTCGCCATTCAGGATGGCATTTACGATTTCCTCGTGCTCCGCCTGAATGACGTCCAGATACTCTGGCGCAACTGGTTCGGCATCGGTTTCAGCCAGGGCCTTGCGCGGGATCAGATTGGTCCCGATCATGGACAGGAATTCGCTGAACCGCGGGTTGTTCGTGGCGCGGGCAATTGTCAGATGCAGAGCAAAATCGGCTTCCATCGTTGGCGTACCGGCCGTCGCTGCGCTTTGCACGTCATGCATACAGCGAATGATTTCCTCCTCTTGCGCGGGGGAGCGGCGCGTCGCGGCCAGTCCTGCTGCCTCGACCTCTACCGCGGTGCGCAACTCCAGAAGCTCGATCATGGAGGAGATTCGGTCGAGGTCGATGTTTTGAAACGGCGGCTTCACCTGCGCGGTCGGCTCCAGCACAAAGACCCCTGCGCCCTGGCGTGGTTCCACCAGCCCATCAGCGCGGAGCGAGGCGACGGCCTCGCGGATCACCGTCCGGCTGACCTCGAATTCCTGCGTCATCTGAGCTTCGCTCGGCAGTCGCTGTCCGGTGGGATAGCGGCCGGATTCGATCTGCGTGCGCAGCTTTTCCCGAACAATTTCGACCAAGGTCCGGCGTGTGGTGGGTTTCTCAGACGGGCTGGGCTGGGCGTGTGATACCATTGGCGTTGTCCCCACTTCTCATACAGGATCATATCACGGGTTATGACATCTTGTCGGGGGCCTGTCCACGCGCTGAACGATATAATGCAAGGCGAAACCGTTTCCCGAAGGTGGTTGACGGTTGACAGACGCCAAGTGACGGCCTTAAAGCTGTATAACAAGTATTGGACATATGTATGACCGAAGAAACGGCCGCAACGGGCCGTGAGGGAGGGGAATATGCGGCTGTCTCGACGCCGTCTGAATGGTTTAACGGAGCACGGGTTTTCGATCCTGATCACTTTGTTCGGTTTGTTGATACTGACCTTCGTGATCGGGCGTATCATGCCAACCGATCCGGTGCGCGCCATGGTGGGCGAAGACGCCAGCCGCGAGGTCTATGAGCACGTCTACCAGCAACTCGGGCTGGACAAGCCCATGTGGCAGCAGTTCCTGCTGTACTTGCGCGACGTGGTCACGCTGGACTTCGGCACGTCGATCCGCACGGGCCAGCCTGTGTTGCAGGATATCGCCCGCGCACTGCCCGCCACGATCGAGCTGGCGACCTTTGCCATCATCATCGGTGCCGGTTTGGGCACACCCATGGGCGTCATCGCCGCCGTGAACAAGGACAAATGGCAAGACCAGGTGATCCGGGTGCTGAGCCTGATGGGGCATTCCATGCCAATCTTCTGGACCGGCATGATCGCGCTTTTGATCTTTTACGCCAACCTTGGCTGGGTGGGCGGATCGGGCCGAATGAGCCAGTTCTATATCGGGCTGGTGCCGGAACGGACCAACTTTCTGCTGATCGACAGCATCCTGGCGGGCCAATGGGACGTGTTCTGGTCCGCACTGAACCACCTGATCCTGCCGGCGGCGTTGCTCGGGTATTCGTCCTCGGCCTACATCACGCGCATGACGCGCAGCTTCATGCTGGACCAGATCAATCAGGAATATGTGACCACCGCGCGGGTCAAGGGGCTGAGCCGCCGCCAGACCATCTGGCGCCATGCCTTTGGCAACATCCGGGTGCAACTGGTGACCATCGTGGCGCTGGCCTACGGGTCGCTGCTGGAGGGGGCGGTGCTGATCGAGACGGTCTTTGCCTTCCCCGGTTTCGGCCAATACCTGACGTCGAACCTTTTGATCGGTGACATGAACGCCGTGATGACCTGCGTCTTGATCGTCGGCGTCATCTTCATCGGGCTGAACATCCTGTCCGACATTCTGTACCGCGTATTTGATCCGAGGACGAGATGAGCATGACACAAGAGACATCCGCCGCCTTGCCGCGCCGGAAAATGCCGCAAGGTCTGATCGCGGCGCGCAATATCGTGGTGTTCCTGACGCGGTCACCGACGTCGCTGTTCGGGTTGGTCGTGTTGGGCTTGCTGCTGATCCTTGCGCTGTTCGCACCGCTGATCGCCACCCACGACCCTTATATGCAGGACCTGCAAAACACCCTGCACCCGCCATCAAGCGACTACCTGTTCGGCACGGATGAGCTGGGGCGCGATATCTTTTCCCGGCTGGTGCACGGGTCGCGTATCACGCTGACCATCATCTTTCTGGTGACGATCGTGGTGGGGCCGCTGGGGCTGATCTTTGGCACGGTTGCCGGATATTTCGGTGGCAAGGTGGACACGGTTCTGATGCGGATCACCGACATCTTCTTGTCCTTCCCTTCGCTGATCTTGTCGCTGGCCTTTGTGGCCGCGCTTGGGCCGAGCCTGAACAATG
This sequence comes from Sagittula sp. NFXS13, assembly GCF_040148795.1. Taxonomy (NCBI): domain Bacteria; kingdom Pseudomonadati; phylum Pseudomonadota; class Alphaproteobacteria; order Rhodobacterales; family Roseobacteraceae; genus Sagittula; species Sagittula sp. NFXS13. The sequence goes on from NZ_JAGEMH010000021.1 coordinate 29,666, forward strand.
CCATCATCGCCATTGCGCTGACCGCCTGGCCACCCATCGCGCGCCTGGCACGGGCAGAGACCATGACATTCCGGCAGGCGGATTATATCTCGGCGGCGCGTCTGCAAGGCGCATCCCCTGCGCGGATCATCTGGCGGTCGATCGTGCCCATGTGCCTGCCGTCGGTGCTGATCCGGCTGACGCTGAACATGGCGACGGTGATCCTGACCGCGGCAGGCCTGGGCTTTCTGGGCCTGGGCGCGCAGCCGCCGCTGCCGGAATGGGGCGCGATGATTGCCACGGGCCGGCGCTACATGATCGACAGCTGGTGGCTGGTGACCTTTCCCGGTCTTGCCATCCTGAGCGTCAGCCTGGCCTTTAACCTGCTGGGCGATGGCCTGCGCGATGCGCTTGATCCCAAACAGATGAACCGGAGGTAAACCATGGACCCGATTTTGGATATCCGGAACCTGTCGATCCGCTACCAGGGATCTGCGGAGCCTGCGGTGCGCAATGTCAGCTTTACGCTGGGGCGCGAACGGCTCGGCATCGTTGGCGAAAGCGGCTCGGGTAAGTCCACCGTAGGCCGCGCGATCATGCGCCTGCTGGACACCGCAGAGCTGACGGCGGACAAGATGACCTTTGAGGAGGTCGACCTGCTGAACGCCTCGGAACGGCAGATGCTGAAGGTGCGCGGGCAGCGCATGTCGATGATCCTGCAGGACCCGAAATTCTCGCTCAACCCGATTCAGCGCTGTGGTCACCAGATCGCAGAGGCGTATCGCACCCATGTGCGCTGTACCAAGGCGGAGGCGCGGCAACGCGCGGTCGAGATGTTGGAGCAGGTCCATATCCGCGACCCCGAGCGGGTCTACGACATGTATCCCCACGAGGTGTCCGGCGGCATGGGGCAGCGTGTGATGATCGCCATGATGCTGCTGACCTCGCCCGACCTGGTGATTGCGGATGAGCCGACCTCGGCGCTGGATGTGACGATCCGGTTGCAGGTGCTGCGCATCCTTGACGGGTTGGTGCGCGACAAGGGGATCGGACTGGTGATGATCAGCCACGACCTGAACCTTGTGCGGGCGTTCTGTGACCGGGTGTTGATCATGTACGCCGGTCGGCTGGTGGAAACGCTGGACGCGAAACATCTGGACCGCGCGCAGCATCCCTACACCCAAGGGCTGCTGGCGGCACAGCCGCGCATCGGCGGGCCGCGCGGTCCGCTGCCCGTGCTGGACCGTCAGGACAGCTGGCTCAACGCGCAAGGAGAGGTGGCATGAAGCCGATCACCATCAACGACCTGTGTATCACCTTTGGCGCGGTTCAGGTGCTACACAACATCAGTCTCGATGTGAAAGCGGGGGAGTGCTTTGGCCTCGTGGGGGAAAGCGGATCGGGAAAGTCGACGATCTTGCGCTGTATCTCGCGGCTCAACGACAGTTGGACAGGCGACGTGCTCATAGGCGACAGCGCGGTGCGCGATATGGAGGTCTCTGACCGGTGCCGCATGATGCAGATGGTGTTCCAGGACCCCTACGGCTCCCTGCATCCGCGCCATTCCATTCGCACAACGCTCGAAGAAGGGTTGCGCATCAACAAGCTGGACGACCGCGAGGGCCGGATGATCCGTGCCATGCGGGACGTGGGGCTGCCGGTGGAGTTTCTCGACCGCTATCCGCACCAGCTGTCCGGCGGACAGCGCCAGCGCGTGGCCATCGCCCGCGCCCTGATCATGGAGCCGGATGTGTTGCTGCTGGATGAGCCGACCTCTGCGTTGGACGTGTCGGTGCAGGCCGAGGTGCTGAACCTTTTGGTGCGGCTACAAAAGGAAAAGGGGTTCACCTACGTGATGGTGAGCCATGACCTCGCCGTGGTGGATCATATGTGCGACCGCTTTGCGATCATGCAGCATGGCCGTGTGGTCGAGGTTCTGCCGCGCGAAGCCATCACCCAGGGCGGCGCGACACAGACCTATGCGCAGGACCTGATCGGAGCGAGCCTTGAGTATGAACACGCCATCTGAGCTGCCCGCCTTTCTGGAGGCGCGGCGACAGGATTTGCCCATGGATCTGGCCTTCGCTTTCGAGCGGGGGCCTTTTGATGTGGGGGCAAGACGTCTGGCGCGGGTCTGGCAGGCGAGCCTTCCTCCGTGGCGTGAGGCTGCGACAGGCACAGTGCAGGGTGAGGTTGTCACTTTGCGCTTTGCCACCGGGGCAGAAAGCACGGGTCGGTTCGTTCGGCCAGCAGGGCAGGGGCCGCATCCGGCGGTCCTGTTGTTGCACGACCATGGCGGCGCATTCGACCACGGCTGGCAAAAGCTGTTCGATGAACCGGGAACGCAGGGCAGCCGGAGCACGCATTATGACGGGCAAGCGCCCGCGCAGGCCTTTGTCGACGCTGGTTTTGCAGTGCTGTGCCTCGACGCGCTTGGCTGGGGCGCGCGGCAGACCGGGGGCTATGCGGCGCAACAGGCGCTGGCGGCGAATGCGCAGGCGTTGGGCTGGTCACTTGCGGGGCTGGTGGCGGCAGAGGACGCGCAGGCCGCCGCGTGGCTTGCGGCACAACCGGGCATCGACGCAGGGCGCATTGGCGCCTTCGGGTTTTCCTTCGGTGGATTTCGGGCGTGGCAGGTGGCGGCGCTGAGCGCACACATTGCGGCCCACGCCAGCCTGTCGTGGATGGCCTGCTGCGTCGATCTGATGCGGCCGGGCGCACCGTTGTTGGCGGGCCAGTCGGCGTTCTACATGCTGCATCCAAAAATTGCCGGGCGGGCGGACTTTCCCGATCTGGCCGGGCTTGCGGCGCGCAAACCTCAGTTCTACCGCTCTGGCCGGGGGGATCGCCACATGCCAGAGGACAGCGTGATCCGCGCCTGGGGCAGGATCGCCCGTATCTGTCGTGCTGCCGGAGGGCCGCGCCCGGACACCGCGTTGCATGATGCGGGCCACACCTGCCTCCGCGAGACGCTGGCCGAAGCCGTGGCCTTTCTGAAAACCCGTCTTTGAGCAGCAACGCAAAAAGGGCGCGGAAGATGCCCGCGCCCCGTCTGGTGTCTCGAACCGAGGGAAGACTTAGCGGTTCTTGACCACGTCCTCGAACCGGGCGACCCAAGGATCGACGATGATGCCATCGACGTCGTCCTGGTAGGCAGCTGTCACCACGCGTTCGGAAAACGGTTGGATCGACGGCACCGCGGCTTCCATCTCTTCCTGTATGTCCTGATACAGTTTGGCCTGTTTCTCGGCGTCAGGTTCGACCAGCGCCGCCTCGATCATCTCGTTGAGACCTTCATCCATGAAGGAGGTGCGCCACCCCTGATAGTTGGTCAGACCGGCCTCTTGCGAGTTGTCCGGGTTGTAGATCAACGCACGCAGGTTGCTGTCGGGGTGCGGCAACTGCCCGCCGCCGCCACGGCCGACCAGCAGCTCGAAGTTCCGCTCGCGCATGGCGCCATAGATCTGGCCGCCGCCGCCGGTGATGATCTCGGCGTTGATGCCCGCCTGCGCCAGCGTCCCTTGTATCGCGGTGGCGCTGTCGAGGAACTCCTGGGTGGAGATCACGCGGATCGTGGTGTCGAAACCATCGGGGTAACCGGCCTCTGCCAGAAGGGCCTTGGCCTTGTCCACGTCCAGCGTGTACTCCAGATCGGGCAGAACGCCAAAGGCACCGGAGCTGATGGGGCGCTGACGTTCGACGCCGAAATACGGCATGATCGCGGTGTTGATCCCGTCGTAGTCAATCAGGTAGCGCAGCGCTTCGCGGACCTTGGGATTGGCGAAACGTTCGTCTTCCATCGACACGGCGAGGTAGTAGAACCCGGCCGAAGGCACGGTTTCGACGGTGATGTCTTCGTTGGTTTCCAGCGCCGTCAGGTCAGGAGCGGCGAGGGAATAACCGATGTCCAGATCGCCTTGTTCCAGCGCCAGCCGCTGGGTCTGGCTTTCTGGCAAATGGCGCATCAGCACGCGGCTCATGGCGGGCGCGCCGCCCCAGTAATCGGCGTTCTGGTTCAGGATGACGAATTCGTTCGCGCGCCACTGCCCGATGGTGAAGGCCCCCGACCCGGCGGAGTTGTTGGTCAGCCACGCGGTGCCGTTGTCGCCGTCGTCGTGTTCTGCGACCAGCTTGCTGTCGAGGATCGAGCCCGGCCCGTTGATGGTCAGGACCATCATGATCAGACGCGGATCGTCGGGCTGCGGCAGGTGCAGTCTGAAGGTCTTGTCATCGACCACTTCGAACATTTCGCCGATGTTTTCCGGCGAATACCCCCGGCTGACCAGCCATGTGGACTGCGCGAGGGTCAGCTCGATCGGGCGGGAGAGGCTGAAGCGCACGTCTTCGGCAGTGATCGGATTGCCCGAGGCGAAGGTTGCGTCCGGATCAAGATAGAAGGTCACGGAGCGGTTGTCCGGCGCGATTTCCCAGCGTTCCGCCAGCGAGGGGGTCAGCTTCTTGGTGTCGGGGTCGAGCCGCACGATCGTGTCGTAGACGTTGTTCAGGATCTGAACAGCATCCGACCCGGTGATGGCCGCGGGGTCCATCGTCAACACGTTGTTCATGTTGAACCCGACGATGAGTTGATCGGCCGGCGTTTCCGCCTGGGCCTGCTGGGTCAGCGAGGTGGTCGCGACCAGCGTGCCAAGCACGGTGGAAAGCAATAGATGTTTCATGATGTCCTCCCTTTAAGTTTCTTTATCCGTATGTCCGGTGGCCCGCCCGTCCTCCTGACGGACCACCGGGTTATTCAGCGAGCAGGGCGCGGCAGACCGGGGCCAGAGCGCGTCCCAAAGCCTGCGTGTTGGCGGCATCCAGATGGGTGCCGTCGACGTCCGAGGCGCGACAGGCCGTCGCCGCATCGAAAAATGCCGTGTCAAAGCGCCGCGAGAGCCCTTCGTAAAGCGAGGCGAACTTCCGGCTTTCGGCGATGCGGGTGTCGGAGTGGCGGCCATCGGCAATCACATGTGGCGGCGGGGCCACGACCAGAATCCTGGGGATCTCACAGCGCGGTTTGTCGAAAGGAAAGGTCTGCACGATGCGGATCAGCCGCTGCATCCCTTTCTCTGATCCGCTGGCCACGCCGCAGGTCGCGGGCTTCAGATCGTTGGTGCCCAGCATCAGGATCACCAGGTCCAGAGGGGCCTGCGCCGCCAGCGCGACGGGCAAGGTACGGGTGGCATTGCGATCGGCATTCCCGGCGTGATCGTCGAACGCCGTGTTGCGCCCGCACAGCCCGTCGGAGATCACATCCACATCCCCCAGTTCCGCGCGCAGCACATAGGGCCAGCGCGCCTCATGCGGATGGCGGCCCCCGTCAACAGGATCGTGCCCCCATGTGAGAGAGTCGCCGTAGGCGAGGATCGTCTTCATGGCACCAGGTTCTCCATGATAAAGTCGAAATCGATGTCTTCGCCAAGACCGGGCCGGTCAGGGACATGCACGAAACCCTCCGCATCCATCGGGTCGGATAGCGATTTCAGGTAGTCGAAGCCGTCATCGTATTCGAGGAACGGATGCAGCAGCCCGCGTTCGTACCAACGGCAATTCTTGACCGCTGCCACGACCTGAAGGTTCATCGCCGTATTGCCGTGCACTTCGCAGTTCATGCCAAAGGCTTCGGCCAAGTGCAGTGTCTTGAGCGCGGGAGTGATGCCGCCCACATCGTTGACGCCGGTGCGCAGGATATCGCAGGCGCCGGTGGTGATCCATTCGGCGCGGTGCCAATGTTTTCCCGCAGCGCTTTCGGGTCCGATGACAGGAATGTCCAAGTTGTCTGACAGCCAGCGATAGGAGGACATGGATTGTTCGTCCATCGGCTCTTCGATCCAGTCGAACCCAAGCTTTTCCAATCCGCGCCCCAGCTCCAGTGCTTCGGTGCGTGAATACCAGTGGAAAGCGTCGATCATCAGGCTGATGTCGGGGCCGACCGCCTCGCGCACGGCGGCGCAGGCCTTAAGGTCCATGCGCACATCGGGCGCCCAGCTGACCGGGGGCATCCATGTGTGCAGTTTGATCCCCTTGTAGCCGCGCGCCACAAGAGTTTCCGCAAAGCGACCATAATCCTCGGGCGTGGCAAGACCGTTTTCAATCTCGTCGCCGCACATGATGGAGCCATAGGCCCGCACCTTGTCACGATAGCCGCCAATCAGCTTGTAAACTGGCTGGTTCAGGCTGCGCCCGGCCAGATCCCACAGCGCACAGTCCACCACGGCCAGCGTGCGGTCGGTAAGCTGCGCCGCCGATCCCCGCTGCCAGTGGGCCAGATCCTGCCACAGGCGTTCCCGGTCACGGTGGTCCTGTCCGATCAGAACCTTGCGGACGAATTTGTCCAGCACATGCGGGCGCATGACCTCTGGCGGGGCAAAGCTGTGGCCTTCGTGGCCGTCTTCCGTGCGGATCGTCAGAATGCCTTGCAACACTTGATGCGCATCGCCGGGATGAGCATGGCCTGCACTGTCCGAGTGGCGTCGTGTCGTGTGCTTGAACACTCGTGCAGAGACATCGGTGATGATCACGTTTGCGGTCCTCGTATTACGGCACGAAACTGTGCCGTTGTTATTTCTGTATGACAGCTTGTAATACAGATTTTCGCGATCCGTCAACCGGCATGGGGTGATTTTGCGCCATATATTGGGGCAAGGCGGCTGGACGGCAGGGTCCAAAAGCCGCTATTCATGAAATCTGTAGGATAAGAAGAAAGCTGTTCCCCTTGCCCAACGCGACGACCTCCACACCTGTGCGCACCCGTGTCGCCCTGATCGCAGAGGATCTGCGGTCCAGAATTGTGTCGGGACAGGTCAAGCCCGGGGATCGTTTGCCCAGCGAAGCAGAACTGACCCGCCAGCACTCTGTAAGCCGCACCGTGGTGCGGGAGGCTTTCGCGCAGTTGCGCACCGAGGGGCTGGTGGAGGCGCGCAAAGGATCAGGCGTCTACGCGCTGGACCCGGTCAATGTGCAGCAAAAGCCCTTTGCTGATCTTGATACAGAGCGGCTGTCCGGTGTCATCGAGCTGTTTGAGTTGCGCTCCGCGTTTGAAATCCGGTCTGCTGCGCTCGCCGCGTTAAGACGCTCCGGCGCACAGATCGACAAGATCGTGCGGGCGCAGGAGGATCTCTCGAAGTGCTTTGACACCGGCGTATCGACCCGCGAGGCGGACTTTGCCTTTCACTACGCTATCGCCGAAGCCTCTCAAAACAAAAGGTTTCCCGAGTTTCTGTCGCTGATCCGCTCAGGGTTGGTGCCTCGGGTTGAGCTGGAGGCAGGCAACGGGCCGGCACGCGCCTATGTGCCGAACCCGGATCTGGTGGCAGAACACAACCGCATCATTGACGCGATCATCAACGGTGACCCCGACGCCGCCGAGGCCGCTATGAAAGCCCACCTGGAAGGCGGTCTTGACCGCTATCGCTCTCTGCTGCGGACGTCCTATCGCTGACAATATTGCGCCCGCAGCGCATTGTGATGCGGGGTTTCAGCCTGTGGTTTTGCCCCTTCGGCGGCACCCATCCTTGGCCGCCGTCGCACTCAACTCGGAAGGGTGATGACCAGATGTGGTGCCCCGTTGGATGTCTTTTGCGGTGATTTTCCATCGGCTCCGATGGTGCCCCTGATGTGATGGCGCAAGCTTGAAAAGCTCTCGAACTGCACGACGTCGACCGGGGCATTCAGCTGAAGCGAAACCTGAAAATGCCGTCCGACCCTGGTCAGCCCCACGATCCGTCCGGTAAAGTCCTGACCCAGATATTGACCGCGGACCTCGGCATCAATCTGCAGCGGGGTCGGCTCTGCCTTGGCCAATCTGGCCTGCAAGGTGTTCCAGTCCCGTGCGCCGTTTTGGCGGGCCACTAGCTCCAACGCTTGGGAATGGCTTATTGCCGTTCCCTGCGTCGCAAGCCCTTCGCGCAGAGCACGCGCTTGGGCCTTGGCAGTATGCAGTGATTTCAGTGACATCACGTGTCCTTTTGAAAGGTCAGGCCGAAGCCGCTGGTTGGGGAGCGGTGCGATCGACTGCTGGCAACGATCCAGAGCGCGGTCGCAACCACGGTCCCATCTGCAATCGGGAAAGCATACCACATCGCGCCCTCACCCAAGGCAAGTCCCAAGGTGGCGATCAGAAGCGGGCTCAGCAGGAAGGGTTTTACCAGCGTCAGGGCAGCCGTCACGGCGGGCCGTCCGATGGCTTGAAAATACATGGCAAGCACCAGAACCGGGCCGGTAAAGAGGTATAGCGCGGCCATTTTGTGCAAGACATTTCCGACGCCGGCAATGACCGCCGTCTCTGATACGAAGGCGTGACCGATCCATGGCTGGACCAGCAACATGGCCGCTTCGACCGTTCCGCAATAGACAAAAGCAACCATCAGCGCGAGGCGCAGCACCGCATCCGAGCGGTGATAGAGCCTCGCGCCCACGTTGTTGCCCACGATGGCCTGGGTTGCCAGGGCAATCGCCATTATCGGCATAAACGCAAAGCTGAACATCCGCGTGACGAGTCCATAGGCGGCTATACTGTCAACGTATCCGGGTCCAGCCGTGAGGCGCAGGGTTGTGATGACGGTGGCCGACACCAGGGCGATTCCGACAAAGCTCAGGCTGACAGGTGCGCCAAGTGTCGTGATGGTCCACCATCCGCCGATCCAGCGCGCCCGCAAAAGGCCTGCGAGCGTCAGGAGCCCCGTGCCGCACAGTCGATGCCCGAGCAACAGCGCCAGGCCAAGCGCCTGCGCCATCGCTGTCCCCCAGGCCGATCCTGCAACGCCCATGTGCAGGCGCGCAATCAGCAGGTAATCCAGCGCGATGTTGGCAAGGGTCACGCCAAGCGACAACAGCGCCATCAAGCCCGCGCGCCCTTCGTTTCGTCCCGCATCGGCATGGACGCTCAGCAGCAATTGTATCGGCGTCGCGCCGATCAGGATCGCGAGATAGGTATAGGCCATGCGCGCGACCTCTGGCTGGTTCGCGGCCAAAGTCCTGGTCGCAAGGCCACCGCCCAGTCCGAACAGCGCGATCGACACTGCCGACAGGAACAACGCCAACCCATGCGCCTGTGCAAAGACGGACTGCGCGTCGCCGGTCTTGCCCGCCCCCAGATGGCGCGCGAGCAAGCTGGACATGCCACTTCCCACCAGCGTCGAAAGCGCAATCGTGATCATGACAGCAGGGAAAACGACACTGACCGCAGCAAGGGCATCCGTCCCCACGAACCGCCCGAGAAAGGCGGCGTCGACCACCGTCAACACGCCGCTCATCAACATGACGACCAGCATGGGCACTGCATTTGCGACAAAAAGCGGCCCGGTCGGGCGCGTCAGAAATCGATTCCCGGATGCGTTTTGAGACGACATCGCACACTCCTCGTATGAGGCATTCCGATTGGGATGGGGGCCTGCATTGCCCACCTACGAAATGCTTCGAGGGTGAGGATCGTCTTTGCTTTGGACTTCACCGTGACAAGGTGTCTGCAGGCGGCAGGTGTCCAAGACCTGCAAGCCGTCTAAAGCGGGGGTATTGCCGGTGTCAAGCAGGACGGACAACGTGTGGAGAGGGGGCTGACGCGCGCGCCTCATCCAATGTCCGGTTTCAACCTGATCCGCGCTTTCATCTTCGACTCTGCAGTCATGGCAGGAGGACAAAGGATCGCCTTGGTTCTGAACCGCGACTCTTCTCCATTGCAGAAATAGTTAAGGAGCCTAATAAGTTAGCGCCTTGGACGGCGAATAATTTTCGTTGATTCATCAAGAAAATTGTGTAAACTATAGGTAATAGAATGATTCAAATTTATTTTACTTTGCGTTCATGAAGCACTTTATCTCTCCCTGATTTTAGGGGCTTTTATTGATGTCTAAGGCAAATTTTAATGCAAACCATTCGTGCACTGCCTCTCAAGCTGCTTTTGCTCTTTGCGACGCTGTCGTTATTTGCCGCAACTCCGGGCGTCGGCATGTCTGATGATGCGCGCGTGTCATGCTTGCCGGGTATGAGCTTCCAGACCAATGACATTCATGTATCGGTCGGGGGCGACGGAGACGGTTTCTGGGCCGAAGAATTCTGGACCCACCCCAAGAATGCCGCTGCCGAAGACGCCTTGGCGGCGCTTGAGACCGGCTCCGAAGTTTTCATCTCGGAGCGTTTCTTTGTGGATTTGATGCCGTGGCATTACCCGGAAACGACACCAGCATGTGGCGAAGATGAAGATTGCGCCATGACGCCACTCCAAGTCGTGCACCTCTATGCGCCGGAAGCTGACAGCCTATTGCGGCACATCGTGTTTCGCTCTGAAGCGGATACGGTGGTCATGCGCGAAAACGGCGAGGATATTTTACGTATAACCAGTGAACCCCAGCAGCCTGTCCTCGAAGCAGGAGCCGTATTGAGCGGCAGGGTTTTCTGGGTTTCCGCTCGCTATCGGAAGGCCATTGTTTCAACCCCGGCCAGCCGAAAAGAACTTGCGCGCAATACCAGCGCGTTATTGGAAAAGTGTAATTAAAATCAAAATTTTATCGGATAGGGCACTGAATTATGGCTAACACCACAACGCATACCGCAACCGACAATACTTTTTTGAAAGGGCTGGAGTCCTCGCCTATCTGGAATTTGGCGGATGTTGGCGACCTGACCTATTCTTTCGCAGGGTCAGGCGAATTGACCACCATCAACACGGCAATTACAGACAGTGGTCGCACCGGCACCGCCGTTGCCGTGACAACCGCCATGCAGGGCCACCTCACGGCCGCCCTCAATGGCTGGGCCGCGGTGTCTGGATTGTCCTTCACGGCCGAAGCAACCTTCGACGATGCGAATTTCCAGTTCGGTTTCGCAAACAGCCTCCAATCACCCTCCGGCGGGTTGAACGGCTTCATGCAGTTTCCGTCGACGGGCGGTGAAAGCTTCGGCGTGTTTTCAACAAACACCGGCATGTCGATCACGCCGGAGACCGGCGCAGGCGCGCCGGTCAACCGGGTCTCGCTGCATGAAATCGGTCACGGCCTCGCCATGTCGCATCCGCACGGCACGCCCGGGGTGCCTTGGGCAATTTCCGCTGCCACCGGCGCTGGCGACCACCAGCTCGACAACAACCGCTACACTGTCATGTCGTACGAACGCGGCGGCCTTGACGTCAAATATGACAACAAGGCTTACGGCTATTCCGTCACGCCCATGGCGCTGGACATTGCCGCGATCCAGGCGATGTACGGGGTGGACACCTCCACCAATACCACCGCGACCACCTACAACCTGACAGATGCCGGCACGACGGCGCTCGACCTTGACGGCAGCGATGGCTCCGTGTCGATCGGTCGTGCCTTTTACTCGATCTGGGACAACCAGACTGACGGCGCGCGCGACAAGATCGCCTATTCCGGCGCGATGCGGGTTCTTATCAACCTCAACGACGCGACGCTCGACACAACGGTGAACGCCGAAGACAAGGCCTGGATCGACGATCTGGCCACCTCCGCCACTGTGGCGTCCGACCTTCCGACGGAATTCAAGCTCGACTTCTTTGATAGCGGCATGGGCGCCTCTGCCGAATATCATGCCGGGGGGTTCTTCTCGCGCGTTTTCAGCTCCGCCACGAGCTACGATCTCGGCGGCTATTCCATTGCCAAAGGCGTGGTCATCGAGGACGCTGACGGCAGTTCCGGCAAAGACGTGCTGATCGGCAACCAGGTGGCCAACACGCTTGACGGTAAGGGCGAAGCGGACGTCATCCACGGTGCGGGCGGCGACGACACCATCATTGGGGGTGCCGGTGACGACGAAATGTGGGGCGGTGCGGGCAACGATGACATCGACGGCGGCGATGGCACCGGCGATGTCGCGGCCTTCTCCGGCCTGTGCGCCGAATACACCGTCGAAAAAGATGATACGACGGGGGTCTTTACCGTTACGCACATCACCGATGGCACCGATGGGACCGACACGCTGCGGAACATCGAAAAGCTGAAATTCGCGGATGGTGTCATCGACATCACCGGTGACGGCCCCTATGGCTGCCCGCCGGTCGATTTCATCTTTCTCGTGGACCTGTCCGGATCCTATTCCGATGATCTGGCCAACTTCGTGTCGAACGCGCGGTCCATCGCGGCCTCTGTTCTGGCCACGTCGCCGGACTCCCAGTTTGCCATCGCGTCCTTTGTTGACAAGCCGGAATCTCCTTACGGCAGCGCGGGCGATTACCTTTACCGCGCGGACCTGCCACTGACGGCATCGGTGGCAGATTTCGAAGCCGGTCTCGCCGCGTTGTCCACGCTCAGCGGAGGCGACACGCCCGAAGCACAATATGTCGGTCTTTGGCGTGCGGCGAACGGCGTGGGGCTGAACCTGCGGGAAGACACTCAGAAGATCATTCTCATCGCAACGGATGCGCCGGCGCATAGCGCCGCCGACTACGGGCTCGACGAAAACACGATCCGGGACTTCCTTGAAACCGAGGGCATCGTGGTGGCCGGCGATGATGCGGCGGCTGCCGCGGATGTGGCCGGGGAAGACGTAGCCGATGACCACGAGGTCCACTGGGGCGACGAAGTGGGCGAAACACCGGTCGACGGAACCGAAGAGTACGGCTACGTCCCGTCACTGCCGGACAGCGGCTCAGAGCTGTTTCTCGAAACCCTGGCCAGCCAGTTCGGTATCGGCAATGTTGCCCCGATTTTCGCCGTCACAAGCGGTGCCGAAAGCTTCTACGAAGGCATATCGTCCGCCTTCCGTCGCAGCAGCGTGGTGCCGATTTCCAGCAGCTCCACCGACATCGGGGACTCGGTACGCGAGGCGTTGCTGGAACTGACCTCTCCCGGTGCCCTTTTGGGTGACGCGGACGACAACCTTTTCGAGGGCACACCGGGGAATGACATATACGCCGGCAGCCGTGGGTCTGATACCCTCCGCGGGGGCGAGGGTGACGATCTGCTCGACGGGGGTGCCGATGACGACACGGTCGAGGGTGGCGGAGGCGCCGACACCCTCAGCGGCGGCACTGGCGCGGATGAGATCGACGGCGGCTCCGGCGACGACAGCATCGATCCCGGTGCCGGTGTCGACTTGATCACCTTGGGCGATGGTTTCGACAAGGTGCTGGGCACTCTGGCGGAACTGCTGGGCGACACCATCACCGACTTCACGCATGAAGACGCGCTCAAGTTCCGTGGCGCAAGCCTCGTCCGGGAGGGTCTGCTGTACGATGCGCTGACCGGCGTCCTCCAGGTTGACAGCGACGGCGACGGCGCGTTTGAAGGCTCGTTGACGATCGGCACCGGGCTGAGCGGTGGCGACTTCATGGCGGCGCGCCTCGAAGACGGCACAGACGTCAGTTTCCATAGCTTCCTGGCCCCACTTGCGGAGGGCAGAGCTGTCGGCGCGAGCGAGATCAATGGTATCGTGAACGCGGACTTCCTGAATGGTTTCAACATCACTGACATGTCTGTGACCTTCGCGGCCAATGCCGCAGCGGGCTTCAGCAACACGGTCGGTTACTATGAAATCGACCCGACCGGACAATTGGTCAATGTCACGATCCTGGCCGCCAATGCAAAGACCGCCACCGCGCCGATCGACATCACCGTGAGCGATCCCGACAACGACATCGGTTTCTTCCTCGTTCAGGACGGTGCGCGGCGTATCAGCGAGGCCGGGTTCACGGCTGACAGCTTCGAGTTCGTCGACAACGGAGCAGGTGGCTTTGATCTTGCGAGCCAGGGCACGGTCCTCAGCGGGGTGAACGTGTTTTTCTCGCACGATGCCGACCTGAATCCCGATGGGATGGAGCACGTCATGTCCGGGGTGTCTGACGATGATGAGGGCGCTTTGATCATCGGCTTCGAAGATCTGCTGCGCAATGGACGCAGTGACGACGACTTCCAGGACGTCCTCCTCTACGTGGATGTTGCCTGATAAGAGGTGCGTTTGACTGCCGAAAGAATGGAATGGCTCTCATCTGAGAGCCATTTCGCTTGTTTAGGGACGGTCGCGCGGGTCAGGTGCAGTCCCGGACGGTTCAACAGCGCCGCCGCCAAGGCCGCCCGTTTATGGACGCCACATGACAAACGTCAGGCGAGACGATTAAGTCTGACCAAATTCAGTTGTTGTCTCTCCAACAAGAACGGCGGGCCCTTTGCAGGACCCGCCGAGTACCATCTGTAGATTTCTGCGACGTGCAGCTTCAGGCTGCTTTTTTGGCCGCCGACTGAACCTTCTGGGCTGCGCCTTCTGCGGCCGTGGTCACCTTTGAGCTGATCTCTTCGCCCGCCTTGGAGGTCAACTCAGCGGCTTCGCTGCCGACTTTCTGAGTTTCGGCCGAATAGCTCTGCACGGCGCGCTGGAGCAGTTCTGTCTGCTTTTTCATGAAATCGGTGTAAGCGTTGCCATACTCGGAGACGTCATCGCGAGTTTGCGTCAGCTCGCGCATGTTCCAAAGCGCTTCCTTCGTAGTGTCGCTGGCGATGTCAGTGGCCCGAGTGCCGGCGTCGACGAAGATCGTCGCCATGCGCTCATTCATGGTCGCCCACGTTTTGAAGGCATCCTGAACGCCCTGTGCGTTGAACAGGTTCTGAATGTCGTTTGCAGCGGATTGTGTGTTCTGCTTGGCCATGTCGGGTCTCCTTTCGGGAGTGTTTCGTGTCTCGTTCAATTCTACACTCCATTTAATGCTGCACTGCAGCATTTCAACCCCACGATGCCGCAGTGCAGCGTAAAATTTTGCGCGCCGTTTGGTCCAATACCTCCAGAAGCGACTCTGGGCGCGCGGGAGACTGCTCACCGCATCGGCGCAGCCGGGCCTTGCTTGTAGAAGGGAATTGCTCAGCGACCCCCGGCTTTTCGCGCATAAGCCGAAGGTCACAAACAGGGAGGTTGCTTAGTGTCTGGTCTCAGCGCCAATAAATGATGGTCGCAGCGAGTGCGATCAGCGCAGGCTGCGCGCCATTCATCGCGTGTGCTCCGGCGCCGGTCCGCCGAGCGGCACCATGTCGAACGCGTCGATGCGGACCATGACGTGATCGAACCGGAAGGCTCCCGGCGTCTGCGTATAGCCTCGCAGCTCTGTTGGTTCGCCCAGACAGTGAAAGAAATCTTCGACCACGCCAAGACAGAGCCAGCCGACCAGGCGGGTGTAAGGCCGCAAAAGGTATTCCCCGGGTCAGGGCTGCTGCCGCGTGCACCAACACTTCCAATAAGGTTAGTTATGTTATCTTCACCAGATAATTGCCGGCGGTCATATGCTGTCTGCACTTGGACAACTATGCCGCCGAGACACCGGTTTGAAATTCACTGACGTGACAGTTTGAAAACAATCCCGAACAGCTTTGCCAGGGCCGCCCGGGGTTGGTCAGACATAGACGTCAAGCGGACAGTGGTCAGTCGAAGACAATCACCTGGCGGATCGCCTCGCCTGCTGCTAGGCGTTCGAACCCTTCGTTGATCTCGTCCAGAGTGATCCGGTGCGTCATCAGCTTTTCAATCGGCATTTCACCGGCCTGCATCAGCCGGGCAAAGCGTGGCACGTCACGCTTGGGGACACAGGACCCGACATACGATCCGCGCAGGGTCTTTTCGCTGACCGTGAGCGATGTCGCCGGGATGGACAGCATGTCATCGGGATGTGGCAGACCGCCCGTGACGGCGGTGCCACCACGTTTCAGGCAATCATAGGCAAACCGCAGCGCCCGGGCAGAGCCTGCCAGTTCGACGGCCACGTCACAGCCGCCGCCGGTCAATTCCCTGAGCTGTTCAAGCGCGCCCTCTGCGGACGGGTCGATGGCATGGGTGGCGCCCAATTCCAGCGCAAAGTCGCGCTTGTCCTTGGCCAGATCCACGGCGATGAGCGGATAGGCACTGGCCGCGATCGCCGCCAGCAGCCCGGCCAAACCGACGCCGCCCAGACCGACGATTGCGCAGCTTTGCCCCGTCCTGAGGTTGGCGGTGTTCAGCACCGCCCCCGCCCCGGTCAGAACAGCGCAGCCCAGCAGCGCGGCTTTTTCCAGCGGGATGGACTTGTCGATGGCGACGCAACTGCCCTGATCAATCACCACGTAATCGGAAAAACACGACACCCCGACATGGTGGTCAATCACCTCGCCATCCAGATGGATGCGCTTGGCCCCTGACAACAGCGTGCCCTTGCCGCCCGCCACGGCCGCCGGTTCGCACAAGGCAGGGCGGCCTTCGGCACAAGGCGTGCACTGGCCGCACGATGGCGCAAAGACCAGCACCACGTGATCGCCCTTGGCAAAACGGGTGACGCCCTCTCCGACCCCGTCCACCACGCCCGACGCTTCGTGCCCGAGGGCAAGCGGCAGGTCACGGGGCCGATCACCGTTGATCACCGACAGGTCGGAATGACACAAGCCGGCCGCCGCGATCTTGATACGCAGTTCGCCGGGGCCGGGATCCTCCAACTCCGCCTCGACAATGCTCAGAGGTTTCGAGTCCGTGTAGGGCCGGGGCAGCTTCATTTCACGCAGCAGGGCGATGCGGGTCTTCATGCCGGTTGGCCTCCTTATTTGATAGCGATGGGATTGATGAATGCCTGAACCGCACCTTCGAACCGGGGCTGGCCCAGCACGAAGAAAAAGTCGGTCACGCCGTCTGCGGCCAGCCCGGACGTGTCCATAACTTCGAGGATGTAGACACCGTTCTTGGCCAGAAGCTCCTGATGCGCGGTGAACAAGGTGCCTTCGGGATGTGGCACCACGTCAAGACCCCAGGTGTCCGCGCCCACGGCAACGACACCCTGTTCCGCCAGCCAAGCGGCGGATGTTGCGTCAATTCCGGGCTCACCCCCGGCAAAGCGTTGAGGCTCGTCTTCAAGCACGGAGAGCCAGCCGGTGTGAAACAGGACAATATCGCCAGAGGCAAGCGTCAGGCCTGCGTCGGATACAGCCTGCTGAACCTCTTCGAGCGTGAACAGCTCGCCCTCGGCCACGACATCGGTGCCACGCAACTTGGCCATATCCAGCAGCACACCGCGTCCAACGATCGGGGGCACATTGTGGATGCCCATCTTGGTCAGACCCGTGGTCGCCACGTAATCTTCGGGCGTGTTTCCGTTGTAGAAATGATTGTCGATACCCAGATGGCCCAGCCCGTCGATCTGGCTGCCCAGTCCGACCCAGCCGACGATCATGTCGTCGACATAACTCATCGCATTGGACCCCAAGGTACGGCCACCTTCCTGACCCGGCATCATGATGGTGAAATCCAGCTCGCGCGAGCCGAAGCCGGGCGTATTGCGGCCCACCGGCACACCCAGAGCATAGGTCTTGCCCGTGGTGATCAGATCCTTGGCCGACAGCACATTTTCCGGCGTCAGCAGGTTCGCGGCACCGATTTCATCCTCTGCGCCGTAGGTCGAGGGGTACCACGGGGCATCGTCAGTCTGTGCAAATGCAGGGCTTGCCGCCAGCAGAGCCGCCATAATCACGGTTTTCATGTCTTTTTCCTCCCAGAAAAGTGGCCGGACTTTATGCCTCGGCCGAGCGTTTTTCGCGAACTTCGCCGCGTTCGATGACGTAAAGGGAATCCAGAAGATGCGTCGAATGCACGGCGTCGGATTCTGACAGCAGGACCGACAGCCCTTCGCTGCGCAACGTGCCGATCACCTCCATCAGGCGCTGCGCCAGTGCGGGCGCCACGCCCTCGAACGGTTCGTCCAGCAGCAACATCTGTTTGCCGATGATCAGCGCCCGACCCAGCGCGACCAGCTTTTGCTGCCCCCCGGACAATTGCAGCGCCCTGCGATCCTTGAACCGCCCGATTTCGGGCAACAACTCGTAAACCCAGTTCAGGCGCTTCTGGTCAATCGGCGCGTTCACGGCACGGACCGGCAGCAAAATATTGTTTTCGACCGTGAATTCCGGAATCAGTCGACGGTCCTCGGGCATATAGCCGACCCCCATGAAGGCCCGCGTGTGCGCCGGTTGGTCCGTGACATCCGTGCCGTCGATCAGGATGCGGCCACTGTCCGCGCGCAGCAGTCCCATGACAGCGCGCATTGTCGTGGTCTTGCCCGCGCCGTTGCGTCCGACCAGCCCGACCGTCTTGTTGTGCGGTACGTGCAGCGCAGCCCCCCGGAGGATCTGCGTCCCGGCGATGGCCGCGTCGAGTCCCTGGATCTCAAGCATGCGAGTCTCCGATCACATATTTTCGCACTTTTTCGTCTTCCAGCACCACGGCGACATTGCCATCGGCCAGAACAGTGCCTTCGTAGAACGCAATCACGCGGTCGGCGTAGCGACGCACCACATCCATGTCGTGCTCGATGAACAGGATCGTCGCACCGCTGGCGTCCAGCGGGGCAATCGCCGTGTCCATCATCGCCATCTTTTCATCCGCCGACACACCAGAGGTGGGCTCGTCCAGCAGGACCAGACGTGGATCACCCACCGCCGCCATTGCGATATCAAGCTGCTTGCGCGTGCCCTGTGGCAGGGTGCCCGCAGGCGTGTCCGCGATCACCGACAGGCCGAACCGGTCCAGTGCGCTGCGCGCGATGTCGATCCGCTCGGGCGTGATGGCCGCCCGCGCCGAAGGTCTGCCGTCCTGTCCGGCGATCAACGCGATCAGCATGTTTTCCAGCACCGTCATTTCGGCAAAGACCTGCGCGATCTGAAACGAACGACGTATGCCGGCCTGCGCTGTCTGGCGCGGGTCCAGCCCGGTGATGTCATGCCCGTCGAACAGGATCTGACCGGCCGAGGGCGTCAGGTATCCGGTGACCATGTTGACGAAGGTCGTCTTGCCCGCGCCGTTCGATCCGATGATGGCGATGCGCTCACCGGACATGACGTCGATGCTGATATCCTTGGCCGCGACCACGCCGCCAAAGGTTTTCTCAAGGCCGATGGTGCGGAACAGTGGCGCGCTCATGTCCGCGCCCTCGCAACCAAAGACCACAACCCGCGCGGCAGCAGCACGATCACCGCCAGCATGGCTGACCCCAGGATCAGTTGCCAGGCGTTCGGCGCGATATCGAGCGCGTAGGTGCGCAACAGTTCCAGCAGGAAATAGGCCATCACAGGGGCCACGACACTGCCACGCCCCGCCAGCAGCGCGACAAAGACAAACTGACCCGAGGTGGTCCAGTAGGTCATCTCGGGGTCGACGTGACCGCTCGATATGGCCCACAAACCGCCTCCCAGGCCCGATAGCACAGCGGCCACCGCATAGACCACAAAGACCAGAACACGCGGCGAGGTGCCAAGGTAGCTCAGGCGGATTTCGTTTTCACGCACGGCGTCCAGCATGGCACCGGCCCCTGACCGCAGGTAGGCAAGTGCGCCCAAGCAGCCCGCCAGCACGACCACGCCGGTCAGGGCATAGCTCCAGTCAGGCCGCGCCGCCTGATCGGGGACAAAGCCGAAATAGCTGACGGCGGGGATGTTGAACCCGTCGGTGGACCCCAGCGACGCGGCCTTGACCAGCAGGCCATACAGGATCATCGACACCGCCAGCGTCAGCATGGCGTAAAAGATCTCGCGGTACCGTGACAGCAGCAGCCCCAGCACCAGCCCGATGACCAGCGCCGCCAGTGCTGCGGCAGGCAGCAGCAGGGCCACATCGGTGATCCCTGCCTTGGCCGCCAGCAAACCCACGGCATAGCCGCCGATGCAGAAAAACAGACCCTGCCCAAAGGACACCAGCCCCGCGCGCATTTGCAGCATCACACCCAGCGCCACCAGGCCCGACGCCATCGCCGTCTGGATCAGGAACCGCATCCACGAGGGCAGGAAAAAGCCGACAATCACCAGCAGGGCCAGCACAGCCACGAACAGATGATCGCGGCGAAAATCGAGAGTAGGCATCATATCTTGCGTCCTTCGGCCCGCGCAAAAAGTCCATGCGGGCGGATCGCCAGCACCACGGCCATCACCGCATAGATCGCGAACAGTTCGAATTGAGGGGCCACGTGTACACAGATCGCCCGCGCATAGCCGGCAAAGATCGCGCCGACCACGGCACCGGGAATAGAGCCCAGCCCGCCGATCACCACGACGGCAAAGGCGAGGATGATGACCTCGACCCCGATGCCGGGGGTGACAGCGATCTTGGGCGCGGTTGCGGCCCCTGCCACGGCGGCCAGCACCGTACCAATGGCAAAGGTCAGCGCAAAGATCCGGGTGACGTTGACGCCCATGGCAGCGGCCACTTCGCGGTCGGCCACGACGGCAGTCATCAGAATGCCGGTCCGTGTCCGGTTCAGCCAGTACCACAGACCGATGCCCGCCACGATCGCCAGCCCGACCACCAGCAGGTCATAGACTTGATAGGGAAGGTTGCCGAACTCGATATACCCGAAGTAGGCGTAGGGCTGAAACACATAGTAGCTCTCGACGCCCCAGGTCAGCTTGACCGCGTCCGACAGGATCAGGAAAAGCGCATATGTGACCAGCACCATGATGACCTCGTCCTGACCATACAGTTTGCGCAGCACAACCCGTTCGATCAGCAGGCCGACGACAAAGCCCGCGACAAGCGCAGACAGCCCCATCATCAAAAAAGCACCCGCTTCCGGCAGTCCGGCGCTGTAGTACAGCCCCAGTGCCGAGGCGCAAACATAGGCACCGATGGCGTAGAACGCGCCATGCGCGATATTCAGGATGCGCATGACGCCGTAGATTAACGTCAGACCCACGGCGACAAGGAACAGCCAGGCGGAATAATTCAGCCCGTCCAGCAGGATCGCGACAAGTTTCATGAAGGCACCTCAAGGGTCAGAAGCCCGGGCGGATATCCTGTCAGGACACGCCCGGGCGGTTGCTCGGGGTCAGATCAGTTACAGCTCGCGCCGGGGAAGCCCGCTTCGATCCAGGCCGCCGCCGTGGTGTCGTTGGGCGGGTTCACGCACTCCGCCGCGTAGGCGATGACATTTTCCACACCCGGGTTGCCGTCGGCATCCTGTTTGTACGTCCCATAGGCGATGCCCTGGACCGCCTGATGACCATTGCCGATGGCCATGCGCACCGTTCCCGCCGGCGTTTCGTACTCAAGGTTCTCGAACGCCTTGGCGATGGCCGCAGGGTCGTCGGACCCAGCCTTTTCCCAAGCGGATTTCAGACCCAACAGCGCCTGCGCCATTTTCCACGCGGGATAGGACGGCGGTTGACCGTGCGCCTTTTCATACGCATCGCGGAACCAGGTGGCCAATTCGCTTTCGGGCGCGAAATAGCTGTACGGTCCGCGTGCGCCAATGATCGCGCCCTCGGGGATCTCGTTCGGCAGGCGTTGCATCGCCGCCTCGCCGGTGGTCATGACGACTGCGGACCGGGCGAACAATCCGCGCGGAGCGGCCTGCAGGATGAAGGCTTCGAGATCACCGCCCCAGAACGAGGTGTGGATCGCCTTGGCCCCCGATGTCAGGAGCGCAGAAATCTCGGCACCGTACTGGCCCGCGAACACCTGGGGGAACTGTTCCGTCGCGATGTCGGACCCGGTGTCCAGCGCGATCAGGGAGCCGGTGAAATCCGCCCAGGCATCCTGTCCCCAGGCATAGTTCTGGTTGATGCCCGCAACTTCGGACATGTCGACACCGGTATCGACCAGATATCGCGCCGCGCCCACGGAATCGATGGTGCCTGTCGGCCCGGTCCGGAACAGATAGGTCGGGTCTGTGACAACGCTTTCAAAGATCTGCGGTGTGCCGCAATCCACCAGAACGGTCAGCTGTTGCAATTCTTCGGCCAGCGGCGCGACGGCCTTGCAATTGCCGGACGAGGTATAGCCGACCACGGCATCCACACCTTCGCGTTCTGCCATGTTGCGATATTCCTGTACCGCATCGGCAGCTTCATCGACATAATTGGCCTCAACCATGCGGCCGTTGATGCCCTTGGTGTCATAGGGCGCGGGCAAATTGCCTGCGTTCAGCTCTGCAATGATCACCTCGGCGGCGTTGCGCTGCGGCAAACCGAACGGCCCGGATGCCGCGCCCGACAGGAACACAGGAATGCCCAGAGTGATCGGCTCCTGATCCTGCGCCTGCACGGCTCCAGCGATCAGGCACAGCGAAGCCGTGCCCGCAAGGACAGTTTTCAACGTCATGATTTCCTCCCGTTACGCGCATGCTGTTGGTCGCACGCTGCGTTTCATACCCGGGAGTATGAAAGTATTTTGCGGGAATGCAACATAAGTCTGCAGAATTTTCAATCTGTCCGAGAGAGGATCCCATGCACCTGACCGCGCGCCAGGGTCTGCGCGATCTGTTCCCGGGACGGGCCCTGTCCATCAAGCGATTGACGATACCAGATGGCCATCCAGTTGATTGCGCCCAGCATCGCCTTGACTGCCAGAGATGCGTCGTCTCGGCGCACCGACCCGTCCTCGATTCCGGCGTCAAAGGCATGGCGGAACCGCATCTCGAACTTCTGGCGTGCCGCGTTCAGATCGGACAGGATGGTGCGCTGTTCATCGGACAGCCCGGACATGCGCTGCATCTGCACGCCTTGAATCACGACACTGACAAAGTCTGTGTCGGTCATCATTGTCATCGCGTGCGCGCGCAGCATGCTTTCAAGTCGCAGCGCGCCGCTTTGCTCGGGCTTGTCCGCCGCGTCAATGCCGGCAAACAGCCGCGTCATCGCGACAGTATAGACTGCGAGCAACAAGTCCGTCTTTGACTTGAAATGGTTGTAGACCATCCCCTTGGTCGCCGAAACATGCTGCGCCACCATTGTCATGGTGGTCCGTTCATATCCGTGCTCCGCGAAACAGGCCGCCGCCGCTGCGACAATCTGATCCACATCCACGCGCTGCGGGCGGCCAATAGACGGGCGTCCACAGCCCTCAACCTTCTCCATGAATCCTCCTCCAATCGTCCAAGGTCAGGCTTCATAACCAATAGATGACAATAAATGCGAGGGCGATGGCTGAGAGGAATGTCATGGGACAGGAGTCGCGGCGGGCCGCAACTCGCAACCATGCGACCCTTTCTGCCGATCGACTGAAACGTAAAGCCGCATTTATCAATGAAAGAGCAGCGCCGACCAACGGACCGTTTGATTTAACGCCAAGCGGCACGCCCTAAGTTGAAAACGTAACGTGACCGCAACAAACACTGGCCGGAAAAGCGCCCGCTCCAGCCTGCTTGCATGGCCGACCACACGCCGTCTGTCAGGCAATTCCGCTGACCTGCAGCTCCGCGACGTGTCGGGCAATCAGCTGTTGCTGTTCGGGGGTTTCATCCGGGCGCGGGCGATACCAGATCGCCATCCAGTTCACCGCCCCCAGCAAGCCCTTCACCGCCAGCGACACGTCCGCGCCTTCGCGAACGCTGCCGTCTGCCTGGCCCTCGCGCATCGTCTCGACGAAAAGCTGTTCGAAGCGGTGCCGAATGTCCATCAGCTCATCCAGGCTGACGCGCTGTTCTGGGGTCGTGGCGCTGAGCCGATGCATGTGCACGCCCTGCACGACGACCGCCTCATAGGCCGTGTTCTGCATCATGGTCAGGGCGTGCGCCTCGATCATGTGCAGAAGTTTTTCACGCCCCGTGCCGCCTTGAGACATCGCTGAGTTCACGGCATCCATAAGCCGCCGCATACCCTCGCGGTGCACCTCGAAGAACAGGTCCGTCTTGGAGCGGAAGTAGTGGTATATTCGCCCCTTGGTTGCACCAAGGCGACGGGCGACGTCGTCGATGCTGGTGCCCTGAAACCCCATTTCGGTAAAGCAAAGCGCAGCGCAATCCAGAATTTCGGCAACGCTGTCTGCCAGATGACCCGAATCTTCCTGACCTCGCGTTTTCGAAGCCCATTCGCGGTGCATGTCGTGGTTCGCCACCTGGCTCCTCCTGAAGGCAATTCAATTTGGTCACGTCCTTTCAGCCATAGAGCCGATCGCAAAATCGAACAACCTTGTTCGCGATCCGCAAGGGGTCTGGACAGTTCCCACCTCGCATACTACTGAGTATGTCGCAAGATGAAAGTCACGCCCGACCAAGGACCTCCGCAATGCAAGATGCCCAAGCAACGCTCGTTTCAGACTGGTTTGAAGTCGATCAAAAGATTGTCGACGGCTTCGCCGACGCGATCAACGACCACCAGTTCATCCATGTCGACCCTGCGCGCGCAAAGGCCGAAACCGCATATGGCGGCACCATCGTGCACGGGTTCTACCTGCTTTCCATACTGACAGCCTTTGCCCGCAGCGCCCTGCCGCCCCCGGCCCCCGGCTCGGTCGAGGTGAACTACGGCTTCGACAAGGTGCGCTTTCTTGCGCCGGTGCCGGTGGGATCGCGCCTGCGCGCCAGCTTTGCCCTGCAGACAGAGACGCCCAAGGCAGGCGGCATGCTGCGCAACTATGCCGTGAGCGTGCACATCGAAGGCACCGACCGCCCGGCGCTTGCGGCAAGCTGGCTGGTGCTGGAGACCCGCGGCTGAACGCCCGCCCGGTCACGGCACGGCCCGGGCGCCGCCGCGCGCCCCGGCCCCCCAATTGGACAACACAGAGACCACATCGGAGGAGATGGACATGCCGGTTTCATTCAAGGATCAGGTGGCAATCGTCACCGGGGCTGGCGGCGGGCTTGGCCGCTCGCACGCGCTGACCCTGGCGCGCCACGGCGCAGCGGTCGTGGTGAACGACTTCGGCGGCGCGCGCGACGGCAGTGGCGCCGCGACCGATGCCGCGCAGGCGGTGGTGCAGGAAATCACCGACGCCGGCGGGCGTGCCATCGCCAATGCCGGCAACGTCGCATCGCAGGATGAAATGGCCGCAATGGTCGATCAGACGCTGTCGGCCTTTGGTCGGATCGACGTGCTGATCAACAACGCCGGCATCCTGCGCGACAAGAGCTTTGCCAAGATGGACATCGATGATTTCCGCCGCGTGGTCGAGGTGCACCTGATGGGCACCACCATCGCGACACAGGCGGTCTGGGCGCAGATGCGCAAGCAGGAATATGGGCGCATCCTTGTCACCTCGTCGACCTCGGGCAGCCACGGCAATTTCGGCCAGTCGAACTATGGCGCGGCCAAGATGGGCGTGCTTGGCCTGATGAATGTGCTGCATTTCGAGGGCGCGAAATACGGCATCCACGTGAACGCCATCGTCCCCACCGCCGCCACGCGCATGACCGACGACATGATGGACCCGGAAATGCTCGATCTGCTGGCGCCCGAACTGGTGTCGCCCGCGGCGGTCTGGCTGGTCAGCCGCGATGCGCCCTCGCGCACAGCGCTGCTTGCCGGGGCGGGCACCGTCGCGCGGCTTGCGCTGGTCGAAAGCCAGGGCGTGTGCTTTACCGGGCAGGACTTCACGCCGGACACCGTCGGCGCGCGCTTTGACGAGATCGCCGATCTTGACGGGCAGATCGAGGTTCAGGCCGGGCTCGACCATGTGGCGCGCATCGTTGCCAATGCCCGCGCCGCGCTGGCCGCGCAGGGCTAGGGCGATGACCGAGCGTCTTCCCCCCCTGCCCCACGCGGCCTATGCGTGGCATTACGAAACGGCCCCCAGATGGGCCGATTCCGACATCTACGGCCATGTGAACAACGTGACCTACCTGTCATATTTCGACACCGCGATGAACATCGCCCTGGTCGAGCACGGCGCGCTTGACCTGTCTGCAAACGCCAGCGCACCGATCGGGCTGGTCGTCCAAAACGGCGCGCAGTTCTTTCGCGAGATCACCTTCCCCTCCAGTCTCAGCGTCGGTGTGCGCATCGAGGCAATCGGGCGCACCAGCCTGACCTGGGGCTTTGGCCTGTTCGATCTGGGCGCCGGGGCCTGCGCCGCGCGCGGGCGCATCGTTCATGTCTATGTGGATCGCGCGTCCCGCAGGCCCGCGCCGCTGACCGCCGAGCTGCGCCACTGCGCCGAGGCGCTGTTCCGTGACCCCGCCAATGACACAGAGGAGACAAGCTGATGAGGGAAGCCGTCATCGTTTCGACCGCCCGCACCCCGATCGGCAAGGCCTATCGCGGAGCGTTCAACGCCACCACCGCGCCGCATCTGATCGGCTACGCCATTCACCACGCCGTGGAGCGCGCCCGCCTCGCCCCCGCCGAGGTCGAGGACGTGACCGTCGGGGCCGCCCTGCAACAGGGCACCACCCACATGAACATCGCGCGCACCGGGCTGCTGCGCGCGGGCCTGCCCGTAACCGTGCCGGGACAAAGCGTCGACCGCCAGTGCGCCTCGGGGCTGATGGCGATCGCCATCGCGGCGCGCCAGATCATCGCCGACGGCATGACGGTGACGATCGGCGGCGGGGTCGAACAGGTCTCGCTGGTGCAGACGCCGGACATGAACACCCGGCACTGGCACGACCCTTGGATCGACCAGCACCTTCCGGCGACCTACATGTCGATGGTCGAAACCGCCGAGATCGTCGCCCGCCGCAACGGTGTGAGCCGCGAGGCGCAAGACGCCTATGCCCTGCAATCCCAGCAGCGCACCGCTGCCGCGCAGGAGGCCGGCCGGTTCGATGACGAGATCGTTCCCATCACCACCATCATGCAGGTGCGCGACCGTGACACCGGCGAAACCTCGATGCGCGAGGTGACGCTTGCGCGCGACGAAGGCAACCGGCCCGGCACCACGCTGGACGGGCTCGGCGCGCTGGCGCCGGTGTTCAGGGATGGCCAGCAGGTGGCCGAGGGGCAGTTCATCACAGCCGGGAACGCCTCGCAGCTGTCGGACGGGGCCTCTGCCGCCGTGCTGATGGAACGGCGCGAAGCCGAGCGCCGGGGCCTTGCGCCGCTGGGGCTGTATCGCGGCATGGCGGTGGCGGGCGTTGCGCCCGACGAAATGGGCATCGGCCCGGTGCCAGCGGTGCGCAAACTGCTGGCGGCCCATAACCTGCACGTCGATGACATCGACCTGTGGGAGCTGAACGAGGCGTTCGCCGCGCAGGTCATCCCGTCGCGCGATCAGCTGGGCATTCCGGACGAGCGGCTCAACGTCAACGGCGGGGCGATCTCCATCGGGCATCCCTACGGCATGTCGGGCGCCCGCATGGTTGGCCACGCCCTGATCGAGGGCAAACGGCGCGGCGCGCGGCGTGTGGTCGTCACCATGTGCGTGGGCGGCGGCATGGGCGCGGCGGGCCTGTTCGAGGTGCTCTGACGCGCCCCACCCCGGATGCACTGAAAAGGCCGCCGGAAACCGGCGGCCTTTGTATTTATGACCCACTCAGCCCATGGGCCGGGCGCGCATGGTCAGGCCCGCCTGTCAGCCAAGGCCCGTGCGCCGGTCAAGCCATGCTGGCCGCGCCTCGCCCCGCTGCGCGGTTTGAAGCGCGCCCAGACGCGATGCGGCAGCAGGCGGGAACGGCGCGGCGC
Source organism: Sagittula sp. NFXS13 (assembly GCF_040148795.1). Lineage (NCBI taxonomy): Bacteria > Pseudomonadati > Pseudomonadota > Alphaproteobacteria > Rhodobacterales > Roseobacteraceae > Sagittula > Sagittula sp. NFXS13. The sequence goes on from NZ_JAGEMH010000021.1 coordinate 56,917, forward strand.
GGGGCGTGCCGCCCTTGCGCGCAACATGCAACAGCACCTGCTCGCACCAGGCAAGGCGGCTGCCATCGCTGCCCAGCATCTCCTGATACAGATGCATCCGCTTGGCATCGACGGCCAGGACCCGGGTGGCCAGCGACAGCG
>NZ_JAGEMH010000022.1:0-54326 GCF_040148795.1 Sagittula sp. NFXS13
CAGCATCGCCCGCATCCGTCGCCGCCTGCGTCGCAAGCCCCGCCTGCGTCGTCGCGGTCGCCTCGGCATCCTCTGCCCCCTGACGGGCTGTCACAGCCGCGTCACGGGCCGATGTCGCCCCGCTGCGTGCCGTTTCTGCCGCCTGTTGCGCGGTCTCTGCCGCCGACGCCCGTAGCCCGGCAAGATCCGCCTGCGACGACGCCGTCGTCGCGCTGTCTGCCGATGCCGTCGCCGCTTCCTGTGAGGCTACTACATTTGTGATGTCTTCCCACCGCAGGTCGGTCCAGTAGCACAACAGCGTGTGAGTGTCGGCAGAGCCATTCTGTTGCAGGAATAGCCGCCAGCCCGCGCAAGACCCATAGTTTGGCGAGATCGTCATCTCGACGTCAAATTCGACCCACCCTACCTGCTTGGGATCGGCAACTAGTACCGTGGGCCACGTGGACCCACCTTCAGCATATCTGATATGGAAACCCACACGAGCTTGTGCCGTGGCATCCTCGTTGTAGACCCAGCCTGTGACACGGTAGGTGCGGCCTCGAATGTCTCCCTCTATCATAGCCGTAGGCCAGTACGCATCGCGGGATGTCTGGCGCAGGGCTTTGGTTCGCCCGAGGGGATGGGGCGCTGGAACATTGACGATAGCTCCGGGCGAGATGTCCGTCTGGTTCAGGTGGTCCAGATCATCAAAGCTACCTTCCGTGAACAGGTTGCCGGTCACGGCATGTTCGGCGCGGCGGCGAGCGGTAGAAGACAGGGCTTCGCTCGTGGACGCCGAAGACGCCGCGCCTTCGGCATCGTTCTTTGCGGTTACTGCCGCGCCCCGTGCGCTTTCAGCACCTGACTGCGCCGTCTCTGCCGCCTGTTGCGCGACCTCTGCCGCCGACGCCCGCTGCCCGGCAAGATCCGCTGACGACGAGGCATCGCCCTTTGATGCCACCGCATCAATCGCAGCAGCCACCGCATCGACCGTTGATGCCGCCGCATCGATCGCTGCCGTCGCCGCGTCGTCCCGTGATGATGCCGCATTGATCGCTGCCGTCGCCGCATCGCTCCGTGATGATGCCGCATCAATCGCAGCCGTCTCCGCATCGCTCCGTGATGATGCCGCATCAATCGCTGCCGTCGCCGCATCGCTCCGTGATGATGCCGCATCAATCGCAGCCGTCGCCGCATCGCTCCGTGATGATGCCGCATCGATCGCAGCCGTCGCCGCGTCGCTCCGTGATGCCGCCGCCTCGATCGCAGCCGCTGCAGCATTGTCCCTTGATGCCGCCGCGTCGTTTTCTGACGACGCCGCCGCGCCAGCCGCCGCCAAAGCCGCCGCCGCCGCATCTTCCGCACCCGCCTTGTCTGCCGTGGCGCTTTGCCGGGCGCTTTCAATTGCGTCTGTCACGGCCTCTTGCAGCCCGTCGATCGGGACGCCGGTCGGGCGCAACGCTATCCACGATGATTGCCCGATGTCGCTTTCCAGATCGCCGAATGTGTAGGCCGTCACCTTGTACCGCGTCACGGCGTCACCCGCCTGCGGGCGGCGCGCATAAACCGCCTGCGATGTCTCATCGATCAGGACCGGCGTGTCGTCGTCTGCCGTCGCCCCATAGATCCGAAAGGCCCGGAAGTCCGACGCTGGATGCGGCGCGATGCGGATTTCGACAGTGTCAAACCCTGCCGTCGCGCCGACCACGTCGGGCGGATCCGGCACGATGTACGGCGGCGCGGTGAAGTCCAAAACGACGCGCGCGGCAGGCGAGCTTTGCCCCGTCTGATTTACCGCGTGAACCGTCGCCACATATTCCCCGGCATCCAATGCCTCCGGCTCGATGTCGATCGACGTGTCGCGGATCCCGTCGGCAACCTTGCGCCGCGCCGTTCCCGGTTCCTCGAAAAACACAGTGTAGGACGCCACCGGATCCGACGGCGGGCGCGTCCAACTGAAATTGAATTTCATCTTGGACTTAGAGCCAACATCTGCGCGCAGGAACGTGCTCAACTGCAGCCCCGACGGCGCGTTTGGCGCGCCGCGTGACGGTATGATGTACGGGTCGGGATCCTCGACCGACAGATCGGCCTCAACCCGCGCGAACTTGTCTGGATCATCCAAAACAGCCGTCACGTTGAACAGGTGCCCTTGCGGCGTGTTCGACATCACCCGGAACAGACGCGGCGCGATGCCGGTCGCGTTGAGCATAAACACTGCCCCCGGCACCACATCGGCGGGCAGCGGATCCACCAGATCAAGTTGCGTCACGGCGTCACCCGTCGGCGCGTCGACCTCGACCGTGTAAAAGTCGCCGATCGCACTGGCGACATGCAGGCGCAGATCCTCGACCTCATCAACCGCAATCGCAGCATCAAGCACCACGCTGCGACGGTCGGCGCCAACCCCCAGGATCCGCCCACCGGCCCGCAACAGCAGGCGATTTTTGTCGCTGATCAGGACGCGATCACCGGGCCGAATGGCCGCATGATCAAAGCCCGCCTGATAGCTGACCAGCTCGGTTGCATTCAGGTTTGTCTCAACTTCCCACCGGCACGCGCGGAACGCCGCCCCGCGCCGGGTTTCAAAGGGCAAGGCCAGCTCGACCTGACGCCGCCCGAAACGGTAGATGCCTGCGATATCCTCATGCACAGCCGCAGGCTTGATGCGGTAGTGATCCTGAACATCCCGAAACGAGGCGACCGCCGCTGTTTTCCGCGCGGCAAGGCCGGTGCCGGAATAGGAAAACGACCCATCCACGACGTTTGCATTTGTCACCAGTTTGACCGGATCCGCAGGCGCGTCCTGCACTGGCACGATCGCGCCCGCGCCCCAATAGGTCACACCGCGGAATGTGGCCGACAGGTTCGTGATCACTTCGTAAGCCGCGGCGCGTGTGTCGATCACGCCGTTGATTTCAAAACGCGGTTCCTGCCCCCCGAACCCGTTGTCGACCAGCTCATCACAATACTTGCCGATTGAATAGATCCGCCACTTGTCGACCAGCGTCGGATCGATCCGGTCGCCCAAGCCCCAGCGGTCATCGATGTAAACCGAATACGAAAAGAAGGCGGGATTTGACGTGAACGCGCGCTTGAAGGTGCCGTCCCAGATTGCGCTTTCGTCATAGGTGCGGGTCTCTGGATCGTAGTTTGACGGCACCAGACATTTCAGGCCGCGCAGCCGGTAAGACCGGCGCGGCACGCGCCCGCCAAAGGCATCAGCGCGCACGGCAAGCGCGACATAGGCGGTGTCAGGATAGGACAGATGCGCGTCGATAACTTCCGTGAAGCTCGCGAAATACAGATCATTCGCCCGGCTTGTGTCCGCACTGTCAGCCGTGATGCGGCGCATACGGATCGCAACGGGGCGCACGGATGGCAAGTTGATACGATAGGCGCGCACATAGCCCGACAGGGTCTTGCCCGAAATCGTGGCCTCTTTGGCGACGTCCCACGGCCCATCGCCCGCCTTGATATCGATCGCAAATTCGACACCCGTCGGGCGCAGATCTCCATCATCCTGCCGGTTGACCAACGAGGGCACATGCGCCTTGACGACGACCGCATCGACATCAGCCGACGCGACAGACCGCACCACCGGCTCTGCCTGTTTCACCTGCGCATTGACGCCGATTTCGGAACTGGACGCCTCGACCCCCTTCACCGGCGCTTGGTCTGGCGTGCCCGTCCGGAGCGTGTAGGACACGCCTTCAAAATTGAGCGATCCATCGGCGTTCTGCAGCGGCGTATCATCAAAGAAAATACATGTGCCGGGCAACTCTGGATCCGCCCAACCCTCGATTTCACCTTCGCTGACCACATCGATCAGCAGCGCGACGCTATCGGAAAACAGGCTGTCAGGACTTTCGTCAGGGGTATGGCCACCACCCTTGCCACCGCCCGCCCCGTGTATCGGTTTGTGAAATGTCATTGCCCTGCCCCGCTTTCAGCTAACGCGCCCATTCTCGAAAACAGCGACCCATCATCATCAGCCGCCTCGACCACCCGATCGACCACCATCATTGCCGCTGACACGACGCGCGACCCGACTTCACATTCCCCGACGATCACCGGCACCGCGACGCCAACCGTCGCGATATTCACCGCACCGCCGAACCGCGTCGACGCCTCGCCGTTGTCTGTTTCCTCCGGCTGGCGCTGTTGCGGGGCCAGCATCTGTGCGACGCCGCCGATCGCCATTGCGATGCCCGCTTGCGCCACCATCCCAGAAACCGCCTCGCCAGCAATTGCCCAGCCCCCCGGCACGACGAACGATGCCGCGATCAGCAGACCACCCAGCAGCACTTTGCCAAGCCCGCGATTTTTGGCCCCCGCCGCACGGGGCACCAGATGCAGCTCGACATCGATGTCGGAAAACCCGACGTGCAATTCCTGCGGATCCAGATCGATGCCGCGGTCGCGGCGACCCCGGAACACCTGATAACAGCCGCGCTCAACATGCGCCCGAAACCCCTCGACCATCAGGCACAGCGCCCGCACCGCCTCCGCCGGCGACGCCACGTCCAGGCGGATCTCGCGCCCAAAGGACGCCCCTAACGCCCCGTGCAGGTGAATTGTGCGGATCATGCCCCGGCCCCCGTGTAGCGCAGCCAATGCGTGATATGACGCAGCTTTCGGGCGATCGGCTCACGATGCGACAACTGCCCCTGAACATGCTCCAACAGCAGACCGTCGCCCAAGTAGATGCCCGCGTGATTTGGCACTTTTGAGCGGATCGCCATCAGGTAGGCGTCGCCCTCCTGCGCGATGTCGCGGAACGCCTCAGGATCCGTCGAAACCACCTCGAAACCGCAGCTTTCCAGATTGTCCAGGTACAGCGACCCATGCGTCGCCGGATCCTGCCACCATTCCCAGGCACGCGGGATCGGGCGCAGACGCACCCCGCGCGCATCGCGGAAATAATCCTCAACGATCGAATAGCAGTCTGACGCCGTCGGCAGGAACTCGCGGGACACATGCAGCCCGTCACGCGACATCACCGGCGGGCGATCCATGCCCCACCAGCACGCCAATTGTGCGCCGGTCTCGCCTGCGACCATGATCGCCCACGGCACGCCGGTTTCGATTTGCCCGTGCTGATCGGCCAGCGACGGGAACCACGGCCCGCGCGGATGCGAATGCACCACGCCTTGCAGGTCGCCCGTGGCGTAGCCTTGCGCCAACTGATCCGGCGCGATCAAAAATTCGGCCGTAGGATCCGCCGCGCTGTTCTCGCAGGGCTCATACCGGCCCGCGATCACCAGACCGCACGCCTCGCGCGGATAGTCTGCGACGGCATGTTTCGCGGCAGCATTTAAGATCCGGCGGCCAAAGGGCGCTGCCGGATGTCGAAAGAAATCAGGACGGAACATTTTACCCTCGCGTCAGCTTGCCAGCGGCAGGAAAGCCGCCAAACGGCAACACGCCGTTTTCACCAAATCGCAATTTGCAATCGCGCAATTGTTTGCCGCACTGGTCTGCAGCATCACTCGCCACCGGGTTTCCCTTGGCGTCGAAGCGATCGGCCCCGGTATAAGGACAGGTCGCGCGGTCATAATCGAAGCCACCATCGGGGCGCGGTCGACGGTAGCGCCATTGACAGAAATTCAGGATCTGACGACGCGGCAAAAGGACATCCTCAAGATCCAACGCCGACTGCAATTGAAATTCGATCAGCGTCGCGGTTTGGTTTGTCTTGCGCGCGACCGTGTAGACCTCAATTCCCATGTGCGCTTGCGGGTTCGGATCGCTGCCATCATCTAAATGACGGCGCAGCGTCTGCACCCGCAGCACGCGCGCGCCAAGCAAATCATCCAGCGAATTGACCAGCGACAGCAGGAAGGATGCCGCCGTGACCGCGTCGCCATCCTCTCGCGACACCGCAAACCGGATCGTCGGTTGCGGCAGGGTTCCACCCGCCGAAAAATCCCAACCTTCACTTTCAAACGGCAGCGGATCGAACACGACGCCGCCAAAGGACGGAAAAACCGCCGCGCCGTCGTCGTCCTGGACTGTTGCCGATGCGAAGCGATACACAGCCCCGCCGATGTCGCGCGCGTCGACCGTGAACAGCTCGACCACCTCGCCCACCTCGAACCCTTCCAGCTCACGCCGGATGTCGTCGCTAAAGTGTTCCATCAGATCGCGTCGAACTCCCTTTTGAATGTCACCATCATGCGCCAAACCACCAGCGGGCCGCGCTTGCCAACCGGCGACGACGGCCACGCCGCGCAGGTCCATAGCCCCGGCGCGTCGTCAAAAGGCGACTGATAAAGAAACGCCTCGACCCCCGCCCGCGCCCTGAAAAAGTCCAGCAGCTCGCGGCGTTGCGGATCGGTCACGACAAAGGACATGGGCACATCGCGCGTGACCGAATTTGGCCCGGTGCGCGACCGCTGCGCATATCCGCCCTCGAACTGCGCGCGGTTGACCTCTGCCGTCTCTTTGTCGGCATAGCCCTGCATTTCCGGCTCAACGGGCGGCGCAAAGATCACGGGCATCAGCGGCCCCCCTTCTTTTTGTATTGCTGGTCAAGGACACCGCCCGCCCGCATTGCCGTTTGCATCCGCGCCGAAAACATCCGCTCGAACATCGATTGCATCTGCGTCATGACCTCCGACCCCACGGCCTGCGGATCGTCGCTTTCGCTGTTGATGATCATGTCGCCCGACCAGCTAAACGACGACGAAATCACGCCGCCTACAGGCGCGGTTGGCACGGTCGGCGTTTGCGCGATCACGCCCAGATTGCCCGACCCGTCACGGCGCAGCGGCAAGATCGCTTCCGGCCCGGCCTCCCCCATGACGCCCAGCCGGTCGCCACCGAACCGAAAGGCCGTCGCGCGATCGACCACCCCGCCGCGCGCAAAGGCTTGGATACCTGACGGGCTGAACGCATTGCCCTTGGCATTCAATGTCGCAGCGACCCTCGCACCGGCACCCCCACCCCCACCACCACCACCGCCAAACATACCGCCGACGAATGAGGCAAACTGATTTGCCAGCATGTCGAAAACAGGATCCAACGCCAGATCCATCAAGCGATCGGCGATCCGCCCGATTGCATCTTCAAGACTGTCGGCGGCGCGGATGTCCGACAGGATCCCGCGCGCGAAGGCCGCTGCCGCTTCCTCCGATGCCGTCTTGACCTCGCCAAGCCGTTTCTCTGTCCGTTCCAGCTCCGAATTGACGACGGCATCAGCTTCGGCTTTTGACAGGCCCATTTTTATCAGCGCAGGCATCAGCTCGCGCAGGCGCTCGCGTTCGGCGTTCAGCTCCTGCTCGATGAAAAGCGCCTTTTGCCCATTCTCCAAAAGCAGGCCACGCGCCGACGCAAGATCCCGCTCCGCGTCCTTTGCCGCCGCTGCAGAGCTACCGCCGCCCTTGCCGCTCTTGCCACCCGATACGGTCTTTGCATCGGCCTTGTTCGCCGCGATCGTGCTTTGCCGGATCTGTTCGGCCTCGACCTCTAGCGCGATGTATTCGTCGCGACGGCGCGCGATGTCGTCTAGCTGATCCTGCGGAAACGGCCCCATCATGCCGGTCCCGTCCAGCTCGGCATCGAACTGCGCCCCCGCCAGCGCGCCCGCCCGGCCCACCGGATCCGTCCGAAACTCCGCATCGATCTTGGCACGCTGCAAACCGCTGATCGCCTGCGACCGCAAATTGATCGCCGCGCTCACCGCACGCTCTAGCTGATCTGCCAGACCCGACGCCGAAGCTGCAGCGCCGCTATAGTCAGGCGTTGGCGTGTTCGCCAGGTCGACAGCAGATCCCGTTGCATCGTCCAAAATCGCCTGCAGCCGCGCCGCTTCTTCCGTATTTCCAGCAAGCGCCGCCTCATAAGCCGCGACTTGGATTTCGGCCCGGCTTAGCTCGCGGGCGATGTCGGCGACAGCATCGACCCCCGATCCGCCCATGATCGCGCTCGCCTCTGCCGCCTGCCCCAAAGCCTGCGCAAGATTGTCATAGGCTCGGCGCTGCGCCTCCGGCCCCTCTGCCGCTTCGATCGCGTTCAGCTCATTCCGAAACACGCCCGCCGCGCTGGCATAGTCCAGCATTTTCGCGCGGGCATCCTCTAGCGAAACCGCCTGATCGACCACAGCCTGATCATAGTCCCGCATCACTTGCCGCGCCTCTGATCCGACCCCGCGCACCTCTGTCAGCGCGGCAACGATCTGTTGCAGATCCCCGCTGCCGTTTTGCAGATCCCGCAGGGCCGCTTGGGCATCGGCCAAAAATGGATTGCCCCGACTGCCGCTGTTGCGCGACCGGTTGATCGTGGCGATCGGCCCTGAAAGCTCCGACAGATCAAAAAGGCCGTTGCCTTGCATGTCATCGATCAACGCCGCGCGTCCCTTGCGCAAGGTCGCCAACGTGCTCTGCAGCTCGACACGGCTTTGCGACAAGACCGCCTGCGTCGCGGCAGTGACCTTGCCGCCCATTGTCGCCTGTTCGTTCCCGGCGCGTTTGGACGCATCGGCGAAACGGTCCATCGCATCACGCGCCTGATCTGCCGCCGCGCGCAGACCGTCAGACTTTTCGCCGCTTTCCGACAACAGCAGCGGCAGCGCCACCAGCGCAGAAAAGGCCAGACCGGCAGGGCCACCAAAGAAGGCCAGGACGCCACGCGCCGCCCTCATCGCCGCCGCCGATGCACGGGCTGCGACCGAAAGACGAACCTGCGCCGCAGCCAGCCGATCGGTTGCGATTGCGGCGCGCGCCTCTGCCCCCATCAGCGCAGCCGACGCGGCAGCGCTTTTCTTTTTTGCGTTGGCCAGTGACGCAACGGCCCGTGTCGCCTTTTTGTTGCCCTGCAGACGGGCGACGATTTCCGCCTGACGCTGCGCGATCAGCTCCCGGCTTGCCGCGACCTCACGACGGGCAGCGGCGACTTTCGCGCTGGATGCGGCAACCTGCGCGTGACTGTCCCGCACCGCCTGCCGGGCCGCGACGCTCGACTGTTGCATCACCGCATTGACGGCCCCCATGCCGCGTGCGCCTGCCGTTGTCAGCGCGACCGCCGCCACGACTTTCAACGCCTTGGCAAGCGACGTTGCGCCACCTTCCACGTCGGTCAGGTATTCGCCCAAGGCCATCATCACGCCGTTGATCGCCTGCGTCGCGCCAAGCGCCTCATCGACGTTTCCGGCGTAGACCGTCAGGCCCGTTTGCAGCACGCCGAACGCCTCAGACCCGGACACCGCCAACGCGCCGAACTTGTCGTCAGCGGTCGACGCCAGATCGTCCAGCGCCTGCAGAACGACTTTTGTCGTCAGCTTTTGCTCTGCCGCAAAGGCTTTCAATTCGCCCCGCGTGATACCTGCCGCCTTTGCCAGAGCGTCCAGCAGCTCGACCGGGGCGTTTTCCGCGATCGACTTGTATTCATCCCCCGACAGGACACCGGCCTGCAGCGCCTGCCCCAACTGCAGCGACACCGACGCGCGTTCGCCTGCGGATGCCCCGCCCGACGCCAGCAGCTTTTGCAGCGTCTCGACCCGGCGGCTTGTGGCGTCCAGATCCGCGCCCGTCGACTTTGCCAGACGTTGAATTGCTGCCGCTGTTCCCGCGATATCCGTGCGTGACCGCAAGGCGACGCCGACCAGCTTTTTGCCCGCTGCATCCGACGTTTCGCCGATCGATTGCAGGCGACGCTCAACGTCGCGCCAGCCTTCAGCATAATTGCGCAACTGGCCCAACGCCGCGCCACCAACCAACCCCGTCAGCCCGGCCAACGCCGTGCGCGTCATCATGATGTCGCGCGTTGATCGATCCCAGCGGGCATCGATCCGCGTCAGCCGGGTATTCGTCAGGCGCTCTTGCTTGGCAAGCGTCTGATCGTAGACCCTTGCGCCGCGCCGAAAGTTGTCCGTGTTCGCGGTGTATTCCGTGCGGATCCGTTCGGTTGTCATTTTGGGTTCTGCGCCTCGACCTTTTGCATGTGCATCGCCTGCGCCGCCCAAAACTCAGAGGGCGTCGCAGACCAGAAATCAGACGGCGGCCAGCCCAGATGCACTGTCGCAAAGCCAAACGTCATTTTCAGCCAATCTCCTGCGTCGCCAGCAGCGGCGCGATTTCTTCGTCGAACTTTTTTTTTGCCGCTGCCGGTGCCCAAAGGCACGACAGCAGGAACAGCGACAGTGATTTGCGCAGCTCCGGCGATGTCAGGCGCGCGTCAAAAACCGTTTCGCCGACGGCCTCCAAGCTGTCAAAATTCTCGCCCGCCGCCTGACAGCCGCACCAGATGATTGCGACCGCCTCATCTATTTTCAGGCGCTGCGCGGCGACCAGCTCCAACAGCTCCGACACCGTCATGCCCGTGCGGGCCTCGATGTCGCGCATCGATCCATAAGCGGGGCGCATCTGAAACGCCGCCCCGCCCAAGGTTACAGGGATCATCCCGGCCATCAGGCGGACACGCCCGGCACGGGATCATCGACAAAGGCGATCGTGACGCTTTGCGTCAGGACGCCTTCGGTGTTCGACGTTTCCTCACCCACGACAACCATCGCATCACCTGTCAGGGTTTCGCCGCCCGCCTTGGGATCGTCATAGGACACCTGCACCAGCTCGCCGCTTGCGGACAGGGTGCGCAGGCGCGTGTGCGCGGCCAACGCCGGGCGCTCTTTCTCGATCGAAAACGTGATCGTGTGGCCTGCGTCGGTCGAATACGGGTGCGCCCCGTTTTTCGTGCGCGATATCTCGGCGGACTTGCCGGGATTGTAGGTCGCATCGCCCTGGTACGGGATCTCGACCATTTGGCCCGCCCCGTCGTCTACGTGGATCAGCTTGTCGCTGCCCTTTACCGCTGTTCCCATGTCTTAGCCTCCGATCATGGTTTGAAACTTGCACACGCCACCCTGCGACGCTGCATCCGGGGCGCTGTCGATCGTGATCAACTGGACAGCCGTCGCGCCCTCAAACGGTTGCCAATCTTCCAGCGCGCCCACCACCAGCGGCAGCAGACGCGCGATTTCTTCCCGGCCCGCGCCGGTCGCTTCGCCCGTGTTGTCGTCAAACACATGCACCGAAAACGAATGCTGATCAGTGCGGCCCGCGCGCGTGCCCCCCGGCACGACGCGAAAGGCATCGATCCGAACGTGCAGCCGGTCGGGATCCTGCGGGATATGGTCGAACACGGCCACGTCAGCGCCCCCCACGCCCTGCCCGGCCAATGCCGCCGACAGCCGCGCAAAAATCGCTTGTTGCAGATCCCACTGGCGCGCGATCATCAGCCGCGCCCCGTGGCGTCGCTGATCGCACGGCGCTTGGCGCGCAGCATCCGCGCCCGATGCTTTTCGCGCTGCGACGCGACCGCCAGGTCATGAAACGGGCGGGCCGTGATGTAGCGTGTGCCGTCATGCACAAACCGCGCATAGAACGCCGCACGCGCCGAACTGCGCGTCACATATCCGACAACGCCGGTTTTCCGGGCCGCGCGCATTTGGCGGCGATAACGACGGCGCAACAGCCCCGTGCGACGTGTCATCAACGCATTGATATTGGAAACGCCCTCGGCATGGACGGCGTCGACGGTTTCGTTGATCGCATCGACCACGGCGCGATCAAGCACCGCCGGGCGCTTCTTTGCTGCCGATCGCGCCCGCTTAAATCCCGTTGCACGGCTCATGTCGCCTGCCCCTCTTGCACGATCATTTGAATGTTTCCGGTGCGCCGGTCGGGACGCGGCAGCGATTTGATCGCGTGCGGGATCCCGTCGATCATGACGCGGCCTGTCGCCTGCAGCGTGCGCGTGATCCGATCGGCCCGCACTGTCAGCGTATAATCGACGGCGTTTTCTATTCGGCTGTTGCCGGTCTCTTCGTCGCCCTTGCTTGGCTTGACGACCCGTAGCGCCACCCACCGCGACCCGTTGCCAGCGCCGCCCAGCTCGACCCACTGCACCGAACTGCCGCCGCCGCCGTTGGGGATCTTGCGCTTTTCCTGAAACGTGACGCGCACGTCAAAGCGGTCAGGGTGCATCAACCAAACCAGACTTTTGCGGCGATCATCGCTTCGACATTGGCAGGCAAATTGCCAACCTCGACGCCCCACGCGCGCGGGTCATAGTCAAACAGATGCGCCACCAGCAGGCGCACCCCCGCCATGATGTCGCCCGGCACATCGGCGGGCGTTTCATATCCTGCCGTCACCGTCAGATGCAGGCCTGTGAAATCGTCCGGCATATCAGACAGCGCGACCCATTGGCCCGAATGAAACAGGCCCACGCCCTCGACCTCGACCCATGCGCCATCGACCAGACGTTCGATGCGGGGATCACGGCAATCAGGAAACGGCAAAAGCACCGCCTCGGCACGGCCTAACAACGGCAGCGCCCAACGCTGCGCCAGAATGCACCGGCCAAGCCGCCCCCGGTATCCGTCCAGCAGCGACACAGCGCCCGAAAGCGCCGCCTCGATGTCGCCGTCGCGTTCGTCGGTTTCCATCCGCACGACGCCGCGCAAATCCGTCGTCGGGATCAGCGGCCCATCCGGCGGCGTGATCTGGAACGGTGCGGCTCTCATGTGTCCGCATCCTCGACCGGGTCCGCCGCGTCAGGCGCGGTATCCTCGACCACCTCTGCCCCGTCCAGCTTGTGCGCCGATGCGACGCGGGTGCGATCGGCCACCGACAGACAGCCTGTCAGATAGGCGGTTTTTGCGACCGGATCGGACGGCGCGAAACTGTCCTGCGACGTGATCCGGCGGGCGAGCTTTTCCCCCTCCGGCTTGCCCATGAAAGGCAGGATCGGCGAAATAGTCATGCGGTGACCTCCAAAGAAAACCCCGCGCGGCGACGGGCGCTGCGCGGGGCAATGTTGCGATCGGGGGCGTTCACTTGGACGGCGTGTCGTCCGTGGTGTTCGCTTTTTCCTCTGCGTCCGACACAGGCGCGGATGCGGTCTCTGCCGCCTTTTTCGCCTTGGTGGCGCTGACCTTCTCAAACACGGGGTTTTCGCCATGGGTGTGCGGCAAAACGTGTTTCTTGATCAGAGCGGCCTTTTCATCGACCTCATAGGGCACGCCACGGCGAAACGTGCCCGCCTTCGTGTGGCGCGTGGATTTCGGGATAATGTGCATCGGGGTTTCCTCTTGGGATGCGGGGAACAGGCGCGGCGGATCCGTCGCGCCCGGCGGGATCTCAGGCGGATCAGACGAACGTAAAGTCGCCCTGCACCATCGCGGCGGGCCGCTTGTTCACCTGCGCGGCGCGGCGGCGTGCCTTCACCGTCACCATGTCTTCGATGAAATTCGTGTCATGCTCGGTCGACATGATCACCTCAGTCTGCGCGCGGTCGTAGTAGGTCGCGGCCATTGCCAGGTCACCCGCCAGCCATTCGCCCGCCGACATGGAAAGCGTCTCCACCACCGACTTGCCCCACAGCACGGGCGTTGCCGATGTATTCGGGTTGCCGAACACATAGCGATCATCACCGCCGCCGCTGCCGCCGACCTTCATCAGCTCGATCCCTGCCCAATCCAGCGGGTTCAGCAGAATTTCGGCGGGCATGTAGCCTTCCAGCGTGACCAGCATAAGGCCCAGACGCAGGCGATCGATCCGGTTCGCGTTCGGCAGGCCACCGGGCGCGACAAACTCCGGCGCGTCCATCAACAGGCCGCGCAGGTTCTCGCCCGCGCCATCGCCCGCAACGATCTGCATTTCCTCTTCCAGATCCAGCAAATACCGCAATTCGCCGTCCAGCTCGCTTGCCAACTGGTCGGCATCGGCCAGGGCTTCTTCTGACACGTTGGTATGCGTGGCGATCTTCTTGACCCGCTCAACGGCCTTTTCCCAGCCGAAATTCGATGCCGCCGATGGCGCGCCTTCGGCCACGCCTGCCGCGCCGCTGTCGCGCAAGGTCTGTTTGCGCGTGTGAACGCTGTCGCTCGACGTGCTGCCCTGTGCCAGCAGGTTGCGCACCAGCAGGCGACGGCGCGGGATCCGCACCGGCTCGCGTTCCTCAGGGTGCGAAATCAGCCCCCCGGCGGATCCGGTCGCGGTCGTCACCGTGTTGCTGACGGTCAGCGTCAGGATCCCGCCTTCGTAGGATTTCACGCGATCATCATTGGCGACCTGACGGCCCAGCGACTGCGCCGCCGGATTGCCGCCCGTGCCGCCGCGTGCAGCGTTTTGCGCGGTTTCAAGGATCTTGCTGTCCAGACCTTCCAGCGCGTTTTGCACGCCTTCCAACGTCTTCTGCAGCGCCGATTGTTCATTGAGCAGGCGGTCGGCGATCGTTTTGGTCTCCTGGCTGACCTCGCCCGCCCGCTTGGCCTCCGACAGCGCGTTTTCGGCGGTCTGTTTGATATTGCCGTTAAGCTGATCCAGCTTTTGCGACACCTCGCGCCACGTTTCATCGGTCGGCGCGGCCTCGGCGCGCGGGGATCCGATCACATGCGCCGGGCACGCCTGCGCCAGTGCCGCGATGCTGATCGCGGGCATAGAAAGTTTTTTCATGTCAGGTTCCTTTAGAGGTTGGACAGTCTCGCCAGCGCCCGTTGCGCCAGCTCACGTTCGGCAGCGTCGTGCTTGCCAGTGTCGGCAGCGGTGCGCGTGCCGTCGTCGGCAGCGTCATGCGTGCCGGATTTCAGCGCCGCGACCAGCTCGCGGCGTTCACTGCGCGGCATGTCCTGCCGCGCCATCAACAAATCGATTTTCTTTGCAGCGGCGACCGCCGACAGTGCGACATCCCGCGACGCCTTCGCAGACGGCGAAACATCATCCTCGGACAGCAGGCCGTCGGCGAACCCGCGATCGACGGCATCCGCGCCGCTGATCCAAGTTTCCGCGTCCAGCATCTTTGCCAGCTCCTTTGCATCGGTGCCGGTGCGCGCGTGGTAGACATCCACCGCCGCTGCGTCGAAGGGTTCCAGCCAATGCGCCACCTCGCGCAGCGCGTGCTTGTCACCCGCCGCCATGACCCATGTGTTATGGATCATCAGGAACCCCGCGCGGGCGATTTCGATACGATCCCCCGCCATCGCGATCACCGACGCCGCCGACGCAGCAAGGCCCAGGATCTTGACCGTGACCGCGCCCTTGTGCTCGACCAACTGGTTATAAATCGCCAGCCCCTCGAAAAAGTCGCCGCCCGGCGAATTGATCGACACCGTCACGTCACCATCGCCAATCTGGCGCAGGGCTGCCCCGATCCGCTTGGCCGTGACGCCGTCGCCAAAGTAATCGGCCCCGATCGGATCCAGCACGGAAATCGTCGCCGCGTCCGCATCGGCCCGCACCGATGCCTTTATGTCCGGGTTCCAGCGCCGCAGCGCATCCCCCGAAATGTCGGATTTCAGACCGGGGCGCGTGTGAACCGTCGCCAAGGGTTGATTCCGCTTTGTCATGTGTCGTTCCTTCCCAGCAGCTCCAAAGGCGTCATTTGCGCCTGCGCCAACAGCGCATCGGCGTTCGGATCCGGGTGCCGCGACAGGTTCAGCCGTTGCCGCCGTTCGTTCGCGGTCATGGTCCCGCCCGCGCCAAGTTTCAGCATCAGGTCGCCCTTTGCCCGACTATCCATCTGGATCATGGCTTCGCGGTTGTACTCGAAGTATTCGCGGCGGCGCGTGCCCGGCGCCAACAGATCCTTTGCCAGCCGCTGTTCCAGCCGGATCAGCAACGGATTGACCCCCAGCGTCAGCCACGACAGCAAGATCGCCTCAACGCCCGATCCCCACATGGTCTGCCCCTCGGCAGCGTGACCGATCACGATCGGCGGCACGCCGAACCAACGGCACACATCCTCGATCGCAAAGCGGCGCGTTTCGAGTAGCTGAGCATCCTCGGGGTTCATCTGCATTTGCTGCCATTTGAACCCGGCAGGCAGAAACATCGCCTTGCCCGCCTTCCGCGATCCGGTGAAGCGATCAAGGATATCCTGCATCTGCGCCGATTGTTCCGGCGTCATGCCGCGCTGTTCCGACTGCAGCACGCCCGCAGGCATCGCCGCATTCGAGAAATACGCCCCTGCCGTCTCATCACCCGCCAGCGCCGCCCCGATCGAATTGGCCCCGTAGCGGATCGCCGACATGCCCAGACCATCCCCCGCGCCAAAGCCGCGCAGGTGGAACACCTTGTCGGCGGGCAGCGTCTCGCGCTTGCCCCGATCCAATACGTTGTATCGAAACGCGCCCTCCTGCGTGCGCTCCGGCGTGCAGGCCAGCAGCGGGCGCAGACCGACCAGCCGCGACCCGACGAACAGCCGTTCGGCATAGCCATTGCCCTGCAGCACCATCGCCGCGACCATGCCTTCCCAGAACTCTGCCGATGTCTGTTCGCTGTTCGGCGACACCTTGACGATCTCGGCAAGATCATCCTCGACCTTGTCGCGGGATCCGTCGCGGCCCTTGCGGTAATGATCCACCGGCAGCGACGACACCATTTCAGCCGTCTTGCGCACACAGTCCCAAACCGCCGAATGCGTCAGCGCCGTTTGCGACGAAACCCGCTTGCCAGCCGTCGACGTGATCCCGCCGAACCCGAACCCGCCGCCGATCGGCCCCGCAATCCAGCCCGCGCCATAGGTGCGCGCCGCCGCGATGCCGCGCGCTGCAGATTTCAGAAACTGGATCATATGGACATCACCGGGTTGCCTAGGAAATCGTCAAGGCCCGCGCCCGACGGTTCCGGGTTCAAAAACATCAGCACCGCCGCATTCAGCAGGCCGATCACGACATCGATTTTCGCGGCACCGGCAAGCGCCTTGTCGATGTACATATTGTTGCGCACCCGCTCGACGCGGGCGTTTCCGATCGACCACGCGAACAACGGTTGCGCGCCGTGCAGCATCAACCGCGATTTCAGTCGCAGCGGCACGGACCGGATCGCGGTCTGCAACTGCCAGCCCTGCGGAACGGCGGTAATGAAGGGGTCGATATGCCCGGCCAGCTCCAATTCGGTCTGCAGCTCCGGCAGGCCCGCCTTGTCCAGACCGACGCCGCGTTCCTCCGGCATCTTGCCGGTTTTCTTCACGCGGCCCACGATCTCGACCACTTCGTCAACGTGCTGAAACGCCTCCTTGCACAGCGTCAAATCGCCGTCTTTCTCGAAGGTCTCCAACGAAGGCGCGATATTCTTGCGACGCTGCAAAACTTCCGGCTGCGCCCATGCGCGGCACCAGACCAGCCAACAGCCGGTTTCCCGCTCTTTGCCCAGCACCACCAGCCCGCACAGGTCATCGTCGCCGCCACCGTCGACGCCGATCGTCACGACATAGGACCGCTGCAGCAGCTCATCCAAGGTCAGGCCCGGCGATGCTGCACCGTCCCAATAGAGCTGCGCCGGCCAACCGTCATCGCCCTGCCCGGTGCCGATCTCGACGTTGAAGTGTTGCGACGCGACCAGATCCAGCGCCTCTGCGCCTTCTTCTTCGGCCTTACGCACCGCATCGCGTAGATACCCCGCGTCGACCGATCGGCCCATGTGCGGATTGACCAAGGGCCAAGTCGCCTCATCCTTCCAGCCGCCATCCTTCACCACCTCGACGGGCAGCTCATAGATCAGCGCCAGCATCGGCAGCGCGATCTTTCCGTCGCGCACCGCGCGGGCCGTCGACAGCTCCGACCGGAAAACACCAACCGGCGGTTTCTTCGACTGCGTCGTGATCTGCAGAAGGAAATGCCGGTTTTGCGGGTGCGACAGCGCCCCACGAATTTCAGTAAACAGACCTTTAGCGGCGGGCTTGTTCGCAAAGACGTGGGTTTCGTCGATCAGCACAGTCGCATTTTTCAGGCCCGTGACGATGTCACCATCAGCCGCCTTGATCTGGATCTGCGACGGTATGGTCGGGTTCAGATTGCGGATCGCCTTTTGCGTCTCCTGCGCCGGGGCAAACAGGCGCGTGATCCGATCCGTGCGCTCAATGATCCCCTTGCATACGTCAAACGCCCCGCGTGCCAGGTCAATCGACGGGGCGATCAGAACGAACTTCGCCGACGGCGACTGATTAAGCACGCAAGCCGTCACAATGATCGCCGCCGCGATGGCCGTCTTGGCGTTTTTCTTCGGGATCATCACGAAGAAATCGCGCAGATACCGCTTTTTGATTTCCGGGTCGTAGCTGCCGAAAATGACCCGCACCAGGTCGAACACAAACTGCGCGCAGGTCTCGCCGAACGTCGGGAACCCTTCCAACTCGGGATTGCGCAACGACTTGAAAATCGTCAGCGCCTTTTCGGCATAAGCGTCGTGCAGGTTCGGCAGATCGGGCAGCGGCGTCTTGCCCGCGCAAATGCGGTTGTACCAATCGGGACAAGCCGTGTCCCAATCGTCAAAGGCCCCCGGCGCAAGCTGGCTCAATGGTAATGCTCCGGGTTCAACAGCGGATCACTTTCGATCGCATCCGCCGCACTGGCCTGCAGCGCTTCCTTTTTGCCTTTCGGCAGCGGCTTGTCCTTTTTGGCAGGCTTGGCATCATCCCCCCGCGCCAATCGCGCCAGCTCTGCAATCTCCTGCTCTTGCACGATGTCCAAAACGGCTTTGATCGCGGCGACCTTGCCGTCGCCCGCCGCCTTGTCCAGCAACAGCATCGCCCGGCCCTTCTGTTCAGCCAATGCCATTTCGCGGGCGTGGCGATAGCTGATTTTGCCAGACGCAAAATAATGTTTGTTCAGCGTCGGAATTGAGAGGCCCATTTTCTCTGCGATCATCTTTTTGGGCATCCCCGCAAGCAGTAACACCCTGATTTTCCTAGTTGTTTCCGCTGTCGGCGTGTGACCGTTCGCACCGCGCTTGCCGTGGTTCTCAGGGATCGGGTGCCCCAACAGGTCAAAACCCCGGCCCATCAGAAAAAAAATCTCCGCGTGCGAGGGAGGCGGGTCTGCGCATCGGCCATTTTTTGCACTTTTGATGGCCCCCCCACGGTCGCCACGAGATAAGTATAAGGATAAGCCCGACCGCCCATCAGACGCGCCCCGACCGCTCTAGGCGTTGCTTTTCGCCGTCGTGATAGGCTTTCGACACCGCCTGAAGGTTCTCAGGATCCCAGAACAGCGCCAGATCGCCCCGGTGCGGCGTCTTGTGGTCGATCACCGGGCTGTTCGCGGCAGGATACGTGCCGATCAACATCACGCCGGTTGCTTGGCACCGGAAGCCGTCCCGCTTCAGGATGTCTTGGCGCAGGGTCTGCCAACGGCGGGTTTTATACCAAGCGCGCCACGGCTGCGCCGCATCGCGGGCGCGGTTGCGCTCCGCTTCGGATCCCGCCGCGCGGCCCATGCGCATAGGCAAAGACCCCAAGCGAGTTGGGACAGACGACAAACGGGTCAATGGGATACCTCCAAACGCAAAGCGCCCGCAGCGGTCTTGTGACCGGCGGGCGCAATTCAGTTCGGAGGCAATATGTCAACGGAAGCTCGATTGTGTCAAGCCGCTTTCTTCCAAGGCTGCATCGGTGGCATCGAAGTGGACACCACGAACAGATCCAGATCAACCCGGCGCAGCGCGCTCGACACCTCGAACAGGCCACGCCACCAATCAAGATACCCGCGACGGGCTGATGCGATGGCCGCAGAGGACGGCACAACGCGCACCGGGCACCAAGTGACGTCCCGCTGGCGTGAACGCCCTCGCATGAGATAGGTCAGGCGGTCGCACACTTCGACCCGCGCCTGCTGGCCGTACTGGTTCGGCTTACCCAAACCCGCAGGGATCACGCGCTGCGGCCCGAGATCCCAACGCGGCACGGACCGCGCCCGCGCTAACCGCGCCAGTTCCAGGCACAGCGACCACGGCAGATAGGCCCGCATCAGGGAGGCGATCACCTCGGCGTCGGGATGCGGATCACTTCGACCAATAGAGGTATCCACGCGAACGCCTTCACCGGATCGCTTGCCCAAGGACAACTGACGCATGATCGCGTATTCGGCCCCGGCGGCAGGTCGGTGATCTTCCAGCTCGTCGAAGTCGATAGACGCGCATTCGGACGCGAACGCCCACTCCAGCAGCAGCCGCACGCTGACCACCTCTCGCCCATCCGGGCCCAGCGGTTGACCACAGCGATGGCCGATCCGGCCCATCTCGATCATGTCGTGCATCATATCGCAGTTCCCCGCCTGCCCGCCTCGACCAAAGCAGTGGCGCGGCGCTCTAGATCTTCGTACCACACGAGGAATTCCTGATCGTCCAGAACAGGCGGGCGGCCACAAGCCTTGTTCGCACGTGCCCGCCGGGCTTGAGATCGAAAAGCGGCGGCCTGCTCTGCGACGGCCCGCTTCTCGCCCGCCAGAAGCGGCGGCTTCTTTTTCTTCTCCCAGAACAGAAACTCGGCAACGAGCCGATCCTCCGCGACCGCCTCCCGCCCCGCGGCAGAGGCAAACCAAGATGCAACGCCCGGTGCCTCCTCCAACGGTCGGGACTCAGCGAGTTCCGCATAGGCGAGAAATGTTGCGCGATCCGGCCAGAAGCACCGCGAACCACCCTCTCCCTTCGTGCGCAACGCACCAACCACCCGGCGGATACCCTCGTCGCTGAGGTAGGCAAGGTCATCACAGATCCGGTTAAGCCTCTTGCGTGCTTCGTCTTCAGGCGTTCCCTTGGGGAACCGGAATCCAAGACCTTCGACCAGCGCGGATCTGATCCGCCCGCGCTGCGTTTCGTTTTCGATCTTAGCACTGTCCATCGCAGTCACCCTTTCTCAGCCAAATCCCACGTTATCCACAGCCACAGAGCTTGAAGTTTGAGCGTCCCGTCAGTGTGGTTTCTTCTTCTTTTCTTTGTTCTGTTCTTTTCTTGTTGGGAACTGTTCCACCACGTGTGGAACTGTGCCCGGAACAGAAGCCCGGAATAATCCAATGATTTCAGTGCCTGAATACGCCAGCCATCTGCGCGGCGTGCAAAGACCGCTGGATCGAGACGAGGATCTGCGGCTTACGGCGCGGCCCCTGGTGGTTTTCCAGAAGCCAGTTATCGAGCCATTCGATGATCTCGGCGTTCGCCAGCGTCTCAGAGCTGACACCCGACTCGCGCATGGTCTCCACCAATCGGCTGCGCCGCATCGAAATCGCCTTTGCTTCGCTGCTCAGTGCCCGCTCTTCCCGTGCTGTCAGCGCGGCTTTCGCCATCCGGATCACATCCGGGTTGCCGTAGACCAACTCATCGCCAAACAAATACTCACGCCATCCATGCATCTGGTTCAGTGGCTCGCGTTTCAGCCCTTCCCACACGTCCCAGCGCACCCGGATCAGGCTCGCGATGTCCTCTTCGTCGTGCGGCAAAGACCCAACGGGTGTGCGCTTCTTCGATGCAAAGATCATGTTGAGCGCCGCGCCTTGCACGGCGACGCTGGCGCGCAGATGCAGCTTGCCAGCGAACCATTCATCTTGATGGAACATCGTGAAGAAGTCGCGCGTCAGATCCGGATCCCACAGCTCCCGAGGATATTCCTCGGGAGGGGCACCACCGACGACGGCAAAATCAGGCCTTGCCATTTAAACCGTCCTTTCTAACCGCCAACCAAGACAGCGCCTCGATCAGCCGCCAGCGCCGCTGCAACGCGCGATAGGCTGTGTGGCGATGTGGCTATAGTCACGGCGTCACCTCCCCCATGGCCCAAGTCCAAGCGAGGAGAAAACCGGCACCGGCGATCACCACATCGAAAAGGTTATCCAGGAAGACCCAACCCAACCGTCCGATCGGAAAAAACAACTGGACCACCTGAAGCGCGAGAAACACCGCCAGCATCGACCAGATCCCCGCACGAACCGCCGGGCGAAATCGACCGCCCAGCCAGATCGGCGAGACATAGAACCACAGGTGGAACAGGAAAAACGGCACGAGAAAATGCAGCAACGTATTGCGCAGCCAAAGGCCGGATTTCGTCACCAGCATGTCGACCGCCGCGCCAGAGACATCCGACATCATCAGCATCGACAGCTCACTTTCCAACCACATGACGCACCCCGCGAACCACTTTGTTCAAAACGGACACGCGACTTTCACCGCGCGTCATGACATCCATCACGGCAAACACCCCGACGCGGCAGCCAATGGCAAAGACCACGTCGAACGGCGGACTGGTTTCGCGCGCCAGCCAGTTCAGAACGGTTTTTTCATGCACATCGAGAAAGGCAGCAGCCGACCGGGCACAGCCGCGATCCGATCCCTCGGGAAACGCCATCCGCAGCAGGTCGGCAAACCGCTCGCGCGACACCTCCTGCAACGCCACGCGATTGACCGGCTGGAAAGAAGTTTCCTCACCGCCGCCCTTTTGACCTGCTTTCGCCCAAGATTTTTCCGAGGTGGCGACGGTACTATGGGGCCATGATGACCCAGATTGCATATTTCGCTTGGCCTGCCTCATGCCGCGTCACCCGCCGGGGGTTCGCGCCTGTCGTGCGCATCACAGAGCATTTTTGCTGTGACTTGTACGCCGTTTCGCTCTGCAACTCTCAAAACTGCGGCAAAGTGGCGGGCTGGTATCGCTTCTTTTACTACCCACCGATAGACCGCGATGGGTGCAACCATGCACTCATCGGCCAGCTCTTGGCGGCGCCCAATGGCGCAGATGATCTCACTAACAGAATTCATGATGCCAAAATGACTAATTTAGTCATCAGGTCAATAGGCAAAATAAGTTATTGCCCGGCCACCAAAGCAAGTGGACACATCCGACATGTCTCTGAAACCTGAATCAGTCTTACCAGCGGACGTGGCGGCAGCCATGAGGAATGACGCCGTCGGCAAGCGTCTGGCGCTTCTCCGACGCGCATTAGGTCGCTCGCCGTCCGAAATGGCTGACATGCTGGACATCCCAAGAACGTACTGGTCCAGATATGAAAATGGT
The DNA here is from genome assembly GCF_040148795.1 of Sagittula sp. NFXS13. Lineage (NCBI taxonomy): Bacteria > Pseudomonadati > Pseudomonadota > Alphaproteobacteria > Rhodobacterales > Roseobacteraceae > Sagittula > Sagittula sp. NFXS13. Next base: position 22,762 of record NZ_JAGEMH010000022.1, read on the forward strand.
CGCCAAGGCCTATCTGACACGGTCGCGGCCCTATTGGTTGTTCGCTTCGGTGTTTCCCTGGACTTCTTGATACTTGGGCGCTGGGATCGACTGCCCCTCGACCTCGCGGAAAAGATGCGAACACTCCCGCCTGAATAGGCAATCCAACGACTCCCCGGAAAGCGCCGCGCGAACAGCAAGCTCTTTCAAAACATCACCCAAGCAGCACCCCCTATCCAGAACATAAAGGGAACACCCCTCGCCGCGCGACCGTAAACCCGTGGCATCCAAATCGTCAAGATGACTATTTCAGTCATTTTTTTATTGCATAATGACTATTTCAGTCATAGCAATCGTCCATCATTTGATGGAGGACGCCCTATGCAACTTGCTTACACTCATCCTTCGGGACGCCAAGTTACACCAATGGAGGCCATAGCTACTGCGCATCTTCTCGTGACCAAAGGTCTGCCAGACCCCTTGATCAGCTTCGATACTTGGCTGGTAGCGAAAGAAGCCCAGCAACTTGAAGACGGCACCAGCGCCCGCATAACTGCAGACCGCCTGCGCATACTTGCCCAGCATCGGGCACGTCACGGCAATTGGCCGGTAATCCGTTTTCAGTTAATACCCAACCGCCCCACCCCGGCAGAGGCGCAGCGCCTTCGGATCAGCGCGCGTATCCAGAGCCACCTTGCGGCCTGCCGCGCGAACCAGGCTGACCAAGCATGACCCGCACACAGCTCACTGACAACGATCTACGACTGATCCAGCAGGGTGAAGCGTCTTGGAAAGACGAATACATATCGCCCATCATGCAAGCGATGCTTGTCATAGCCCTTCCCGACATTTGCGCGGAATTGCTCGCGCTGCGTGGATCAAAAACCGCTGACGGGGACCAGCTCGACCGGATCGAAGCTCTTGCCCAGCACGTCATCGACGACGCCGCCACCGCGTCCGCCCAGCTCGACACCATCGCAGTCAGCACCTCGCGCGCGGAAGCTATGATCACGGAGGTTCTGACAGCTCTTCACTGCGGGCACCGACCAACACAATCCCAGCTTCGCGAGGATTGACCATGCAAGAACGCGCAATCGGAAAACGCACAGCCGATATGATCCGGCTGCAGGATCCTGACACCCGCCAATATCTGCATTTGGACGCGAAACAAACGACACCGACACCCCACCTTGCATGGCTCGGCACACGCAAACAGGCGCTAAGACTTGCCCGCCGCGCAGCAGGCAACGGCGACGCATTCAACTTTGCCGTAATACCCCGCGGCATCTATGACCAAACCACATTGCACCCCGACAGGATCCACGAATGATGGCACTGCGCGCGCTAATTGTTTGCGAAACCTCGGGGGTTGCACGACGGGCTTTTGCCGCTCGCGGGCATGATGTCTGGTCGACCGACATCGAACCGGCAGAAGACGGGTCCAACCGGCATATCGTTTGCGATCTGCGCGACGGGATCTTGCTCGACGGTTGGGATCTGATCTGCGTCATACACCCGCCCTGCACGCGGCTTTGCCGATCGGGGCGACGCTGGATGTCCGGCCCCGGCAAGTGGACACCGCCCAAAAAATTGCCCAAAGGCCGCACGATAGAGGATCTGCGCGCAGAATTTGAGCTTGGAGTTGAGCTGTTCCTGACGTGCTGGAAAGCCCCGGTGCGGTGCAAGGCGATCGAAAATCCGGTGATGAATGATCTTGCCCGCGACCGAATGCCCGCCGACCTTCCCGCGCCGCATCTGGTCCAGCCGCACCAATTCGGCGCGACAGCCTACAAGGAAACCGGATGGTTTCTCGACAACCTGCCGCAGCTCAGGCCTACCAACCCGCTGCCAGAACCGGAACGCGGGTCGGATGAATGGAAACGCTGGAACAAAATTCACAGGATGCCCCCCGGCCCAGATCGCGCCCGCCTACGGTCGCGGTCCTTCCCGGAAATGATGGACGCCGCCGCAGAACAATGGGGGCGACATGCCCTTCGGCTGGCTGCATGACAAAGGAACTCGACATGACCCACGCACGCGGCCCGCTCACCGGCGACATGATCGCTACAAAGGCCGACCTTGATCGCGTCGAAAGTATTTTACTGGATCTTAAGCGGCAGCTCGACACATTGGCCCCACCGCAGGAATGGTTCGGCATCGATCAAGCCGCAGAAAAGCTCAATGTCTCGGCGTCGACGATCCGCCGACGCATCAACTGCGGCCAATTAGAAGCGCGAGGTATCGGTAAGACGCGGCAGGTGCGGCTTTAATAGCTATCCGAATTATCGAACTGAAAGAGCAGCGGCATGAATAATGAAGTGGATACGCATCCCATCACCAGAGAACTCCGTCAGGCTTTGTTCTCTGTCTGGGGCGGTAAGTGTGCATACTGCGATGCGGAGGCCGAGCAGGTGGACCATATCCACCCGCGGGCGCATGGCGGACCCGACCACGTTGAGAACTACGCACCAGCCTGCCGTCGCTGCAATCTCCGCAAATCCTCGATGATACTTGAAGCGCCGTATATCGGTATCGTCCAGCAATTAGCGAAGAGGCGAGCCTCCAAGGTTCTCGCCTCGATTGAGCGACCGGCGCGCCGCGGCAGTAGGGCTCGGATGATCAGGAACATGAAGGGGCGAATCTCGACGATCGATCTCGATTTGCCAACCTTCGCAATTGCGTGGACAGCGATACAAAAGCCATCTGGCGTCCCTCAGGTCGGGCATGGTGGAGCGCACCTCGGGGAAGTCGGTTGCACCATAAGCTGTCGCGGTAGGGATGACATTCTGAAGGCCTATCAATCCGCCGATCCCGCCTGGCAAGGACCCGTTGCAAGCGGACCATTGGTGCTCAACCGGCCAAGTTCTGATTTCACCACACTGTTCATCGACCCTCTACTCATCCGCGCCGCCAGTATTGCTCATGAATTGAAGGCAAAGTGCTTTGAGTTTGACGGGACATCACTTCCCTCCTCCTCAAGGATGTGCCGCCCCTGCAAATCACGCGTCTAATCTTTGCATGCCGAATCTGAACTTCCTCCTCACTTGGATCTGTTGCGCCAAGTTGCCGTTCAATCGCAGTACCCTGCCCGCCTGATCCGCGACTTTGCCGCTGGCGTCTCCAAATGAGAATACCGCCCGCCTGAGTACCTCTGACAGTCCAGCGCGTGTCCTGCAGCGATGACAGCAGCGCCAATATCCTGCCCGTCAGCGTAGCAGACCCCGACCCAGCGGTCATAGGACCGGTCGCCGTTCAGATCGCAGGTGATTGTTCGGCCCCGGAGATAGCCAACAAGCCAGCGCTTGGCGTTCTGCCCTGCGCGGGTTTTCAGTTCAGGCGCGTCCACGCCGTTCAAACGAACAGGGGTGCCATCCACGACTATCGTGTCAGCGTCTCTGACGTGGAGTGACTGAGCTGTGGCAGAGGTGGCAAAGGCAATGAGCGCCAAGTGAACGAGGCGTTTCATGCTGCATGACCTGCCAAAGTCGGGGCCGCTTGTAAAACAGCTCCTTGTAAAACAGCTCCTAGAAATCCAAGCCCGAGACCTATGCGCGCGTGTGACGCTTCATGGACCCCCCCCTTACCGAAGGTAAAGTGCGGTTAATCTTATCGTCGCGGCTGCCCATAGCACCGAGTTCGTTCCATCGCTTTAGAGCGTCAGCCTCAGTCACACCCAGAAGCGAGCGAACTGCCACCGCAGCTCCGGCTACAGTCAGAAATATTCCGGCTAATGAGCACAGGTCACTCCAATTATTCAAAGCCCAATTCATCCCACTTGTCCTTCCTCTGCCTTCCTAAAGAGCCGCTCCTATCTAGATCCAGCATATCTGCCGGGCTCACACCAGAACCGTAGCGAGACACCCTCTTGCGACATGAACAGGTCCGCAGCAGTCAAGCAGTTTGCCTGATTGTAAGTTGTCCCGCGCACCTCTGCATCAAAAGTCGCGATATGCACCCGCATCATCGGGTCCACTAACGAGGAGCGATACAGGGTAAAAGGTTGCGCCACACCATCTGCGAGCCCCGCGCCGGCCAAAACCAGCCACAGGACCATAGCTTCCCTAAACATGCATCCGCTCCTCATCTGGACTTCTGCTTTGACTGATAGGCTTCGACCTCTTCAGGGGTGGCCTCCGCGACCTGCGGAAAGAGAGCCGTCATCCGGCTGAAAGCTGTTGTTTCACACTTTGGGCAATCAACGCACTCGCGCTCCTTGCCGCCGGGTGCGTTCACTCCAGTCCAGAAAACATGGAAGTAACAGCCACATACCTTGCATTCTTGCATCGCCTTGCCCCTTTTAATCCAGCCGTGCCGCAATATCTGCCGCACTCTCACGGTAATATACATTCAACAACAGCTTTAGATCACGATGCCCGCTAATCTTTGCGAGCGTCAAAGCATCGACTTTGCGAGACATCTTGGTAAGCGCCCAAGCGCGTGCATCATGAAAGGTAAGATCTTCGATCGCAGCCTTGTCGCGCACCTTGCGCCAGAGCGCGTCAAGGTTTCTGGACGTAAGCCCAAAGATCGGCGTACCGTCGTCGACCTCCGGCAGCGCCTTCAACAACGCCACAGCCTCTGACGACAACGGAACATCGCGTGCGGTCCCGTTCTTTGTCATTTTCAGATGCGCCACGCGCCCGACAAGATCAACCATATCGGCGGTTAGACCCACGATTTCCCCCGCCCGCATCGCCGTCGCCCCTGAAAAAAGGAAAGCGTGAAACGCCCTCCCCATCAATGTGCCCAAGTTTTCCCCTGCGACGTGGCGCAGGCGGGACAGCTCGTCGTCGGTCGGCAGACGGTTGCGCGCGGCAGGCTCTTTCGGTTTCTTGACGGTCGACATGGGGTTTGACGGCATTAGCCCCCATTCCTTGACCGCTGTACTGAGAACAGAACCAATCAGGTTCATTTCGCGCTTGACCGAACCGGGGGCAACCTCACGCAACCGGCGATCACGCCAATCTGCAAAATTGCTCGCACCCAGATCACAAAGCCGAATCGCGGCGATCTTATCCCTTTTCAGCCTTTCGAGGCGCACGATTTCCCAGCGGTGCCCGCGCTTGCCTGGTGATACTTCTCTCAGGTATCGATCAAATAGACTTGAAAGGCTCTGCTCAGTCGCGACCTTTTCCCCGTTGACGATCAAATATTCCTGCCGCGCCGCCCAATCTTGCGCCTGGCGTTTCGTCGGCCACACTTTAGACCGCCGCACACCGTGCTTTTCCACCTGTGCGCGCCAGCCGTTCTTATGCTTTGCAATATTCGCCATCCCCCACACTCTCCCGCCGTGCGTGATTTGTGCGGGATAGTATGCGTGAAATTGACCACCAATGGAAGCAAGGCCACGCGGTCGTGGTAACTAAGCCCTTGTTAAGGTGTCAATTTCACTCAGGCTTGTGCAGCGATGTACAGATAATGGTGCCCCCACACGGACTCGAACCGCGGACCTACTGATTACAAATCAGTTGCTCTACCAGCTGAGCTATAGGGGCACGCCGCACCGTTTAGCCAAGTTTATCTCTCTTGAAAAGGGTGAATTTCAACGATTTGCGCGGGCCAGAAAACCGACCGCCAAAAGACCGAAGAGGATCACCAGAATGGCCGCTGGAGCAGCGCCGCCAAGGTTTTCCAAAGATGCCTGTTCGTGAACGCGCGTGGCCAGTGTTTCATAGTTGAACGGGCGCAGCAAAAGGGTGGCCGGAAGCTCCTTGACGCAATCGACAAAGACCAGCAGCAAAGCCGACGCCACGGAGGCGCGCATCAACGGATAGTAAACCGACGTCAGGACTTGGCCTTGATTTCGCCCCAGAGAACGCGCTGCCAGCGGCAAATTCGGCGAAACGCGCCCCATGGCCGCGTCCGCAGCCCCCTGAGCTATCGCAAAGAATCGGACGCAGTAAGCCAGAATCAAGGCGAAAGCCGTGCCCGTCATGACCAAGCCCGGGTCCCAACCAGTCGTACTCCAGATCGCATCGGCGACAGTGTTGTCGATGGCCGCCAGCGGGATCAGGATTCCAACGCCAAGAACCGCGCCCGGAGCCGCGTAACCGATTGTAGTAACCGGCAAAAGCAGACGGGGCAGCTTTTGCCCCGACAGCCGAACTCCATAAACGAGGAAGACCCCAGCCGCCACGGTGATGACGGCCGCCGTCCCACAAACGACCAGCGTGTTGAGCCCAGCCCGCCATAGTTCTGAATCAAGCCAGTTCTCTGCGTTATCGATCGCGTGGGACAGGATCACACCGCAGGGGAGAAAAAACCCGAGCAAAAGCGGCAAAGTGCAGGCCGCTGTCGCCATCCAGCCAAGACCGCCACGCAACGGGCGTCGCGCAACCGGTCTGTAACGTGTCGAGAGGTTGAAGAACCGCATCCGTCGCCGCGAGAGTTTTTCCAAAGTGACCAGCAAGACAACCAAGAGCAAGACAACCGAGGCAATCTGCGCCGCCCCTCCAGCATTATTGGCCTCCAACCAAACCGAGAAAATGCCCGTGGTCAGCGTTTGCACCGCGAAGTAGTCAACTGTCCCGAAATCATTAATGCTTTCCATCATCACGATGGCGACGCCCGCCGCAATGGCAGGCCGCGCGAGGGGCAAACCCACACGCCAAAACCGGGCAAAGGGACCTGCGCCCAGCGAGCGCGCGACCTCATCGGAACTGGCAGATTGCTCTCGAAACGCATTGCGTGCCAGCAGATAGACATAGGGGAACAATGCCGCCGCGAGCACCAGGATCGCAGCCCCCAGGGAGCGAATCTCCGGGAACCAGTAATCCTGCGCATTCGTCCACCCGAACATCCTCCGCAACGTGGTTTGCACCGGCCCGGCATATTCAAGAAAATCCACCAGCGCGTAGGCCCCGACATAGGCCGGAATACCCAAAGGAAGCAGCAAGAGCCACTCCAGCCAGCGCCGTCCGGGGAAATCATAGCGGGCCACAAGCCACGCGGCCCCGGTTCCCACAATCGCCGCCAGAATACCGACCCCTAACATCAGCTTGGCCGTCGTCATGAGGTAGCGCGGCAATGTGGTGGAAATCAGATGCGGCCAGATGTTTTCTTTCGGGAAGAGAGCGATGCCAAACACGGCGATGATCGGCGCCACAACCACCAGCGCGATCAACGCGGCCCCCACGGACCAGCGACTGGGTAGACGAAAGTTGCGTCGGCCTGTTTCAATCATTGCCATGCGCGGTCCCTTTCTGCGGTTTCGCTTTCGCAGAAAAAGCCTATAGTGGTGCCTCTGTCCAACTAAAACCCTAAGAAATCAGTTCAGATGCAGGTAATCCTTCATACAGGCGTGCATTGCACCGATGAGGATCAGATTCTCAAGTGCTTGCTGCGCAACGCCGAAGCATGGCGCCACGAGGGCGTGGCAATTCCGGGACCATCCAACTATCGGAACTTGCTGGCAGACTCGATTTCCAAGCTCAAGGGATCCGTACCGGCAGACGACGTCCGCGAGGTTCTGCTGGATGCCATCCTGAGCGAAGACCCGAGCAAAATTGATCGTCTTGTTCTATCCAACGAGAATTTCTTTTCGGTGCCGAAGCTGGCATTCCAAAATCAGGTTCTTTATCGCTGGGCTGAGCAGAGGTTGGAAACCTTTTCGCACATTTTCGCCCGTGACGAGTTGGAGATTCACATGGGTTTGCGGGATCCCGCGACCTTTTTGCCGGCGACCTTTGCGGCCACGCCCCATGCAACGTTCGAGAGCTTCATGAACGGTGTGGACCCGATGCAGATGCGGTGGTCCAGCCTTGTGCACCGGATACGTGACCGGTTGCCGCATGTGCCCATCACTCTCTGGTGCAACGAGGACACGCCGCTGATCTGGGGCCAGATCATCCGCGAAATGGCCGGAATCGATATCACGCGACGCATCTCTGGGGCCTTTGACGTGTTCAGCAAGATTATCGACCGAGAAGGGATGCGACGCTTCCGCGCCTTCATAGCTGAGAACCCGGACATCAATGAGCGACAGAAGCGCAAGGTTATGGCTGCATTCCTCGACAAATATGCCAAGGACGAGGAGATCGAAGAGTCCGTCGACCTGCCCGGTTGGGATGCTGTCTATGTGGATATGCTGACCGAACTGTACGAGGAAGATCTCGAGAAAATCGGGCGGATGCCGGGCGTTACCCTGATCACGCCTTGACGACACGGGGCCATACGCACGGGTGCGAAGGTCAGGACCGCAATGCCGGAGGATCGACCGTATCCGCGTCTCAAGCATTTGAAAGGCTCATTGCGCGCGAACCGTTTTGATTAGACCTTCAGAGGCGGCCAGCCTTTGAGATGCCCGCCACAACAAAGTACACCCAATCGGACAGACCGGGTTGAGCCCCTTGATCACCGACTGTATCGGGAAGCCACGGATGAATGAGGGCAGCATGAACACCAAATTGCAACTTGCGGTGGGCAGCCTGATCATTGGGGCTGTGGTGCTCGCGCTAAAGACGCTGGCGTGGTGGCTGACCGGGTCCGTGGCACTGTTGTCTGATGCGCTGGAAAGCACCGTCAACCTCGGCACGGCTTTTGCCGCTTTGGTTGCAGTGCAGGTGGCTGCGATCCCAGCGGATTCGCAGCATCCCTTTGGCCATCACAAGGCGGAATATTTCAGCGCCGTGCTCGAAGGCGTGATGATCTGCGTCGCTGCGCTGTTCATTCTGAACGAGGCCTGGGAGGGCCTGCAGGCCCCGACCGTACTGGAGGCCCCTCTTGAGGGGCTGGCGGTCAACGGCTTTGCCACGGCGCTGAACGGGCTGTGGGCCTTTTTGCTGGTGCGTCGCGGGCGCGCGCTGAAGTCGCCTGCGCTGGTGGCGGATGGCAAACACCTTTGGACCGATGTCGTGACCTCTGCCGGGGTGGCAGTGGGGGTTCTTCTGGCCCTGATGACTGGCTGGTGGCTGCTTGATCCGTTGATGGCAATGCTGGTTGCCGCGAACATCCTGTGGTCCGGCTGGCGGGTGATGAGCTCATCGCTGAGTGGCTTGCTGGACGAGTCGGTGCCAGAGAACGAGCTGGTCCGCATCCGTGAGGTCATCGCCGAAAATGCCGACGGCGCGGTGGAGGCACATGATCTGCGAACCCGCCACGCCGGGTCAGCGACCTTCGTCGAATTTCACCTTGTCGTTCCGGGCGAGATGACGGTGTTCGACGCCCACGAAATTTGCGACCGCGTCGAACAAGCGATGCACGACGCCGTGCCCGAAAGCCGCGTTACGATCCATGTTGAGCCAGAGCACAAATCAAAGCACCAAGGAATTGTTGTGCTCGATTAAGCAGCCGCTTGGGGTGTCGCGGCGCAGCCCGCACATCCCAAGCCCAAAGCGTCGCTTAGTCGTCGAAGCTGAACGGGGCCAAGCTGTCGAGCGTGTCTTTAAGCGCCTGACCCCAGCCCTGTGAAATCGATTGAAAGTAAGGCGCATCGCCCTCCACGCGGCCAACCACGCTGGTTTTCAGGCTGTCAGTCGTATAGCAATGGTAATCCACAGGCATACCCACGGTCAGGTTTGCCTTGATCGTGGAGTCAAAGCTGACAAGAAGCAACTTCATTGCCTCCTCGAAAGACATGTCCGGGTCATAGGCACGCACCAGGATCGGGCGGCCGTACTTGATCTCGCCCGTCTGAAAGAACGGCGTATCTTCAGAGGCTTCGATAAAGTTGCCCTCGGGGTATATCAGGAAAAGGCGCGGCGGATTTTCCCCGATCTGACCACCCAGCAGCAGCGTCGCGTTGAAGGCAGTGTCGGCCCGCTGACCAGAGTTCGCCTGGCGGTCGATAACGTCGCGCAGGGTTTCCCCCACAAGACGCGCGGCCTGAAACATCGACGGCACCGCAAGCAAAGACGGAGCCCGCTCCGAAGGCGCCTTCAGCCTTTCGTCCAATTCGGACACGACGGCCTGTGTGGTGGCGAGGTTACCAGCGCTCATCAACGTGATGCAGCGCTCCCCCTCCTCTTCCCAAATCGACATCTTGCGAAAGGTCGAGATGTTGTCGAGGCCCGCGTTCGTCCGGGTGTCTGACATGAACACCAGTCCGCGGTTCAGCATCATTCCGACGCAATAGGTCATTTTGCTCCACTCCTGCTCAGCAGAAAGGGTTTAGGACCATGTCGAGCCAGCAATCAAGTGCGATATCGTCGCAATTCAACACAGGCATGGTGCATTCTTATAAAATGGCGGCGCCGTGGCTGGACGGCGCATGACGCGCGCCCTCCCCCGGTCTATTGGGATTGGCTTTGCGATTGTGACTGGCGGGCGACCTCTATGGCGACGGACAGGGTCTCCGTATCGCCGCCGGACCGCAGACCGTTGACAGGCGCGGCCTCGGCATAATCCAGACCCACAGCCACGCGCACATAGCGTTCATCCGGACACATTTCGTTGGCAGGATCAAAGCCGACCCAGCCAAGATCGGGCACATGGATCTCGGCCCAGGCGTGCATGGCCTGCTGCTGTGTGCGGTCATCCATCATCAGGTAGCCGGAAACGTAGCGTGCGGCCAGACCGGCCTCGCGGGCGCAGGCGATCATCACATGCGCATGATCCTGGCACACCCCTCGCCCGGCAGCCAGCGCCTCCTCGGCGGACCAATCGCTCTCGGAGCTGCCGGTCTCATAGACGACCGATTTGGCGATAGCTGGCATCAACGCGTGGCATCTGCCCAGTTCGTTGCCCGCATCGACGGATTTCAGCAACGCCTTGATCGCAGGCCCGGCCTTGGTGCGCTCGGTCACGCGCTTGTACAGCCACAAAGGCACCGGCCCCGTGTGACGCCCGATCACGCCGTTGGACTCGCTCAACTCCACCTCGCCTTCGCAATGCACGGCCAATTCGGTGCAGTCGCGCTCAAAGGTGATGAGATCCACGCAGTTGCCGTGCTGATCCTCGTAAGACACCTCGTGCACCGCCCCTTCGAGCGTCATTTTCCACTCCGTGACCTCCTGCGCGCGACGCGACCGAGGCCGCAGACGCAGCTGCTGCATTCCAGACGAAACCGGCGCATCAAAGCTGTAGCGCGTGGTGTGAGATATTTTGAGGCGCATGGGATCACTCATAGAATCGATAGTCGATTTCAATTTGATGCCCGATGGCGGCGATATCGCCGAGCACCTTCTGGATGTATTCATGCAGACCGTAGTCGAACACACCGTCGATGGACATGCGCATAAAACGCTGTTGCAGGTCTTCGGCCATCTGGGTGCTTTGCAGCCGAACTCCGTAGTCGGATTCGAGATAGTTCATATTGCCGAGGATCTTGGACGTGCAGAACGCGAGACTGCGCGGCATCCGGCGGTCCAGCGTCAGGAATGTCGCAATCCCTCTCGGCTCCAACTGCGCGCCATAGGCCATGCGAAACCCGCCCCGGCCAGACACAGACCGCAGCAGGATTTCCCATTGCACATTGTCGATGGACGACCCAACGGAGGCCACAGTCGGCAAAAGCACGTAGTACTTCACGTCAATGATCCGCGCCGTGTTGTCGGCCCGTTCAAGGAATGTCCCGATCCGGGCGAAGTCATACACATCGTTGCGCAACATGGTGCCGTGCGTGGCCCCGCGCACCATACCCGCCCGCTGCCGCAGCATGCGCAGCACCTTTGGCATGTCGCGGTCCGGCACCTTGCGCGCCAGCGAATCCTTGGCGACCATGTAGGCGGCGTTGGTGGCTTCCCAGACTTCTGTGGTCAGTCCGGTCCGCACCATCCTCGCATTCTGGCGCGCCTGGCTGATGCAGGACATGACCGATCCTGGGTTGTCCTTTGACCGCAGCAACCAATCGACCGCATGGTCACGGTTCACCTCGTCATAAAACGTTTCGTAAGCGTCGAGAGAGCCGGAGGTCTGGAGCACCGAGCGCCATTCATCCTCTGACGATCCAAGCCGTGTGAGTGCGATACGCTGACCGGTTTCGATCAGTCGCGCGATGTTCTCTGCCCGCTCAAGTGCGCGGTACATCCAGAACAGTCCGTTTGCAGTTTTTCCGAGCATCAGTCTTCCAGCACCCAGGTGTCCTTGGTCCCCCCGCCCTGCGAGGAGTTCACCACCAGCGAGCCCTTCTTGAGCGCCACGCGCGTCAGGCCTCCGGGGGTGATGTTGATGCCCTGCGGGCTGCACAGCACATAAGGCCGCAAGTCCACGTGACGCGGGCTCAGCCCTGCCTTGGTAAAGATCGGCACCGTAGACAGGGCAAGCGTCGGCTGGGCGATGTAGTTGGACGGACGTGCTTTCAGCTTCCTGCGGAAGAGCGCGAGATCCTTCTTGGTCGCCGTGGGACCGATCAACATGCCGTAGCCGCCGGATCCGTGCACCTCTTTGACCACCAGCTCTTCGAGGTTGTCGAGCACATAGGCCAGTGCCTCAGGCTCGGCACAGCGCCAGGTCGGCACGTTTTCCAGGAGAGGCTTCTCTCCGGTGTAGAATTCAACGATCTCAGGCATATAGCTGTAGATCGCCTTGTCATCACAGATCCCGGTTCCCGGCGCATTGGCGATGGTGAGCCGTCCGGAGCGATAGACATCCATGATACCGGGCACGCCCAGCCCGCTTTCGGGGTTGAAGTTCAGCGGATCGAGGAAATCGTCGTCGATCCGGCGGTACACCACGTCAATGGCCTTGTAGCCTTGGGTGGTTCGCATGCACAGCTTGCCATCCATGACCCGCAGGTCGTTGCCCTCGACCAGTTCCACACCCATCTGATCGGCCAGAAACGAGTGTTCAAAATAGGCGGAGTTGAAAATGCCCGGCGTCATCACAGCGACGGTCGGGCGATCCCCGGCAGAAGCAGGGGCGCAGGCCGCCAGCGATTTCAGCAGATCGGTGGGGTAGGTCTGCACCGGCTGCACGCGGTTGGTGCTGAAGAGTTCGGGGAACATCTGCAGCATCGTCTCGCGGTTTTCGAGCATATAGCTGACGCCAGACGGCGTGCGACCGTTGTCTTCGAGCACGTAGAATTCGTCAGGCCCAGTGCGCACAAGGTCAATGCCAACGATATGCGTGTAGATGCGCCCCGGTGGGGTCACCCCGATCATCTTCGGTTCAAAGGCTTCGTTGCGCGAAATCATTTCTTCGGGGATGCGTCCGGCTTTGACGATTTCCTGGCCGTGGTAAATGTCGTGCAAAAAGGCGTTGATCGCCCGCACCCGCTGTTCGATCCCCTTGGACAGGCGCTGCCATTCACGCCCCGAGATAATCCGCGGAATAAGATCGAAAGGGATCAACCGCTCCTCTGCCTCGGCGCGGCCGTAGACGTTGAAGGTGATGCCGGTCAGGCGAAACAGCTCTTCCGCCTCTCGTTGTTTTGCACGCAGTTCCTTGGGGTTTTCCCCCTCGAACCAGTTGTTGAACGTTTCATAGGGACGGCGAATACCATCGCCCATTCCGTTCATTTCATCGAAGATTGGCGTATCGCCCATCAAGCCCCCGCTCTGCCGACCCGTCACTTTGGAGTGTCGCTTTTACTTGTATGCTTTGACGCTAGTTGGCAGCCGCTCTCGGATCAATGCGAGACATTGCAAATTCATAACAAAGAGGTAAAATGCTTAAAAAAAAGGCACCCGATACGGGTGCCCTGCTCGCAAGTGCTTGGCTTTGACGGGCATTAAAAGCGCACGTCTCCAAGTGATCAAAATCAGTGCCGTCAGGCCATGCCCAGCGCGGCCTTGTACATTTCCAGCACCGCTTCTTCTTCGGCGATGTCGTCAGCGTCGCGCTTGCGCAGCGAGATCACCTTGCGCATGACCTTGGTGTCGTAGCCGCGGCCTTTGGCCTCTGCCATGACTTCCTTGATCTGCTCTGCGACCTCTTTCTTCTCTTCTTCCAGCCGTTCGACGCGTTCGATGAACTGGGTCAGCTCGCCTGCGGCGACACCATAGCTGTCACTGGGGGTATCCTGCATATCTTGCCTCCTGCGGGTTTCCGGATCGGATACAGCCGTGCGGGGCGCGCATCAAGGGGTTGCGCGCCTGCATAGGCTGCTTTACGCGAAGCCTCGTTTCAAACGCATCACGGACGAGAGGGTGGCACCATGGAATGGATTGTCTGGATCGGGGCGGCGCTGTCCCTCATCGGCCTCATCGGTCTGCTGATGAGCATCGTAAAGGTCTGGCGCGCCCGCAGTGGGCAGCTCAGCGATGACGAAATCCGCGAAACCGTGCGCCGCGCCATGCCGCTCAACCTCGGGTCGCTGTTCTTGTCGACCATCGGCCTGATGATGGTGATCGTGGGCATCTTCCTGATCTGAAGCGCGGTCAGGTCGGCGTTCCTGGTCTACTTGCTCAAGAACGTCCGACCGTATTTGATCCGCTCTGCCCAGGACGGGTCAGGCCTCCAGAACTCATGATCCGGGTGGTCCAGCCGCTCGAGCAGCTTCATCACCTTCAACATGCCCCATTGACCCGCGGCCATCATCGGCCCGCCTTTCACCCGCGGGAAATCCAGCGCCAGGATCGCCACCGCGTCGATATCCGACGCTTTATGCACCATCCCCTGGCTGACCATGCGCGCGCCGGCGTTGGCCATGGCCCCCACCAGCAGCATGACCAAGGTTTCCGGCGAGATCTTCTGCGCCCTGCGCTGGCCGTTCAGCAAGCGTCTCATGCCACCGGCAGGCTGCGCGCCGTCATCGGTCCAGTCGTAGAACCCCTGCCCCGAGACCCAGCCAAAGCGATCAATTTCCACCAGCAACGCAGACCAGTTCTCCGCCCCTTCTGCGCGTGGCGCCTTGGCCCATTCCTCAAGCCCGCTCATATCCCGAGAACGGAACGGCGCCCGCGTCCAGCCCCAAGCCTCAACGGCGGTATCGACCTCGTAGGGGTCCGCGCCAAGGTCCAGCAGCCCATCAGCCGCGCGATGCATCGCCGCCGCGAGCGTTCCGACGACACTCTCCCCGGCGGAGCGTACATGCACAGGCACCTTGTGCATCCGTTCCGCCAGCGCCAATCCATAGGCCACCTGCTCGGCCGTACCTCCCGGGCCCTGAACGATCTCGACCAACCGCGTGGAAAACACCGGCGGCGCAAAGCGCAGGCCAAGCGCGTCCACCTGCGCCGATGTGGCAACGGCGCGCACAGCACCACGCGGTGCCGGCATATCGAACGGGTCACGCGCTGCGTCAATAATCATATCTGCGCCGCCCATCATCTCGGCAGCGTCGCCCCAATGCAGCAACTTCAACCGCGCCTGGCTTTGCTCTGGTGACAGACCGCCACCCTTCACCCCGGCAGCAAGCACGTCGCGCAATTGCTCGACCCCATCTTGCAGCATGTCCGGCGACCGCGCCCCCCAGTTCACGCCGATCCCGGCATTCAACGCAGACACCGCGATCTGCATTGCCAGTGTCCCCTGCCCCAGAACAGCGATCCGATTGACCGCCGGCTGCACCGTTCCCTTGGGCAAGGCAAAGCGGCGGGCAAGCCGTTCGGCGGTAAAGGCATGGCGCAATGCCCGCGCCGCGTCAGAGGCAAGGCACAGCACAAAGGCGTCCTCCTCCATCGCGATGCCGGTCTCGAAAGGCAGAAGCGGCGCGGCCTCGACAAGATGCAGGACCTGCGCCGCTGCGCTCTCCTCGTCGGTCAGTTTCGCACGGCGCGTGGCAATGGCGTTGCCGTGGGCGCGATAATCGGCGAAGCCGTCGCGCAGATCACGGGTACGCCGTGGCCCGTGCCCGGTCGCCTGCAGCCTTTGGGCATAAGCCAGCGCACCAGCCCGCAAATCGCCCGTACAGGTCTCATCCACCAGCGCCAGCCCCGGTCCGCGCGTCATGGGCCAGGTCGCCCCCGAGATCATCATGTCCAAGGCCAGCGCCGTTCCAACCAGACGCGGCAGGCGCTGCGTCGCCCCGGCAGAGGGCGTCAGCCCCATGCGCACCTCAGGCAGACTGGCCCGCGCGCCGTCCAGCGCCAGCCGGTAGTGCGCCGCCAAAGCCAGTTCGAGACCGCCACCATAGACCGTGCCATGCAGCGCTGCGACCACGAGTTTCGGGCAGTCTTCGACCTTGGCGCATACATCCCGAAGGAAAGGCGCACGCAGACCGCTTTCGTATTCTGTCAAATTTGCCCCGGCCGGAAAGGTCGGCCCCGTTCCCATCAGCACAATGGTCTGCACCTGCTCATCCGCCTCGGCCCGCGCAAGAGCCTCCATCAGACTGACCCGCACCGCATGAGACAGCGCATTCACCGGCGGATTATCAACGCTGAGGATGGCCACACCCTCGTGCACCGAATAATGGAGACCTTCTGCCATATGCCTATCGCGCACCGCCTAAGCTGACGCACCCTTTATGCCCGAGTGACGCAGTTTTGCGCCATTTTATAGGTCAGTAGTATCCCAACCAGACAGGGAGGCAATTTTTTTGCCAGCTATTATGCTGATTTAACCCGAATATCTGGCTTCCGGGCCACGTTTTTCAGATCGGCATATTGTCAAAACGGTCTTCGACAAGGTCTTCTTCAGCAGCAGAAAGCCTGTGTCGCGCCCAAGCTGGCACCGGCGCACGTTTCATATCAAGCTGGCGCACCGTCTGCGCCAGATGGTCCAGCGCTTCGATCCGCTGCGCCCCTTGGGCGTCGCGCAGTTCCAAGTTCAAAGCCGCGAGCCGTTCATTCAAGGCCTCGGTCATATCGCATCTTCCTCGTTTTCGTCGGTCCGCGAAAAAGTTCACGTCGCACCCTGCCCCTTCCGCTGGCCGATAAGCGTTAGCGCCCCAAAATAGCTCACCCGTGCCAGCACGGCCTCACTGTCGCGCTCGATCTGCACGTCGTCCAAACTGGAGGGGCAGCCAAGGCCAGCATCGCTCCGGGCCCGTCAATCTGCCGCAAAAACCCGGCGATCTGCCGAGACGTTTTGTTTTCCCGAATGCTATGGCATGGGGTGCGGCCTCTCCATGTCTCCACAATCAATACAGGACCGAACAAATCGCACCTTGATGCACGTCAACGACACCCCAAGACTTGAAACATATTCTGTTTTGTATATATGAATGACCGAAACGAGGAGTTATCGCCATGACACCTGAAGTCACAGCCTTTTTTGACAACGCCACCAACACCATTTCCTATGTCGTGCGCGATCCGAACGGGACCGCCTGCGCCGTGATCGACAGCGTTCTGGATTTCGACTATCCCTCCGGCCGCACGGACACGCGGTCTGCCGACCAGATCGTCGCCTTCATCAAGGACAAGGGCTACGAATGCCAATGGCTGCTTGAAAGCCATGTGCACGCCGACCACCTGTCCGCCGCACCCTACATCCAGCAACAAGTGGGCGGCAAAATCGGCATCGGCGACAACATCAAGATCGTGCAGGACACCTTTGGCAAGGTCTTCAACGAAGGCACGGAGTTTCAGCGCGACGGCTCTCAATTCGATGAGCTGTTCGTCGAAGGCGACAGCGTTCACATCGGCCAGATGCGGGTCGACGTGCTGCACACGCCGGGCCACACGCCCGCCTGCCTGACCTATATCATTGGCGACGCGGCCTTTGTTGGCGACACGCTCTTCATGCCGGACTTTGGCACGGCGCGCTGCGATTTCCCCGGCGGATCTTCGGAGACGTTGTATGACTCCGTGCAAAAGATCCTCGCCCTGCCGGACGACACCCGGATCTTCGTTGGTCACGACTACAAGGCCCCGGGCCGCGACGTCTACGCCTGGGAAACCACCGTCGGCGAGCAAAAGGCGGCGAACATTCACGTTGGCCATGGCGCATCGAAGGACGACTTCGTTGCCATGCGCGACACCCGCGATGCCACGCTCGCCATGCCCAGGCTGATCATCCCCTCGCTGCAGGTGAACATGCGCGCAGGTCAGATGCCGGAACCGGACGATAAGGGTGACGTGTTCCTGAAGGTGCCGGTGAACAAACTGTGACGGACGTGTGCCCGTTTTAAAACAGGCGCACGAGCCTCCCCCAATGCGAACCGCGTTTTACAAAAATCAGGAAAATTGAAACATGCCAATGGATTGGATCTGGGGCTTGATCGGCGGTTTGCTGATCGGAACAGGTGGTGCGGTTTACCTGCTCGGCAATGGCAAGATCATGGGTGCAAGCGGCATCATCGGTGGGCTGGTTGATGGCTCTGGCCGCGCCTCAGCGCTGGAACGAGTGCTTTTCCTGCTGGGCGTCGCCCTCATGCCCGCGGTGCTCATGCCGTTTTTCCAGGACGTGACGACCAATATCACTGACGATTACCTCGTGCTCGTGGCCGCCGGCCTGCTGGTGGGCGTGGGCACACGGCTTGCCAATGGATGCACCTCCGGCCACGGGGTCTGCGGCATGTCGCGCCTGTCGATCCGGGGCTTCGTTGCCACCGGGATCTATATCGTTGCAGGCGGTCTGGGTGTCATCATCTTCCGCCATATACTCGGAGTGATCTGATATGCTGCGCCACATCATCGCATTGATCGCAGGCGGGTTATTTGGATCCGGCCTCTTCCTCTCAGGCATGACAAACACCGCGAAAGTTCAGGGCTGGCTGGACGTTTTCGGCGACTGGGACCCGACGCTGGCCTTTGTCATGGGGGGCGCAATGATCCCGATGGCTCTGGCGTGGCTAGTGCGCAACCGACGCGTCACGGCACTGACCGGCGCCCCGCTGCCGCCGCCCGCCTCGTCCGAGATTGACCGCAAGCTTGTCGTCGGTTCCGTTCTGTTCGGAATGGGCTGGGGGCTGGCCGGCCTGTGCCCCGGGCCGTCCATTGCCGCGCTGTCCTACGGCGGGCCGGGTCTGTATGTCTTTCTGGCAGCGATGCTGACCGGGATGCTTGTGGCCCCCTCCTTGCTCGCGCGGCTGGACAGAGCCGTTCCAGCGGAATAAGCCAGTGCCATGACCCCGAGAAAACTCACCGATACTTATAGCGTGTCGCCGCAGATCTCTCCTGAGGATGCGGCGGCCATTCGCGAGGCAGGTTTCGTCATGGTGCTGTGCAACCGCCCGGACGAAGAAAACCCCGCCCCGTTGCAGGCCGAGGCGATGCGCCAGGCCATAGAAGCCGAGGGGCTGCGCTTTGACGTGCTGCCTCTGACCCACCAGACCATGAACGCCGAGAACATCCTGCGCCAGCAAGAGATCGTTGCCAGTGCAGGTGGACCGGTTCTGGCCTATTGTGCCTCTGGAACGCGGTGCACCGTGATCTGGGCTTTGGGCAATGCCAAGTCGCAAGGCCCAGACCAAGTGATCGAAACGGCCCGCGAGGCCGGTTACGACATCGCCGGTCTGCGTCCAACGCTTGAGGCTCTTGCGCAAGCGTGATGGCCTTCGATCCAAAGTAAAAGCCCGCGACGCAGCTGTTGCGGGCTTTTGCGCATCCTAGTCGTTGATATCTATGTCAAGCGGCGCAGAGCCGAAATCCATGTCGAAGTCCTCGACAGAGGAGTCGCCGCCAAGATCGCCAAAGTCGAAATCCCCTGCCTCGGATTCGAAATCCATCGCAGGCAGTTCCGGCAGGTCCTCTGCCCCATCGTCGTCGCCCAGCGCTGGCAGATCGGGGAAGTCCTCTTCTTGCGGCGCAATTTCGGGCAACCCGCCGCTCACTTTCCCGTTGCCTTCGCCGAAGCCGTCGCCAGCCTCAGACGGGCCTGACAAAGCCATCGGTCCAAGCACCGGCCACGTCAGACGCACGGCACGATTGCCATTCATCTGCCCCATACGCCCCTTGGCGACCAGCTGACCGTGGGCCGCGTAGACCTCTACCCGGTCAAGCGCATCTGGCGACAGCCGAAGCATATCGCCGGGCTTGAGCGCCTGCGCTTTGGACAAGGGCAATGTCACACGCGACAATACGGCGTCCAGGCGCGCCGGCACACGAGAGAAGATATCCGCATGCGGACCAGGCCCCTGCCCGGCACCACCGCTGTGCCGCTTCGGCTTGCGTTCGGGCAAAATGAAAGACAACCGCCCCTTGCGGCGCCCGAGCGCCAGATCCACATCCGCCCGAAACGCCTTGTAGCCGGACGCATCCAGCAACAGCCCGGCTGCCCGCGCATCCTCCAGCATGGCGCCAAAGCAGAACCCTTCCAGCATCTCGGTCAAAGGACTGTCTTCCAGAACCGCGACCATGCGCATCAACGCCCCGTCGAGCAGCGGCGATATCATCGCGGCATCGGTCTGCGTCAGGGGCCGATCCTCTTCGATCGGCATCTGGGTGACCTGCTGGATGGTCTGCACCTCGATCACACCGGTCAGAACCTGCCGATCAACCGTGGCGAGGCCGATCGCCCCGTCCGGCCCATCCAGAAGCAACACAAGGTCAGACGGAGAAAGCGACTCGACAACCCCGTCCTGATCTAGATTTTCGACAGTGACGGATTGCGTAACAAGCGCGAGGTCCCAAAGGACATCCGCCGTCTTGGACAATGCACGTCTGAGCGCCTTGGCAGGCGACATCCCCCGCGCTTCGAACGCGCGCAGGGCCGCCTGTGCCTTCTGGCCCAATACGTCATCTCGTGCACCGTCAGCCATGCAATGTCACGCCCGTCATAGAAACTGCCTCCGGGGACGGTTATGCGCGGATTTGGTTACCAACCGCTTTAACGATCTGCCTTATAAATAAATCTTGCACATAATTTTGGAAGAAACTGACCGCATCCGCCCGAAAGTACCCTTTATCATGCAGTGGAGTCCTGCCGAATGGGCAACTTCACGCGAAAAGCCGCGCCGCCCAATTCGGGAATGTAGCTGATCTCGCCCCCAAGCCGCGCAACGATCTGGCGACAGATGGCCAGCCCCAACCCGGCGCCGCCGGCCTTTTGGTCCGACACGCGGGCGAATTTCTCAAAGATAAGGTCGCGCGCCTCTGGACCGACGCCAGAACCGTTGTCGATGAAGTCCAACTTCAGCCAGCCGTCCTGAGTATCGGCCGCAATGGTCAACTCAGGTTGCGCTGCATCGCAGTATTTACGTGCGTTTGCGATCAGATTGATGAACACTTGGCTCAAACGTTCCAGATCCGTAAACAAGCGGATCTGCTCGTCCTTATGGCGTCGATGAACACGCATGTGTCCCCCTTCATCCGCCAGCGCCGCGGCGACCGCGCGGTCAAGAACATCCACCAACCGCCCTTGGGACAGGTTCAGGTTCACCTGCCCATTCTCCAGCACGGACAGATCCAGCAAGTCATCCAAAAGGCGAGTAAGACGAATCGCTTCGTCATGTATGATTGAGGCGTAGCGGTTGCGGTCGGCCCGGCTCAGCCCGTCGGCATCTCGCAAAATCTCGGAAAAGGCCCGGATGGAGGTCATCGGCGTCCGCAACTCATGGCTGATCTGGCTGAGGAACGCGTCCTTTTGAACCGACAGGCGGGTGAGCTTTTCATTCGCCGCGCGCAGTTCAGCCGCAGTGCGGCTGATTTCACGCGATTGGGTTTCCAGCCGCGCCGAATACTCCATCAGCTGTGCCGATTCGTCGGCCACGGCCATCAGATCCTCCACCGACACAGACATGCCGCCGGTGATCTGCCCCACCATGGCGTGTGCCGTCGCCGCCCCGACCGAGCCCGCCAACTCACGCTCCAGCCGTTGCAGGAAATCCGGTGTCGGCGCGGGCAGATCACCTTCGACGCCCTGTCGAGACGCCTCGCGCGCGAAAACCGCCTGCGCGTCCCGTGCACCAAGGATCCGTTGCGCCATGATCATCAGGTCTTCGGTCTGGGCACTTCCGGCCAGCCACGACCGCGCGCCGCCGGGTGCCGCATCGACGGCCAGGAATTGTGCGGCTTGCAGACGCTCCACCGGGGACGGGAAGCTCGCCATCGATACCGCGAGGAACGCGATGGTGTTCAGCGTCAAAGACCAGAAAACCGCGTGCAACAGCGGATCCAGTCCCGCGATGCCAAACAGCGCTTCGGGCCGCAACCAGCCGAGGCCGAGCGGACCCGCGATGAACCAACTGTCAGGGATCAAAACGCCGCCGCTGAGGCTCGGGATATACAGGGTATAAAGCCACGTGACGAAACCGAACGTCAGCCCCGCAAAGGCCCCCGCCCGCGTCGCGCCCCGCCAAAAAATGCCCCCCAGCATCACCGGGAGCACCTGCGCCACACCGGTAAAGCTCACCAGGCCAATCGTCGCCAGCGCCGCGCCGCCGCCCGACAGCGCATAGTAAAGGTAGCCCAACAGCAGCACGCCCGCGATCGACAGCCGCCGCGACAGCAGCACCACCTGCCGCACGTCGCCGGAAACAGAGGCGGTGCCGCGCCGCAATTCCAGCCAGATCGGCATGACAATGTGGTTCGAAACCATGGTCGACAGCGCGATGGCGGCCACAATCACCATGGACGTCGCGGAGGAGAACCCGCCAAGAAACGCCAGCAAGGCCAGCCCGTCGGCATTTTGGCTCAACGGCAAGGTCAGAACGAACAGATCGGGATTCGCGCCCTCGGGCAACAGGTCCATGCCCACCACAGCGATGGGCACCACAAACAGGCTCATCAGCATCAAATACAACGGAAAGGCCCAAGCGGCGGTCCGCAGCTGCGTATCGGAGTCGTTCTCGACCACCAGCACCTGAAACATGCGCGGAAGGCACAGGAACGCCGCCGCCGACAGCAACATCAGCCCAGCCCAGCGCCCGCCATTGATCTGCCACTCCCCCATCGGGGAGGCATCGATGCGCTCCAGCATCTCGGGCACGCCGCCCGCCAACCCCCAAACCACAAAGCCACCCACCGCCAGAAGCGCGGTCAGCTTCACCACCGCCTCCACGGCGATGGCCATGACCACCCCATGATGCCGTTCGCTGGAATCCAGCGTCCGAGTGCCAAAGATCACGGTAAAAACCGCAAGACCCGCAGCCACCCAGAAGGCCGTGTTGGGCGGCGTGTGCGTGCCCGTGTCGTCAAAATGAGCAAACACATCCACGGACAGGGTCACGGATTGCAATTGCAGCGCGATATAAGGTGTCGTGCCTACCACGGCCAGGATCGTGACCGCGACACCCAGCAGGTTGGATTTCCCGTAACGAGACGAGATCAAGTCCGCGATCGACGTGATCCGCTGGCTGCGCCCGATCCTTACAAGGCGACGCAGGATCCACCACCACCCCACCATCACAAGGCTCGGGCCAAGGTAGATGGTCAGGTACTCCACCCCCGAGCGGGCGGCACTGCCCACCGCGCCGTAAAACGTCCAGCCCGTGCAATAGATCGACAGTGAAAGGGTGTATATGACGGGCGCGCGCAGCCAGTTGACCTGCCCACGAGCAGCGGCGCGTTCCGCGAAAAACGCAACTCCGAACAGCAACGCCACATAGGTCAGCGAAATCGCTGCAAGCCCGTTGAGTGTTGTCACAGCCGCGCCTCTGGCCGGTCCGGCGCGCTGGAACGTCGGATCGCCCAGATCAGCAAACCTGTTGCGATGGGCAAGGCAAGCCAGACGGCAAAGATGTAGATCAGCGCTTCCGCCATCGTGATGTCGGTCTCACCGGTCTGCCAAAGCAGCGGCACCCACCACAGAAACAGCCCCAGCAGCGGCAAAGCGCAGGCCGCATCCACCATCCGTCTGCGGCGAAAACTGCGTCTTTCCAGCTCATAGGCAATATGACGTTGCGCATCGTCGCGCGGGGCCGGATCACTCACGCGCCTGACAGCGCCTTTACGGCGTCCAGCACCTCGGAGTTGGAAAAGGGCTTCGTCATGAACCGGCTCGCACCCGCACGCTCCGCCATTTCACGATCCTTCGTCTGACCGCGGGCGGTCAACATCAAGATGGGCAGCGACCGTGTGCTGATGTCTTCGCGCAACTCGCGCAATATGTCATAGCCCGATCGCCCCGGCAGCATCGCATCCAGGATCAACACGTCCGGCGTGCGATCCCGCACCGTCTGCACCGCTGTTTCACCATTCGAATGCGCGTGCACCTGCCACCCCTCACGTGACAGGATAAACTTGATCGCTTCGATGATGTTCGGTTCATCTTCGATCAGAAGAACCTTTCCACTCATACGCTGCCCCTCACCCGGCGGTCCCTGTTTACAGGGTCTCCTCCCCCGCAAGTTCGCAGAGTGTAGGACTTTTTCAAAAGCGGAGTCAAAACGCCAATGCGGGTCGAGCAATATTCTTTCGCGACGGCACGCCCGCGCGTCGTGCAGAGCGCGCAGCATTATTGCGCAGACAGAATGGAAGGCTCCCGTCGGCCAATGCAATTGGCTCGCGGACAGATGCGGCAGGTGATGCCCACATCTTCGGACGAGCCGGCCGGCTCACGGCTGACCGGAAGTGGACGCACCAGCATATGCGCCTCAAACATGGGATCGGCATTGGCTTTGGGCGGGCCCACTGGCGTGGCTTGCGCCTCCACCCGGACAGTGGCACCAGAACGGCCAAGCTGCACGAGATCTGCCGAAAGCACCGCATATGGTCGGTTCAGCGCCTTATAAAGCGGCCAAAGCGGGCAAGCCGCGCCAAAGCGTGGCATCGGGAAATCGGGCAGCGGCTTGCGGTAGGACAGCACGCCTGAGGCATCACAGATCGCAAGCCCCACCGGATCGCCCAGCACCTCTGCCGGCATAGCGGCAAGACGGCGCATGACCCGTGTGGGCGGCTGATCAAGCGCCACGGACAGCACCAGTGCATCCGCGCCATGGGCGGTGAGCGCTGTGGCCAGTTCATTGATCGGCAGGGCCTTCGCGTCGGCCGCATACCGCTCCAGCCAACTTCGGAGCAAACTTTGCGCGGCGCTGGACAGACCACGCCCCAGCCGCGTCATGACCTGCGCCACATCGGCCTCCTGCTCCAGCTCCGGAATGTGATGCTCCGCCTTCTCCAGCGCCCCATCCAGCTCCTCTTGGGGGGTGCCGGTTTCCGTCGCCTGCGCATTGTCCGCCTCAAGGTAGGTCACCAACCCGCGCGAGGTCTCTGCCAGACGTGCCGAATCCTCGTAGATGTTGCGGTGAAAGCGGCTTTGCCAGTCCGGGTCGATATCCCCCGGCTCCGCAAGGATCGACGCGGCGGAGCGGATCGCCGTCACGGTCGACAGCATCTCGTGCAAGGACGCCGCCAACTGAGGGTCATGCGTCATTCGGTCCGTCAGCACCTCGACCGACCGTTCCAATTGCGCCACCCGGGCGCGCGTGGCCACCAGCGCCGCCGCCCATCCCGGAAACCGTCCGGCGAACTCATCGGTCCGATCCAATTCCGCACCGGCGTCGGGCAGATCACTGGCCGCTTCGCGCAACCCGGCGATCAGCGCAGCGCCCGCCCCTTCGGTCAGATGGGTCGGCTCGACGCCCAGCGCCTCTGCGATGTCGAGCAACAGCTTGCCGCCGATTCTGCGCCGGTTGTGCTCGATCAGGTTGAGGTAGGAGGCGGAAATACCGGCAATCCGCGCCAGTTCGGCCTGCCGCACCCCCTGCGCAATCCGGCGTTCCCGGATGCGCGACCCGGTCAACGTGTCCTTATGCATTCCCATTCCCCAACGTAATCAAGCACTTTCTGCACTGCGACATAAACGACTTTACAGTATATCACGGTCTACTTTTCAATCGTTGACAAAAAAACTGTTACTTGAAAGCGACTTGTTGCGCAATTTTCCGACCATGCCCCATAGTGTCTTTGCACGAAAGTGCACGTGTCCCGTTCGTTGAGGAGCTTGCGGGACGCTCTTCAAAAAAATTCTGGGAGGATTTTAATGTCCATAACCAACCTGACCCGCCGTGGCGTTCTGCGCACGGGCGCTGTCGCTGGTGCAGGCCTCGCGCTGCCCACCTATCTGTCTGCCGCCAGCCATTCCGGCTTCACCAACGCACCGGGCGACAGCTCGGTTACACTCGGTTTCAACGTCCCGCAATCCGGCCCCTACGCTGACGAGGGCGCCGACGAACTGCGCGCCTACGAACTGGCGGTCGAGCACCTGAACGGGGGCGGCGATGGTGGCATGATGGGCACCTTCTCGTCGAAAGTGCTCGATGGCACCGGCATACTGGGCCGCAAGGTAGAATATGTCACCGGCGACACCCAGACGAAATCTGACGCCGCCCGCGCCTCCGCCAAGTCGATGATCGAAAAAGACGGAGCCATCATGATCACCGGCGGCTCTTCGTCGGGTGTGGCGGTTGCCGTGCAGGGCCTGTGCCAGGAGGCTGGCGTGATCTTCATGGCCGGCTTGACACACTCCAACGACACGACCGGCAAGGATAAAAAGGCAAACGGTTTCCGCCACTTCTTTAACGGATACATGTCTGCGGCCGCGTTGGCTCCAGTTCTCGAAGGTCTGTATGGCAACGACCGCAAGGCGTACCACCTGACCGCCGACTACACGTGGGGCTGGACCCAGCAGGAATCCATCGCCGCCGCCACAGAGGCGCTCGGCTGGGAAACCGTCAACAACGTGCTGACCCCGCTGGCGGCAACGGACTTCTCGTCCTACATCGCCCCGGTTCTGGATTCCGGCGCAGACGTGCTGGTTCTGAACCACTACGGCGGAAACATGGTCAACTCGCTGACCAACGCCGTGCAGTTCGGCCTGCGCAACAAGCAAGTGAACGGCAAGAACTTTGAAATCGTGGTTCCGCTCTTCTCCCGTCTGATGGCACGCGGCGCGGGCGAGAACATCAAGGGCATCGTCGGCTCCACCAACTGGCATTGGTCGCTTCAGGATGAAGGCTCCAAGGCTTTCGTCAAATCCTTCGGCACAAAATATGGCTTCCCGCCAAGCCAGGCCGCGCACACCTGTTATGTGCAGACCCTGCTGTATGCGGATGCCGTGACCCGCGCCGGATCGTTCAACCCCTGCGCCGTTGTCGAAGCCCTCGAAGGCTTTGAATTCGACGGCATGGGCAACGGCCCGACCCTCTACCGTGCCGAGGATCACCAGTGCTTCAAGGACGTTCTGGTCGTGCGCGGCAAGGAGAACCCGACCTCCGAGTTCGACCTTCTGGAAGTCGTCGAAGTGACCCCGGCCGCGCAGGTGACCTATTCGCCCGACAACCCGATGTTCGCAGGCGGCCAGCTCGGCTCCTGCAACCCGGGAGCGTAAGGCAACCGGCAGGGTGGGCGCGCCCCTCCCTGCCAACACCTTGCACACCGTCAACTTCGTCAGTCTGACACGACCTCTGGCCACCCACGCCAGGGGCTTCGGCACACTCAATCCGCGCGACGCAACCCAAAGGTGGGGTCAATGGACGCAATTCTGCTTCAAATTCTAAACGGGCTCGACAAGGGCTCGGCCTATGCGCTGATCGCGCTGGGGCTTACACTCATTTTCGGCACACTGGGTGTGGTGAACTTTGCCCACGGCGCGCTGTTCATGATCGGCGCCTTTTGTTCTGTCACGCTGCAGCGGATCCTGAACCTGTCCTTCGAGACGGTCGATCCGACGCGCACCGACTTCCTCGGCAATCCTGCAGTGATCAAGACACCCTACGTCATCGACTGGTTTGGCGAAAGCACCGGGGCCGCCATCATCGACTGGTCCGTGCCGCTGGCGATTCTGTTCGCGATACCGATCATGCTGGTCATCGGCTACGTCATGGAACGCGGTCTGATCAAACACTTCTACAAACGCCCCCACGCGGACCAGATCCTTGTGACCTTTGGCCTCGCCATCGTGTTGCAGGAAATCATCAAAGCCTTCTACGGCGCGAACCCGATCCAGACCCCCGCCCCTGAGGCGCTGTCCGGTGTGGTCGAGGTCCTGCCCGGCATCCTCTACCCGGCATGGCGCGTGGTCTATTTCTGCTTTTCGCTGGTGGTCATCGGCGCGGTCTTTGCCTTTTTGCAGTTCACAACCTTCGGCATGGTGGTCCGAGCAGGCATGGCAGATCGGGAAACCGTCGGCCTGCTGGGCATCGACATCGACAAACGCTTTACCCTGATGTTCGGCATAGCCGCGGGCGTCGCCGGTCTGGCGGGCGTGATGTACGGCCCGATCAACGCCCCGAACTATCACATGGGTATGGACTTTCTGGTCCTGAGCTTCGTCGTGGTTGTGGTCGGCGGCATGGGCTCCCTGCCCGGCGCGGTCGCTGCGGGCTTCCTGCTCGGCATCCTTGAGAGCTTTGCCTCCATGACCTGGGTGATCGACCTGATCCCCGGTATCAACCAGATCATCATCTACCTCGTGGCAATCATCATCCTTCTGGTCCGTCCGCGCGGCCTGTTGGGACGCAAAGGTGTGATGGAGTAAAACGCTATGTTCGGACTACAGAAAAAAGACACCAACCTGCTGCTGATCGTCATTGCCTTGACGATGCTGGCCCCCTTCATCCTCAACCCCTTCCCCACCGACAGCGGGCTGGCCCAATTCAACGCGGGCTACCCGGACCTGATGCAACGCTTCGTGATCTTCGGGATCTTTGCCATCGGGTTCAACATCCTGTTCGGCCTGACCGGCTACCTGTCCTTCGGTCACGCGGCCTTCCTCGGGGTCGGCTCCTACTCGGCGGTCTGGATGTTCAAACTGCTGAGCATGAACATCCTTCCGGCGATCATCCTGTCGGTTGTCATTGCCGGCCTGTTCTCGCTGCTCATCGGCTGGATCTCCCTGCGGCGGACCGGGATCTACTTCTCGATCCTGACGCTGGCCTTTGCCCAGATGTCCTTTGCGCTGGCCTATTCGGTGCTGACGCCGATCACAAATGGCGAAACCGGCCTGCAAATCACGCTGGACGACCCGCGCATCCTCGGGATCTCCCAGACGGCGGACGGCTCGATCCCGGTCACCAACCTCTTCGGGATGGAGATGCGCGCCACCTCGGATCTTGCACTCGGGGCGTGGTCCTTCACGTTCTCCATGGGCTACTACGTCTGCGCGGTGCTGATGATCCTCGCCTTCTATATGTCGATCCGGATCTTCCGCTCGCCCTTTGGCATGATGCTCCGCGCGATCAAGTCGAACCAGACACGGATGAACTACACTGGCCTGAACCCAAAGCCCTACACGCTGGCGGCCTTCGTGATCTCGGGCATGTACGCAGGTCTGGCGGGAGGCTTGATGGCGTCGATGGACCCTCTTGCGGGGGCCGAGCGGATGCAATGGACTGCCTCTGGCGAAGTCGTTCTGATGACCATCCTCGGCGGCGCCGGCACATTGATCGGCCCGGTGCTGGGCGCGGGTATGATCAAGTATTTCGAGAACATCTTCTCCAAGATCAACGACAACGTCCTGCACACATGGTTCAGCTTCATGCCCGACGGGCTGGAGAACCTGATGGTCGGCATTCTGCACCCCTTCGTGGGCAAGGGATGGCACCTGACACTTGGCATCATCTTCATGCTGGTGGTCACCTTTCTGCCCGGCGGTCTGGTCGAAGGTGGGCAGCGCATTGGGCGGATGTTTGGTCGCAAGAAACCGACGGACGACACATCCGCCAAAACCGAGCCCGCGGAATAAGGAGCGCCTGACATGGGAATTCTCGAAGTCAAAGACGTGGGCAAGCGCTTCGGCGGTCTCAAAGCCCTCTCCGACGTCAACCTCAGCGTGGCGGAGAACACCTGCCACGCGATCATCGGGCCGAACGGTGCGGGCAAATCCACCCTGCTGAACTGCCTTGTGGGCAAGCTGATCCCCGACACCGGGTCCGTGATGTTCGACGGCCAATCCGTGCTGGGCCGCTCCCCGCATGAGATCAACCAGATGGGCATCTCCCGGGTGTTTCAGACGCCGGAAATCTTCAGCGATCTGTCGGTGATGGAAAACATGATGATCCCGCTGTTTGCACGACGCGACGGGGCCTATCGCCTGCACGCCTACCACAGCGTTCTATCTGAGGGAGAGCTGGTCACCAAAGCCGAACAAATGCTTGCCGATGTCAACATGCTCGACAAACGCAACATGCACACGGCCTCCATGTCGCGCGGTGACAAGCGGCGGCTGGAGATGGCCATGTGCCTGATCCAGGAACCGAAACTGCTGCTGCTGGATGAGCCCACCGCCGGCATGGCGCGGGCGGACACCAACAACACCATCGACCTGCTCAAGCAGATCAAGGACAGCCGCAACATCACCATCGCCATCATCGAACACGACATGCACGTGGTGTTCAGCCTCGCTGACCGGATCACGGTTCTGGCCCAGGGCACCCCGCTGGTGGAAGACGTGCCCGAGAAGATCAAAGGCCATCCCAAGGTGAAAGAAGCCTACCTGGGCGAGACGGCGCACGCCTGACCCTTTGACCGCGGGCGGGCTCGCCCCGCCCCACGTCGCGACAAGATCCCGCCTTTTCGAAAGGACCCCAAGATGAACGTTCGTCCGGATTTTTCCAAGAACGCCAACCACGCCGAAACCGCGCCCGCCTTCCTTTCCGTCTGGGACATGCATTCCTATTACGGCGAGAGCTACATCGTGCAGGGCATTTCCTTCAACGTGCACGAGGGCGAGATCCTCGCCCTGCTCGGGCGCAATGGCGCGGGCAAGACAACCACCCTGCGTTCCATCGCGCGGCTTGACGATCCACAGGTGAACAAAGGGGAAATCTGGCTTGACCACCAGCCGCTTCACCGGATGAAATCGCATCAGGCCTCTGTCGCCGGTCTGGGCCTTGTGCCAGAGGACCGCCGCATCATCCCCGGCCTCACGGTGGAGGAAAACCTGCAGCTGGCACAGATCACCCCGCCCATCGGCTGGTCGCTGGAACGGCTCTACGATCTGTTTCCCCGCTTGGGCGAACGCCGCAAGCAAGAGGGCGTAACCCTCTCCGGTGGCGAACAGCAGATGCTCGCCATTGCGCGCGCTTTGGCCCGCGATATCAAGGTCTTGCTGCTTGACGAACCCTACGAGGGCCTTGCCCCTGTCATCGTGGACGAGATCGAAAAGACGCTGCGCCTGATCAAGGAACAAGGCATGACAACGATCCTGGTAGAGCAGAACGCCGTGCGCGCCTTGCAACTGGCGGATCGGGCCGTCATCCTCGACACTGGCAGCATCGTGTTCGATGGCTCCGCCGCCGAGGTGCTTGAAAACGAAGGCCTGCGCGCGGAGTATCTGGCCATCTGACCGCGCCCCGGCACCAAAGAACGACTTGTTTTCGGGGCCAAGGGATATTCCTTTGGCCCCAAGCGTTTCAGGAGGAGACCCCATGACCAAGACATACGCCCCGTCCGAAAAGTTGACACAAAGCGCCCATGTTGACGCCGCGCGGTACGACGCGCTGTATGCGAGCTCGGTGGCGGATCCGGAGGCCTTCTGGGGCGAGCAGGCCAAGCGGCTCGACTGGATGAAGCAGCCGACCGAGATCAAGAACACCGATTTCACCCTCGGCCAGGTCAGCATCGAATGGTTCCGCGATGGCACGCTCAACGTCGCCGCCAACTGCATCGACCGCCATCTTGAGACCCGCGGCAACCAGACCGCCATCATCTTTGAACCCGACGACCCCAACGAGGCCGCCCAGTCGATCACCTACAACGACCTGCACCGTCGCGTCTGCCGCATGGCCAACGTGCTGGAAACCATGGGCGTGCGCAAAGGTGACCGGGTCATCATCTACCTGCCGATGATCCCCGAAGCCGCCTACGCCATGCTGGCCTGCGCCCGCATCGGCGCGATCCATTCCATCGTTTTCGCCGGTTTCTCCCCCGACGCGCTGTCCGCCCGTGTAAACGGCTGTGACGCCAAGGTCGTGATCACCGCGGACGAAGCCCCGCGCGGCG
>NZ_JAGEMH010000023.1:0-52279 GCF_040148795.1 Sagittula sp. NFXS13
ACCGCGGTCATGCGAAAACTCATCGTCCTCGCGAACGCACTACTGAGAGACAACCGGAAATGGGCTCCAGAACCTGCTTGATCATCACGGATACTCGGCAGCATTCTGCGGATGCGCCTGCCGGACAGTGGATGATCTGTTCGTCCGTAAATCGCGTTCGCTTCATTGTCCGTCCTCAAGTTGGATCGGACTCTAATCGACGGTGAAGGAAAAATCCCGTGGCAGGTCACGGCCGCAACTGGTCGTAGCGTTTCACCCATGCGTGCGTCCGTGGCTGTCGACGGATTCCCGTATAGCATATTGCTGCTACGACACTTTCAGGCGAACACAACCTTTACGAAACGAATTGGATGAATAAGCCGGGTTAACAGAGCGAGCGATGCGAGGCAGAAGGATGATTCCGGGAGAACGACGGTTTCTGCGACATGTACTGTTCCAAGCTGCCCTGGCTGCCGCCTATCACAATCCAGGTCTCAAGCCGGTCGCAAAGCGTCAAAGAGCGCGGAAAGCCGTACAAGCTTGTCATTATCGCAATCGCTCAAAGGCTTGTCGCAATCGCTAGCGCGGTCATCAAAACCGGCATACCTTGGTAGCTTCAGCCCGACCGATAGACACAGTTGCTAGGCAGGTCCACGCGAATGCCGGCGTCGCGGAATGTCTGTGCCACATCTTCGGGCAGCGCGATGGACCGCGCCTTCAGGAAGTGCGCGAGGTCCATCGGCCAGAGCAACGCCCGGGGCCCGCCAAAATCGTCAAACAGCTCCAGCGCCGCATCGTAATTGCCCCGTGCCACTTCGCCTGACATGAGCGCCTCGATATACAGCGGAATCGGACCGTAATCGTGAATGATCTGACGCTGGATGTCGCGGAAAGGCGTCGGCTCGATCGGGTCGCGCAGATGCGACAGGCCAAGCCGCGCCATGTCCCGTGCCAGCGAAGGCCCCGCATGGGGCATTTGCACAAGCGTGTTCATGGTGCGCTGTGTGCCTGCCTCGAACATCTGGGCCACCGCCTCATCAAAGCTGCACAGCGGTTCCAGTTGCTTGAGGATATGCGGAGGCAAATCCGTGGAGACCTTGGACAACAGCACCTTCGGGGCGGATGAGAGCCGCAGTTCGATCCCCGCCAGCGCGGCGGCACGGCACGTGTCGTCATAGATCCGCGCCCGCGTGACCTCCTGCAACATGCCGGTGTCGAACTGACGTGTCAGCGCGGCCTGCCGCATCATGATCTGCTCTGCCAGCGGGCGGTTGATCTCCTTGCGCAGCACGGAGAACTGCCGGTTCACCACCAGAAGATGCCCGGCGCACAACCGGTAGACCTTTTCCTGTAGCGGCACCTCCATGTCGCGGTCCCCGTTGTAGAAACACTGCGGCGAGGTAAAGCCCGGGGCCGGATTGTCTGACAGATCCAGCGACCAGTCGTCTCCCAACCCGGCAAAGTCGCGCAGCATGGTTTCGACCCGCGACATGTCCTCGCCAAAGGCAAAGCCAAAGACGTTCTCGGCGCCGAAGTGCGCGCACAGCTTGTGCAGGCGCGGCTCCAGCGGAAAGAGGTATTTCGCCATGACCGCCGGCGACCAAAAGCTGTAGTCCGCATGACCGTGGATTTTCTGATGCTGCGCCACGTCGTGCAGGTAGTGGGAATAGGCGCGCTCCATCGGGTCACGCAGGCAGACGACGATGCGCACCTCGTGGCCCTCCAACGCCTGCGCCATGTTGGCAAGGCTGGTGTCGAAATCGTCGATATAGAGCGGCGAGGCGTCAAACCGCACCCGGTCGTCGGCGCGCACCGCATCGGCACCGCCCTCACGCGCGCCGTCGAACAGCCCGAGATAGGCATCGAGGTCACATCCCCGGCGGAAGTAATCCACCTCCTTGTTGCCCCAGGGCATGGCAAAACGGTCCGGCCGCTTGGAGGCCTGCGAAAACAAAAAGGTGGTGCCGGATTTCGGCAGCCCCACCACGATCAAGAATTTCTTGGCCTCCATGCGTCTCTATTCCGCCTTTTCCGGCTCTTTTTCCACCTTGGAATGTGATGGGTTCTGCGGTGACGTTTCGCTGTCCGGCGCGACAAGTCCCAGTCCCCGCAGCAGCACGCCAAGCTGGCGCGGATCATCCGACAAGCCCAGTTGTGCCGGGCTGGAAACGCGGTCCAGCGACAGATGCAGCAGGCAATCGGTCTCTGCCGGAATGTCCGGCAGGACCATGTCAAAGGCCGTCAGCTGATCGCGGTCGATGATCACGTCCAGCAGCCCGAACGCCGCGGGCACATCGCCGTCCAGCAGCGGCATCACCGGCTGCCCCGCGCGGCGCAGCATCACTGACAGGTGGCGCGGCCCCTCCATCGCTTCACCACCATAGAACCCCAGTTCCGCGCTCAGCACCGTGCCTGCGGGTATCGCCTTTTCAGACCGCAGCAACAGGGTGCCTTCCGGACCGTTTGTCCAGGCCCCGGCCGCTTCCGGCGCGTGAAAGCCGATGGTCGCCGCGGTGAAGGTCTCGGCCATTTCAGGGTTGATCCTCATCGGCGTGTTCAGGCTAAGGCCCAGAGGAACACCCCTGGTCTCGGGCTCCGGATGCAGACACCCTTTCCTGTCGATCTGCCAAATCGGATCGTCACGCCGTCCGGCGGGATTGGCCCGGTCGCTCGGGGTTTCGCACAGGTAGGCATAAATCAATGTCAGAAGCCCCACGTTACCCTGCGACCCGGTCCAGAGCGCATCGCTGCCGGTCTTGGTGCGCAGCCACCAGCGCGTGTTGTGCCGCTTGGCGATCTCGTAGGCATTTCGGGGCGAGACCAGGCCGAACAACGGGTCCCGCGCCGCGTCGAGAAAGCGCTGCACCTCCTGGGCGTCCGTCTCGATGTCGCGGCCAGAGGCCACGCGCGCCGCGAGGTTGGTGATCTCGACCCGCCCTTCGGCCCGGTGCAACAGGTGGCGCAGCACGTCGAGCTTGCCCAGCGTGCCCAGCACCCGGCTCAGCACCACCACTTCGAAGGCAAAAGGATCGCGCTTGTCGATGCAGCGGATGGCGTTCAGCAGGAAGTAGTCGCCGTCAAAGTAGATAAAATCCTCCAGCACATAGGACGCGACGCGCGGGTCGACGGCGGGCGGGATCAATTGATCGAACACCAGGTGATCGCCCAGACGCAGCCCGGCGGCATTGGCGGCGGCCACCAGACGGTTCATGCGCTGTGCCGGACGGCGCGGCGCGTGGATGTGGTCGAGGTCCAGCGCCGAAAGATCCAGCGGGGCGTCGCGCTGGCGCAGGGTCTCGGCGGGCAGCAACAGCAGCTGTGCGAGGTTGGTGATCGGAGGCTGCACCTTTTGCAACCGGGCACGCAGTTGCGTGGTGATCTGGGCGCGGCGTGCGGATTTTTCCGACTGGAACTGCTCGATCCGCGCAGGTGTCATCACGCTCTCGGCCGCCACCGCATGGCCGCGGTCCAGCAACACGATCTCCGGATCATGGAAGGGTCCGCCTTTGTCCTCTAGCGCTTGGGCGAAGGCCGCGCTCAGCGTCTTGCCCAGCGGCCAATGCGGACGTCCCTCGGTGCCGTTTTGCGCACCTTCAGCCAAAAGTCCCATCAGTTCTTCCAGGCCGATGTCGCGCTTGGCGCAGGCCATATAGATCGCATGCAGGCTTTCGAGCAGTGTGCTGTGCACCAGATCGCCCAGCTCGTAATGCTTGCGCCAGTATTGCCGTGCCTCCGGCGCACGCCACAGGGCAGGATAGCTTTCGGGGAACTCCGGATCGGCCCCCAACTGATGCATAAACAGGCTCTGTTCCGCCTCGGAAAGCTCCATAAAGCGTTCCAGAGAACAGACCGAAGGCGTTTCCAGCAGCGTCTGCCCCACCTCTGACTGGCGGTCCACCAGCGCGGTGCGGATCGCTGTCGCGGTATTGGCCATCTGCGCCCGTTCGCGGAAGGCGCGCACTCGCTCCACCGCTTGCGCGTAATGGCCCGGTTCGCGGAAATGGGCGACGATGCGGGGCAGATCCTCGGTGGCGGCAAAGATGGATCCGTCCTCCATATCCAGGAAAGGATGATGCGGCGGCAGAAACAACGGTCGGTCGAGGTTGGTGACGAAACGCGCCGTGGCCGAGTTGTTCCAGTGATCGTAATCGTTTTGCGGCAGGTAGAAATAATCCGCCTCCTTGAGCCGCTCCAGCAGCTCCATATCCGTCACCCAGCCAGAGCCCAGATCATGCGGCAGGTGCAGGTTTTCCAGCGTCTCTTCGAAGCGTTTCAGCTCATCCGCGTTGCTGGTGGCAACCGAGCCGACAAGGCGACCCCGTATCTCGCGCACGAGGTGGAACAGGCTGTCGAAATCCTTGCCACCGTATTGGAAGAAGCCAAAAAACCCCACGGCTTCGGGGCGTTCATCCCGGTTGTCAGCGTAGTCATGTTCCGGCACAGGCACCGGCGAGACGCCCAGTTCCAGCGTCGGCAAAAAGAAATGCCGCCCCGCCGAGGAGATGAAGGCGATCGAGGGAATGTCGGAATTCATGATCTGCTGCTGGCGCGAGAACAGCAACTCGTGTTCCGTGTCCAGCAGCGAATGGTGGATGATCAGCGGCAGCGCCCCCATCTCCCGCTTCATGCGGTCGAGGTTCTGCAACAGCCGCGTGGTGGATTCCCCCTGGCTCAGGCGCGGGTTCAACCCGTCATAAAGCCCCGGCCCATGGTTCACGAGCACCAGCGCGCCTTTCAGGAACTCCGGCCCCAGCGCCAGCGCCGCGGATGAGGTGCGCACGACGTGCAGCTCCTCCACCTGCTTGGCCATCTCATCGCTGAGATACCGCCCGTATTCGCCGATGCCGCATTGTTTCAGATGGCTGGGCGAGATCACCACCACGCGGGAGACACCGGCCACGATACGGGGCAACACATCGCGCCCCTGCTGCCGGCCGTACAGCGTGTAATGCAGATCCGGGTCGGCAATCACCGACAGAGCACGGGCGCGCGGCACATCGCCATAGGTCTCGGCGTAGCCGTTCGGGGCGCTCAGCAAGGAAACCGGCTCCGGGCTGAGCGCATGGGAAAAGGCCGGGCGTCGTCCCAGAAGCCGCTGCGTCGCGAGCACAATGGTCTGGGCAGGTGTCGTGTTTTGGGTCATGCGGGCTCCATGAAATGCGTCCAGCGCCTTGATCTTTAACGAGCGTAAACACGCAAGAATGCCCTCTTAGATTGCGCAGTCCGGCGAGACACAACTCAAAGTTCGTTCAAGCGCCACATCCTGACCGCCATATGCAGAATCGAATTCTCGCCTTGGGTGCGGGTCCGGGGCGCGCTCTTTTCTCTATTGGTAAATGTATAAACTCGTCGAAATTAACGGCGGATTAACCGCGTTTGCGCCAGAGATGATGGAAATGGCTAGGGGAACCCAAATGAAGACGGCATTTATCACTGGCGTAACCGGGCAGGACGGCGCGTATCTGGCGAAGCTCCTTTTGGAAAAGGGCTACGAGGTCCACGGTGGCGTGCGCCGGATCTCTCAGCCCGAGACCACGCGGCTCGACCTTCTGGGCGTCACCAAGGATGTGATCCTGCATGAGTTCGACCTGGGGGAGACGAACAACATTTTCCGCACCATCGACCGCGTGAAGCCGGACGAGTTCTATAACCTCGCCGCACAAAGCTTTGTCGGCGCGTCTTGGGAACTGCCTGTGTATACCGCAGACGTGGATGGCATGGCGGTGGTGCGCATCCTCGACACGCTGCGCACCCTCTCGCCCCAGACCCGCTTCTATCAGGCCTCCACCTCTGAGATGTTCGGCCTGGTACAAGAGGTACCCCAGTCCGAGACGACCCGTCTTTACCCGCGCTCTCCCTACGGTGTGGCGAAGGTATATGGTCACTATATCACCATGAATTACCGCGAAAGCTTTGGCCTGCATGCCTCCAGCGGCATCCTGTTCAACCACGAAAGCCCGCTGCGCGGGAAGGAATTCGTCACCCGCAAGATCACGCTGGGGCTGGCCGCCCTGGCGCATGGCGGCACCGACGCGGTGGAATTGGGCAATATGGACGCGCAACGCGACTGGGGCTTTGCCGGGGATTACGTCGAGGGCATGTGGCGCATGTTGCAGCAGGACGAAGCCGACGATTACGTGCTGGCCACAGGCACGACCACGACGATCCGTGACTTCTTTACCTTTGCGGGCGAAGCTCTGGGCATGGATCTGGAATGGTCCGGGGAGGCCGAAAACGAGACGGCGACCGACAAGAAGA
This sequence comes from Sagittula sp. NFXS13, assembly GCF_040148795.1. Classification (NCBI taxonomy): domain Bacteria; kingdom Pseudomonadati; phylum Pseudomonadota; class Alphaproteobacteria; order Rhodobacterales; family Roseobacteraceae; genus Sagittula; species Sagittula sp. NFXS13. The sequence goes on from NZ_JAGEMH010000023.1 coordinate 6,238, forward strand.
CCGGAAAACTGCTCATGAAGGTCAACCCGAAGTTCTACCGGCCCGCCGAAGTCGACCTGTTGCTGGGCGATGCCTCCAAGGCAAGGGAAACACTTGGCTGGGCGCCAAAGGTGGACATCCGTCAATTGGCTGAAATGATGGCAAAGTCAGATTTCGATGCACTTAAGTAAGAGCCTCCATAGACTGCATGCCCGCTTGGGTGGCTTCCGCGGCAACGTGGATGGAATCATGGGGGATGTGCTGCAGGGCTGGGTCCAGTCCTTGCGCACGCCCGATCAGTACATGCGCGTGGGACTGTATGTTCAGGGCGCGCGCATCCACGAAGCCTCGGCCAACATCTATCGCGGCGATCTGGAACGGGCGGGCATAGGCGATGGCTGTCATGGCTTCTCGATCCCGCTCACGGCGGATCTGGTCCGTCTGGCGACACTAAACGGCGGGCAGGTCGAGATCCGTGTCCTGAGCGGCGCCAGCACACAGCTTCTTGGCAAACATCACCTGAGCGATACCCGAACCTCTGGCGATGCGGACGGCAAGCCCATGCCCGGCTGGCTGTCGCCCCTGCAGCGCAGGCTATATGGCGGGGCGCAGGTGCTTGCCGCTTTGTTGTCACGCAGCGGGGACCTTGCACCGCCGCCCAGGGCACCCGGCACATCTGCGGCGCAACAGAGACTGTTTTCGCGCACCGACTACCTTGATCCCGAGGCCCAGCTCCCCGAGCTGATGTTTGGCTATGCCGAATACATCCGCTACCGCGACCGGCTGGACGAACAGTTCGACACGGCCGGACATCCGGACGACATCGCACATTTTTACAAGCGATACCTCAGCGCCTATGCCGCTATGCGCGGCGGTCTGCGGGTGCCGCTGACCAGGCCGGTCATCGACTGGCTGAACGAACCCGTGGTGATCGGCGGGCAACGCAACAGCCTCAGCCGGGCGGCGTGGTTTTTTCTTCCTGACGTGCTGCCGATCCGCAATTCCATGAATTTCAACGCCGAGGACTGGTACATTTGGGCCGTCTATTGGTGGTCGGTCAATCAGGCGGAAGCGATTCATTGCGAGGACTGCCTCGTGCCCGACAGCTACATAGATCTGCTGCGCAGCGTGCCCACGGATTGGCAGGGCATGACCTACGCCCCATCCGAGTTCATGCTGCGGCAATATGCAGAGACACCGGAAATCGCCGACCTGAACCTGACACAGGAGGACGCGCGCCGCGATCTGACCTGCGCGCTTTTGCTGCTGGCGGTGCCGCGCCCAGACTTCCTGCGGTATATTCCCCGCCCCGCGCTGGAGGCCGCCCTGAACCCAAATGGCCACGGACCCTCGCCTTTGGCCCAATTCTGTACCCAGATGGGCCTGCCTGCCAGCAACCTTGACCGCTCTGGATATGCCCGCGCCTTGCGCCAGCAGGGCTTTGACCTCGACACCATGCGATTTTTGACCTTCACCTCTGAGGGTCACCGCGCCGAATGTGCCACGCTGCCGCCGCTGCCGCATGCGGAAACGGTCGATGTGCAGGTGATCGGTCCCTTTGCCAAGGCCAGTGGGCTTGGGCAGGCGACCCGCCTGTCGGCCAGCGCGCTGGAAAGCGCCGGGGTGGCGATCAACACGGTCGATTTCGGTCTCGACAACCCCGCGCCAGAGGGGTTCAGCCGCGCCGCCGTGGTGTCGGACTACACCCGCGCCAAGGTGAACCTGTTCCACCTGAACGCCGAGGCCATCCCGCTCGCCGCCGCCTACCAGCCGGACGTTTTTACCGGGGCCTACAACATCGGCTATTTCTACTGGGAGCTCGACAGCCCCGGCGCCTGTCACTACCTCGGCATGGACATGCTCGACGAGATCTGGGTCTCGACCGAGTTTGGCGTGTCGATTTTCCAGCCGCATGTGGACATGCCCGTCACCAATGTGGGCATGAGCTATGAGGCGCTGCCGGACATTCCCGCAGACGAGGCCCGCGCCTTCCTGCAAAAGACTGCAAAGATCGGGCGCGACGTCTTTACCTTCATGGTGACCTTCGACAGCTTTTCCTTCGTGCAGCGCAAAAACCCGCTGGGCGTGCTCAAAGCCTTTGCCAAGGCCTTTCCGCAGGGCGGTGACGACGATGTGCGGCTGGTGATCAAGACCCAGAACCGCACGCGCGTGGCCGATCCGACGCAGATCGCGATCTGGGAACAGGTGGACGAGGCGCTGGCCGCCGACAGCCGTATCGTGCTGATCGACGAGACGCTGCAATACACCGACCTGCTGAAGCTCAAGAAAGGCGCCGACGCCTATATCTCGCTGCATAAATCCGAAGGCTGGGGTTTTGGCATGATCGAGGCGATGAACCTTGGCGTGCCGGTGCTGGCCACCGCCTATTCCGGCAATATGGATTTCTGCACGCCGGAGACCTGCTGGCTGGTGGACTATGAGCTCAAGGAGCTGGGACCTCAGGATTACATCTTTGTCCGGCCCGGCCAGAAGTGGGCAGAACCGGATGCGGACCACGCCGCCCGCCAGATGCGCGCCATGAAGGACGATCCCGCCGACTGCGCCCGGCGCGCCGCTGCCGCCCGTCAAAAGGTGCAGACGGAGTTTTCAGAGGCGGCCATCGGCCAGCGTTATGCGACCCGAATCCACCAGATTCTGGCGGAAATAGACCAGTGCCGGTGTGCCTCTTGACCCGCTTGGGGCCGCAAAGAGGAGGTGAGGCTTCGCACCAGCCCCCCCCCACAGACGCGCCCCCCGATGCGCGCCCTCTCAGCCGGGATGAGATCACTCTGGCTTTTCAGCTGGTGCTCAATCGCCCCCCTCCGGCCAAACGGCTGGACGCAATGCAAGCGCGTCAGATCACCCTGCCTCAGCTGCGGGAGATGCTTTTCGAATCTGACGAACTTTTCGACCGTATGGCGCTGACGTCAAAGACAAAGAGTCCGTCCCCCCTTCTGTCAGGTCTGCCCCGGATATTCCGTCGCATTGCCGGACGGCAGCCCGGTGCGGTTCCGCCCTGGCCCATTGATCGCGCCAAGGTGACTGTGGTCCACCTGCACATTCCCAAGAGCGCCGGAAGCAGCCTGAACACCCATCTCATGATGCTCTACCCTCAAAGCGCACGGATCAATGCCAACGAAGGCCGCCCGGAAAAGCAGATTTCAGCCATGTCTCGCCAGGATCGCGGCCGCATAGGGGTGGTGGTTGGGCATACGACCCATGGACTGGGCCGACTACTGACCCGACCCGTCTTGTATCTGGCCGTCCTCCGCAGCCCCGGCCCCCGGTTGTTCAGCTTTTACCGCTACATTCAACGCACCCCGGACCACCGCTACTACGAAGCCGTGAATACCGAAGCGCCGGATTTCGGAACGTTTCTCGAACTGGCGAGCTCAGAGGCCGTCTTGCGTCGCGAGGTGGACAATGGCCAGGTGCGGCGTCTGGCTGGGCCTATGGACACCACGCCCGTCGACACGCGCGTTTACCTGAGAGCATGCGAGCATCTGTTTGCTCCCGACATGATGTTTGGGCTGGTCGAGAACTTCGATCCGTTCTTGCAGCGGCTGGTGGATCGCGGCGTGCTTGATAAACTCAAAGATGTCCGCGCCAACGCGGCTCCGGCTGGGGAAACAGTCGCCCCTGGCGAAGCCTTTGCCAAGGAACGTGACCGTCTGAGCGACACCCAGGCAAAGCTCCTTGATGCCTTCACACTCTGGGACAACAAGCTCTATGCATGTGCTGCACGGCAAGACAGAAAGATGAGCTCAACATGAAATCTGTAGGTGCCACTTATAAGAGGCAGGCTGCCTCGCTCGACAAAGATCTGCAGTCCAGCCGGAGTCTGACGCGGCATGCGCCAAGGGGGGTCCCCTAACGCGAAAATGCTCTGGCAAGGCCGCTGCGACGGGCGGTCATCAGCACGACCCAAGTTTTTGAAAGCGGCCTATCCATGTCCACAACGCCCTTGCCCATGTCGACCACGCCTCCAGAGGTGGTGACTGCGTTCCGGTTGTTTCTGGGACGTGCGCCCAATCCGAACACGCCGCCACAACTAGGATCGGGCGGGGTGCAGGCCCTGCATCGCACCTTGGAAAAATCCAGGGAATTCCGCGACAGTCCGCGCTCCATAAAGAAGCCATACCCCTGGCCGCTGCGCCAGATCATGGTGAGCCAGCCTGCGAAACTTGTCTATTGCCCGATCGGCAAGAACGCCTGCACTTTCCTGAAATCCGAAGTGGCGCGCACCGCGCGTCCTCCGCATATCGCGCATATATTGAAGGACATCCATTTCCTGACGGATCACATTCGCACAGGGCTGCAGTTCAGTGACTACGAACCTCCCGACGTGAACCTGATGCGCCAAGGTCCCGACTATTTCCGGTTTGCAGTGCTACGCGACCCGATGGAGCGGCTTCTTTCGGCCTATATCGAAAAATTTGTCATGGGCCGGCTTCAGCCCGCCAACATTCACCATACGAAATCCGTTGTCGCGCCTGTGCAACTCGCGGCCAACCGCAAGAAAGTCGACTTCGACGAGGGCATCACCTTTCGCGCGTTCATTGATTATGTCACCAATGCAGAAGCCGCGACCCTGGACCCCCACTGGCGACCACAAGCCCTGTATCTCGAAGGCCTTCGGTATGATGCGCTGTTCCGTATCGACCAAATAGACCAGCTGATGGAAATTCTCGAAGAGCGTGCCGGCATGAAGCTTGGCAGGCAGCCCCGCAATGTGACCGGGTCCGGCCGGGGCGAAGATGTGGCAAATGCGCAGGATCTGACCCCCGCCAGGATCGCCGCCGGGCCAAGGCTGTCGAAGGCTTCTTTTTATGACGCCGCAATGCGCCATGCGGTCGAAACCACCTTTGCCGCAGACTACGCTCTTCTGAACGCCGTGCAGGACACACCGCTGTGACGCATGATCTCTCCGCCATAGTGCCCACTTGTGGCCGAGGCCGCCCCTGCGTGTCGGCGCCAGACCGAAAACGGGCATCCGCCTGGTTTTGGACGGCTCCTGGCGTTTCTTCCGAGACGTTTGTCAACGACCGTCCAAAGGTCGTTCCATGACGATAGAAACCGCTCCCCAAAAGATTAAGCCTGTATTCAAAACATCAAAGGATATCCCAAAATGATCTTTCCCGTCCTGCTTTGCGGGGGGTCCGGCACAAGGCTCTGGCCACTTTCGCGCAAATCCTACCCGAAGCAATTCACCGATGTGATCGGCGATGACAGCCTGTTCCAGGCTTCGGCAAAGCGTTTCTGCGGGGAAGGGTTCGCCGCCCCCTTGGTCATCACCGGCGATCCTTTCCGCTTTATCGTGACCGAACAGCTCGACGAGATCGGTGTGACACCTGCCGGCATCCTGATCGAACCCGAAGGGCGCAACACGGCGCCTGCCGCCTGTGCGGCCGCGCTCTTTGCCATCGCACAGGACCCCGAGGCCACAATCCTGCTGGTGCCGTCCGATCACGCGATTCCCCAGCCTGAACTGTTCCGGGAAACCGTGATGCTGGGCAACGCAGCCGCCTCACGGGGACAGATCGTAACCTTTGGTATCGCCCCTTCCCGCGCAGAAACCGGTTATGGCTGGCTGGAAACCGGCGACTGCGACGACGGTATCTACCGGCTGGAACGCTTCATCGAAAAGCCCGACCAAGCCCGCGCCGAAGAGCTCTTTGCCGATGGCCGCTACCTGTGGAACGCAGGTGTCTTCCTGGCAAAGGCCCGCGTTCTGCTGGAGGCGTTCAAGACCCACGCGCCGGACATGCTGCACCAGGTCCACAAAGCGATGGAGGCCGCCAAGGGAGATCTCTCCTTCACCCGCATCGACCCGCCGCTCTGGGCCGGGGTCGAGGATGAATCCATCGACTTTGCCGTGATGGAAAAGGCCGGGAACCTCTCTGCCGTGCGCTATGATGGCCATTGGACGGACCTGGGGGGATGGGAATCCGTCTGGCTGGAATCCGATAAAGACGGCAACGGCAATGCGATCACCGGTGCAGCCACAGCGCTGGACTGTCACGACAGCCTGCTGCGCGCTGAAGCCCCCGATCAGGAGCTGGTGGGCATCGGATTGAAAAACATCGTGGCTGTGGCCATGCGTGACGCGGTCATGGTGGCGGACATGTCGTCTTCGCAAAACGTCAAACAGGCGGTGAAGGTGCTCAAGGGCCGCGAGGCCAAGCAGGCGCTGGAATTTCCGGTCGATCGCCGCCCATGGGGCTGGTACGAAACGCTGGCGCTGTCAGACCGCTTTCAGGTGAAGCGTATCCACGTGAACCCCGGAGCAGCGCTGTCCTTGCAAAGTCACCATCACCGGTCCGAACACTGGATCGTCGTTCAGGGCACGGCCAAGGTGACCGTGGACGAAGAGGTGAAGCTGATCACCGAAAACCAGTCCGTCTACATTCCGCTTGGCGCCGTGCATCGCATGGAAAACCCCGGCAAGCTGCCGATGGTGCTGATTGAGGTGCAGACTGGCAGCTACCTCGGCGAGGACGACATCGTCCGCTACGAAGACATCTACGCCCGGACCTGAGTTGTAAAACGAGAGCCTTCTCCGGATCACACTGCTCTGCCCCTTGAAAACTGGACCATTCGAAACTGGAGTTTTCGGCTAACCTTCGCTGCCAGCCGAGATCGCTCAGATCGCCTCCTGAAACTAGGAGGCGGTCTATGGTCTGCTGTTCTGGGCGTCCGCTACGGCGGTCTTGAACGAATGGCGCAGGCAGACGCCTTTGCCAGTCGTTCCACAAGTCCAAATGGGTCGTCATTATGCATGAGGCGAATCTTCGACACGACACCAAATCATCCTTCGACGGACCCGAGGCGGTGCTCGCCTACCTGAGCCTATACACTCACCGCTTGGCGATCCCCAACAGCCGCTTGGTCAGCGCCGATGTCGTGACTGTCGCGTTCCGCTGGAAAGATTGCCTCGTCAAATCAGGCGACCGCTCGAGCATCATGCGTCTTGCGACGCCAGAGTTCATCCGTCGCTTCCTGATCCATGTGCTGCCAGATGCGGTGGAACCCATCTGGCACTACGGCCTGCTGGCCAGTGCGATAAGAACGGCCAATATCTTCAGGATCCGCGCGCTGCTCAGCATCCAGAAGCCAGAACCACCCAACAAGCCTGAACCCGAGGCTGAGATCACCGTGCGCGAACCATGCCCGTGCTGCGGTGGCCCGATGCGCATCATCGAGATATTCCGTCACGGCCAGGAACCAATGTCGCGCGCACTACCCTGAGAGCAGGCAGCATGACGAAAAGCCCGCCAACCAAAATGTGTTAATACCGGCTGACCTGTGCAGAGCCGGTCCGATCGCCGTGCGCACCGCAACCGCTGAAAACCAAACCAACTGCCAGCTTGGCAAGACCGGCCTGCACTTTTCCTTGGCAGAACTGGGGCGGACAGCTAAAGGGCAACGCCAACGATACAGCCGCCACCATCAAGATCACCAAGGCATCAACCGCGAGCACTCTTTCCCCGTAGCGCTCACCAAGTCCCTCGCGGCTTCGTCCTTCCGAGGTGTGGCAACGCGGGCCGCCATCTCAGGGCTGTCACGGTCACGCTGCGACCCTCATCAAAAAAACCTTCACGATTGGACCTTCACTGCGCCTACAATTCCCCCCCCATCTGAAGAAAGCGGACGTTCAAAACTGCAACGGACCATCTTTTATGTTTAGGTGTTCCATCCCGGATGATCACATAGCCCCTCGTCGATCTGCGCTTTTCATGGCACGATCTGTTCTAAACGAGGTTCGGGACGGGAGATCGACATCCTGATCAAACTTCACAGCCAAGCTACAACAAAGCCGAAGGTTCGGTCGGCAATTCAGGCCAGTGATGAACCTGCCTGGGTTCTTGCCGATCGCCACGAAACAACTGAGCAAACCGTCTGGAAGTGGCGCAAGCGCGACAGCGTCAATGTCCAGAAGCAGAGTTCCAGCCGCTAAGACAAATGGGATGCGGACGCCATCGATCCAAGCGATGCCTTGAGGGCGGTCCGCGAATATCTCGATACAGTCGACGAAGAAGCCTTCGGCCCGGCCACGGTCGTAAAGCCCAAGTTCACGGCCCATGCCGATCCTGACAGCTAGTGGACAGCGGCGCGCAAGGGCCCCACTTTCTTCGCCTATTCAGATAATTACCTGATCGATACCGATCACGGGAACATCATGGATGTAGAAGCAACGGCAGCGAGCGGATAGATCAACGCGGTCGGCATCAGGAATCCGGCAGGTCCTGATCGGAGAGATTCTCTTCGTGGTCGCTTAGCACCTCAAGAATGCGGCAGTTGGCAACCCGGTCGGCCCTGCCCTCGCCGATCATCCGTTGCAGTTCGACCCGGAGCGCCTCCAGTCGAGCGATGTGCGCCTCTACCTCGAGGAGCTGCTTCTGAGCGGCTGCATCGACCTGCGCGCAGGACCTTTCTGGCCCGTCAGAGAGGTCCAGAAGTTCTCGGATCGCCTTCAGAGAAAAACCGAGCTGTCGAGAGCGACGGATAAACGTGAGTCGGTCGAGTTCCAGTGCCCCGTAGCGGCGCTGGCCACCCTCGCTCCGCCCGGCCTCGGGCATCAAACCGATCTGTTCATAATAGCGGATCGTTTGGACCTTGGTGCCGGTCCGTTTTGCTAGTTCGCCGATGGGCAGCATAAGCGTCTCCTTCCGTCGCTGCGGCGCCATGTCGTCCGTGGCCAAAGATACGTAAGACCTCTTGGCGCAGCATCAATCTATAGTAGCTGTAGACCTTATATCTAAGTCTGACTGAGAAACACAATGGGGAGCCTTTGACCTGCCCCCGAAATCTCCTTCACTTTGATATAGACTTTGCTCAACCTTTCGAAGGAGCAAACAAATGCGAAAGAGCCGTTTTACCGAGGCGCAGATTATTTGGATGATTAAGGAGCAGGAGGCTGGGATGCTTTATCGTAGGCACGGGCTGAGTCCTGCGACCTTCTACACGCTGCAGGCCAAGTATGGCGGGATGGACGTTTCAGATGCGCACCGTCTGAAGTCGCTTGAGGATGAGAACGCTAAACTCAAGCGCCTCGTTGCTGAAACCATGCTGGATAACGTTGTTCTGAAAGATTTTCTGGAAGAACTGACGACACCCAATGTGCGGCGGGCCGCAGCACTCAAGGCGATGCAAGATCACGACATCTCGCAACGTCGGGCGTGCAGGCTTGTCGGTGTCGACCCCAAAACCGTCCGGCGTGAGCACCCGCCGGACAATCCAGAAGTTCGCGAAGAGATGCAGGCGATTCCCAGTAAGCGACGTCGGTTTGGCTATCGGCGGATCGGCGTGCTGTTGGAGCGTAAAGGCATGATCATGAACCACAAGAAGTTGTATCGCCTCTACACCGAGGAAAAGCTGGGGGTGAGGCGACGGCGAGGCCGCAAAAGGGCGCCGAGCGCTTGAGCAATTTGAGGGCTCCGCGCACGACGCGCTTGCCCAAACTGAAGACGGAGAATATGAAATCCAAACCCGCAAACTCTCATTATGATTGAGGGAGCCTCGGGGGGCAGGTCACCAATCGAAGACAACCTCGAACCTGTAGCCCGCGAAGCATATGTCCGGAATGGCTTGGAGGCGATCACGCAAAACTGGCTGCGATGTAGCAGTGGGCATCAGCTTGTAGGGCAACACACACCCGGACGGCATCTCGGAGTAGTAGCTCACGTCTTCAATCGCGGAAAGGATTGGGCATTCAAAGGTCTGCGGCATCGGCGCGTTCTCTCGCTCTTTTTGTTCCGACTGCAGCTATGTTCGACACCGGACCACTGCAAGCCAAGCGCGAAACCGGGACAACTCCGGTATGAAAGCGATACAGATAAAGCCTTAAATTTCGCAGTCCCCAGACGTAATGAAGATCTGGACGACAAGGATTGGGGGGAACACAGGGGCCTGAACGTCTTATGTGCCACCCCCGGCGCGGAACCTTGTCTTTTGGTCGGCTCAACCCGGCTTGAGCATGACAAGGCTTTTCGCCAGCGCGATGCGCGCGCCAATAAGGACGCGCCTCACCAAACTGTGAGACACGCCCTTACCTCGATTATGTGCGGCACTCCGAAGCACGAGAAAAATGCAAACTGATCCACTGCCCAGAAATTAGCCCAGACGTGCGATTGCATGTGTGAGCGGGGGTAGTCGCCAAATGGGGTGAACTGGCCATCTCTGCCCAATTCTGAGCGCGCTGAGGGGCGTTCTGGGCGACAGCGCTCCCCCTCAGTCCCTGAGACGACGTGACCTGCCACGGGATTTTTCCTCCACGGTCGATTAGAGTCCGGCCCAACCTGAGGACGGACAATGAAGCGAACGAGATTCACGGACGAGCAGATCATCGGCATCCTGGCCGAGCACGAGGCAGGCGCGAAGTGCGCGGACCTGTGCCGCAAGCACGGCATGTCGGAAGGCACCTTCTATAACTGGAAAGCCAAATTCGGCGGAATGACTGTGTCGGAGGCGAAGCGGCTGAAGACGCTTGAGGATGAGAACGCCAGGCTAAAGAAGTTGCTGGCCGAGCAAATGCTCGATCTGGCCGCGATGAAGGAACTGGTCTCAAAAAAGTGGTGACGCCTGCCGTGAAGCGCGAAGCGGTCGCGCATCTGAAGGCCCTGCTCGGGCTTTCGGAACGGCGGGCGTGCCGGATTGCCGGTGCGGAGCGCAAGATGGTCCGCTACCAGGCCCAGCGTGCGCCGGACACGGTCCTGCGCAGGCGGCTGCGAGAACTGGCCAACGAGCGTCGACGGTTCGGTTATCGGCGGCTCTTCGTGCTGCTGCGGCGCGAGGGCGAGCCTTCCGGGATTAACCGGATCTATCGCCTCTACCGCGAGGAAGGGCTGACGGTGCGCAAGCGAAAGGCGCGGCGCAAGGCCGTCGGAACGCGCGCCCCAATCTTGGTCGAGGCGCGCACGAACGTCCGTTGGTCATTGGATTTCGTCCATGATCAGTTCGCCAACGGCCAGCGCTTCCGGGTGCTCAACGTGGTCGACGACGTCACCCGCGAATGCCTGGCTGAGATCCCGGATACTTCGATCTCGGGGCGCCGTGTGGCACGAGAGCTGACGGCCTTGATCGAGCGGCGTGGAAAGCCAGGCATGATTGTCAGCGATAATGGGACCGAACTGACGAGTAACGCGATCCTGCGGTGGTGTTCCGAGCACCGGATCGAATGGCACTACATCGCGCCGGGAAAGCCCATGCAAAATGGGTTCGTCGAGAGCTTCAACGGCCGGATGCGCGATGAGCTGCTCAACGAGACCATGTTCCGCAACTTGGCACATGCACGCGTCGTGATCGCGGCTTGGGCCGCTGACTACAATACCGAGCGACCCCATTCGGCATTGGACTATCAAACCCCAGCCGAATACGCGCGGACTCTGACCAACGCACTCGCCCGCCCCGCTACGCGATATGAAAGCTCCGCGCGTCGGGCGATTGCTCAACCTGCGCCAATCGGCGTAAACACAAACCGGGCTCAAGTCGTAGCTGGATGAAAGTTCAGCGGCAGGTCAGACGAGCGACAGAGCCGCTCGCCGGTTTTTCAGAGGACGTCAGCGTGTCTGATCCACATCTTGTCCAGCGCCCCAAACAGTCAGCAAAAGCTCCAACATCTGACCTTGGGTGCGGCGCTCCTGCGTGCATAAAGCTTTGAAGCGGACGCAGACCTCAACAGATGCCCGAATGTTGACGTTGCTTTCAATCGGCTTCCGCTCGAGGCTCTCCACCCCTTGAGGCCCCGGGCCGCCGTACTCGGCAAGGGCAAGTGTAAGCAGTTCATATGCGTCAGCACCTGTCGCTGCCGCAAAGTCGGGGATCCGGTCCAGCGGAAGCCTCGTCGCACCAACCCTGAGCATGGTCACGAGGTTTGGGCGTGAAAAACCCATGGCATGGGCGATGTCATCATTGCTCTTGCCGCATTGGCGCACAGCGTCGTCGATAAACGCGGAGGTTTGGCCTTCAGTCATGTCAAGCATCCCTTTCTTGTTGCAGACAGGGACATGATAGATGGACGTACGAGCGCCCTTGCTGCGTGGTTCTGACAAGAAGTCCTAGGTTGGGTGGCGTGCTTATTAGGAGGGAGACCTGTTGTGCGGCACGGATCGTGATCGGAACCTTGGAAAGGCGGCTTGGCACGAACATAAGTTGCTTTGCCCAAAGAAATGGTCGCAGTGCACTTTCAGTGGCGGGCTGCGAACTTGGCGCAAGGCTACCCCTAGAAGTGCATGAGAGATAACCATCTCAGACGGCGTAATAGTCTCTATACCAGTCGACGAACTGCTGCACGCCTTCGCCGATATTGGTCTGCGGACGGTAGCCGGTCAACTGTTCCAGCAGGCTCGCGTCGGCCCAGGTGGCCGGCACATCGCCGGGCTGCATGTCCATCAGGTTGCGCGTGGTTTTCATCCCCAGCGCGGCCTCGATCGCCTCGATGAAATCGGTCAGCCGCTCGGAACGGGAGTTGCCGATGTTCACCACCCGGTAAGGGGCGACGGGAGACAGGCTGTCGCCTTCGGGAACCGCGCCATCCTCAGGGCGGTCATAGCGGCTCGGCGGGACGGCCTCGAACATCAGCAGGCGAATGGCGCGCACCAGATCCTCCACATACGTGAAGTCGCGGAACATCTCGCCGTGATTGTAGACGTCGATGGGATCGCCGTTCAGCGTCGCCTTCACGAACTTGAACAGCGCCATATCCGGGCGCCCCCAGGGGCCATAGACCGTGAAGAAGCGGAACATGGTCGTCGGCATGTCATGCAGGTGGGCGTAGGCGTGGCCCATGCCCTCGGTCGCCTTCTTGGTGGCGGCATAGATGGTCATCGGCGTGTCGGCCTTGTCGGCCTCCGAGAACGGCATGTCCGTGTTCGCCCCGTAGACCGAGGAGGTCGAGGCCATCATCAAATGCCCCACCTTGTGACGCAACGCGCCCTCCATGACATTGAAGGTGCCGGTGACATTGGCATCGACGTAGGCGCGCGGGTTCTCAAGGCTGTAGCGCACCCCCGCCTGCCCCGCGAGATGCACCACGATCTCTGGCACGAAAGCATCCATCGCCGCATCCAGCGCATCGCGGTCTTCCAGCATCGCCTCGGTGGCGGTGAAGGTCGGGGACTGCAGCAGCATGGCATGACGGCGCTGCTTCAGCGTCACATCGTAGTAGTCGGTCATGCCGTCAAAGCCCGCGACGGTGTGACCTTCGTCCAGCAACAGCCGGGCAAGGTGGTAGCCGATGAAGCCGGCGGTGCCGGTGATGAAAATGCGCGCCATGAGACAGAACCTTTCACAGGAGCCTATTGCAATGTCGAGCCGTGCTTAGCCTCATTCCGAACAAGTCGCAAAGCCTTGCAGTGAGGTCGACCCACATGAATCTTTCGGGATACTGCCCCCTGCCCCGCCGAATAGATCCTCTTCGGGACAGGCAGTAAAGCCGCGGTCAGCCGGCCACGGTGTCGCCGGGCACCGGCGCCGCCACGTTTTCACCGCGGTCGAGCGTCGTGATGTAGCGCAGCCGATCAAGATAATAGCGGCGCTGCATCGACCTCTCCACCGGATGGGCAAGGTATTGCGGCAGCCGCTCCCAGGCGCCGCACGCCGCCTCCTCCGAGATTATATCGGCGGTCTTGTACGGGCTGACATCCGTTGCGTAGCCGGTGCAGGCGAAGTCCTTTGCGTAGGTTTTCACGAACAGGTCAATCACCCACTCAGGCACCGCATTCCAACTGGTGGACGGATCTCTCCGGGCATTGGTGGATTGGTTCTCATGCACAAAGCGGATCGGTTTTCCGAACAGCCGCGCGCCAAGCCGGGCCTCTGCCTCGGCCATGTGTTCGACCCGGAACACCTCATCCACCATCGGGCGTCCGTTCAGATCATGCAGCCAGTCATATTGCAGCTGCACCGTCAGCATACAGTTGAAGACGATGTATTGCTCGAACCCCAGCACCCGACACATGGCCGCATGGGGATTTGCGTCATTGTCCCGGGTGTAATGGTAGGTGCTGGCCATGCGCTCGAACGGATTGCGCACAAAGGTAAAGCTGTGCAACGCATCAAACCGCCGGTAGCCAAGAGCATGCCGCAGATCGACAGCCCGCGCATGAAAGGCAGGCACCTTTTCCCGCCCGCCTTGCATGCCCACGTTATGGGCGACAGACGCCTCGATGCCCGGCAGATGATCGCCCTGCACCCAATGTGACCAAAGCCGCGGGTTGGCCTGTCGCTCCGCATCGGTCAACGGCGTCTCCGGATCGGGCGCGGACTGTGCCTCGAAGGTCCGCGTCACGGAGGTGCCCGCGGATTTCGGGATATGCACGAAGACCACGCCAAGTGCTTCGTTTACCAAAGTGGCCATGAGACCACCTCACCCGGGGCCCGGTTTCGGGCCAAGCCGCGGGTTCAGCCAGACCTGATGGCCGTCCCGCAGCATGTTGTTTTCGTCATGGTGCATGATGCTGTCGTGATAGCAGATCCATCCATTTGCGGTGAAACAGTCCCTGAGTTCGGCTTCGATCTCGTGACTGTGGGTGCCCACGGCAATCACCCGGAAACGCGCGTTCAGCAGCTCCATGGAGGGCGGCAGCACCTTGGTTTCGTTGCCCTGGATATCCACATGCATGAAATCCACCAGCGGCGTGTCCCCGATCAGCTCTGCCAGCGACAGCGATTGCTGGATGGCATATTTGTGCGGCCATTTGGGCAGACGATAGAGCCCCTCCTCCCCCTCGATCGGCAAAGCCTTGGTCCGGGCCAGCAAGGTCTCAAGGCTCTGCCCCTCCTCCCCCAGCTGCCGCAGCCCCCAGCTTTGCTCGGGCGTTTCGGTCAGGGGGAACAGGGCAAAGCCCGCGCGTTCCGCAATCAACCCCTGCACCAGCGTGTGATCTTCTGGCGGGATGGCGTTGTCGGCCATTTGTGTTTCGAGGTAGCTGAAATGCATCGGTTCCGCCTCGACCGCAAAGATATGACGGTCCTTGATCCCCAGCCGTCCCGCCAGCACATGACAGCGCGACACCCACGGGCCCCAGCCCGCCCCCAGTTCCACGGCCGTCATGCGATCCTGCGCCGTCATCATCGCCCAGGCGAGCGGGATCCACTCCCAGTTGACCATGGGGTTGGGCTGCACGAGGCCCGGCTCCTTGGACGAGCCGCCACGAAACCGCCGCTGCGTGCGTGTGCCCATGGCATCGAGAATGTATCCGTCGGCAACCGCCGTCTCGGTCAGGGGCGGCAAAAGGTCGAGCACAGCAGCAGAAAAGGGCGGCGCATCTGGCATGAAAAAATCCCGGTAAAGATTAACTTTACCGAGATCCTAACCAGTGCAATCTTTAAGACTGGTTAACTCTTCTTCAGTCTTCGGGCCTCAGAGCCAACGTCCGATCGCCACCAGATTGATCGCGCGGCCGGTGGTCGACTGGTAGGACATTGCGCAGGCCTCGCCCGTCGTGGGGGTGGTGATGCCCGGCACCGTCCAGTAGCTGGTGGAATGGTTCTGACGTCCCTGCATCAGCGCCGGGGCCACGGTGAACGCCTTTGGATAGGTCCATGTGGTCACGCTGGAACGATAGATCGCGCCCGCCGTGGTGGTCACGTTCACCGTCACCTGCGGGCTCCAGCAGATCTGCGTGCCATCGGCAAAGCGCACCCAGGTGCCATTGGCGTCCGAGCCGCGCTCGATCACCGCGCCGGTGGGGGTGCCGCCGGATTGCGCCACCGTGCCCAGCAGGTTGCCCGGCCCATAGGCATAGTCAGCGCGCGCCAGCTTGCCCGTCCCGGTGTCCGTGGGGGTGGCCATCACGGCCCCGCCGGAGACCACCCCCGAGGCCGGATCGAAGCTCATCGCCGTGGTCCAGGCGGCCCCATCGGCCGAGACCTTGATCGCGAAAGCATCCGACCCGGCCGTCCCCATTTCTGCCCGGCCCGCCCAGCCGGTCTGGAACAGCAGGCTGGCGGTGTCGCCCGCCGTGGCCTTGTTCACCTTGATCTGGTGGCCCGCGCCCTCGTGGGTCAACAGCGTCGCCGTGCTTGAGACCGACAGCCGGTTGGTCGCATCGGCAGAGGTGTTCACCCCCACCGTGGCGCTTTCCACCGGGATCGCCTGCCAGGCGGTGCCGTCAAAGAGCACCTCCACATCCTCGGCCAGCACCAGCGCGCGCCAACCGGTGATCGGGGTGTGATAGACCCACATATTCTGATCCCACAGGGCGATCTCCCCCACGTGGGCGGCCCAGTCGCCGGTGGCCCCGGTGGGCACCAGATAGCGGTCGCCGGTGGACGCTCCGACCGGCGGCGCGGTTTCGTCGCGGGCCACCACGGCCAGTTGCACCGCCACATCCAGACGGGCGAGTGCTTCGTTATGGGTGACGTGTTTCTGCGCCTGGGCGGGCAGAAGATAGGGCAGCGACAGCACGGCCGAGACGTCGGACATGGGGGAGACCTCCTCGAAAGCGGAACGACCTCAGAGGTATGCCCCCGTGGTTAACAGCCCCTTGGGGCATCGCGCGGTACGCGCGTCTCTAGGCAAGCGCGGCACGCGCGTCTCTAAACAAGCGCGGCACGCGCGTCTCCAGGCAAGCGCGGCTCACTCCCCGCAATTCCTCAGACCTCAAAGCGGCCCGATATGCCAGACGTGGCGGTTCGGCCCATCGTCGCTGTGCGACAGGCTGCGGGCGTGCCCGTCCATCAGAGAAAGCAGCGCATCGCGATCCAGATGGGTCCAGTCCTCCCCGGCAAAGTTCAGATCCCGCGTCCCCACCGTGTGCCAGTCGTCGATGACGATGGTCGCTGCGTCGCGGTGATCGTCGAGGATACAGGTCAGCTCCTCCATCAATGGCACCTGCCGCGCGCCTTCGCTCTCGCCCAGCTTGGCGCGCGCCGTATCGATGGGATAGCCGTTGAACTTTGAACTGCCCCAATCGACGCTGCTGTCACCGCTCCAATGCGCATCGAGGTAGAACACGCTTGGCCCGTCCAGATCCGGCACCACCTCTGCCAGCACATCCGCCGAATTGCCCTGCAGGCAGGTGACATTGGGCCGGTGTGCCAGATGCTTCACCGCCTCGGCGTGCAGGGTCTGCGACAGCTCGATGGTGATCACCCGGTCCGCCCAATAGCTGGCGTGCAGCGTGGTGTGGCCGAACAGCGTGCCCGTCTCGACGAAGTTGCACCAGCGCCCGTCCGGTCCATGCGGCGCGCGCTGCAACAGGCTGAACAGATGCGCCGGGAATCCCATGCCGGGGGTCAGCACCGCCAGCCGCTGCCCCGTGGCCGCGCAGCTCAGCGTCAGGGGCACCGCACCGGGAAAGCGAAAGCTCACCTGTTTCAGCCAGCGCTGATCCTCGGGCTGGCGCAGGAACCACTTGGCATTGTCGGGCAGATCCTCTCCGGGGTCCGAGATCTGCAGCGCCACCGGTTTGCCGTCAGGGTCATGCAACACCGGGCGCACCGCCCCTGCCCCCGATCCCGCCAGCAGCAATAACCCTTCGGCGCGCGGATCTTCGAGATCCAGCCAGGCCCGCTTGCCGGGGAAGTTCAGCCAGCGAAACAGCGGGTTCTGTGAGGTCTGGCTGACAAAGTAATACCGCATGGGAACCCCTTATGATCTGCCCCGACCCTAGGGCTTCCCGACACGATCCGTCCAGCCCGCGCATCACGCAATGGCTGCATCAGCCCCGGGGGCGACTTTTGATCCATCCAAGAAAGGCCTTGCCCGGCGCCTTGAGCGGGCTGCGCCCGGAGGCCGCCCACCAATGTCGCCACTGTGCCTCCAGGGCGTAGACATCCTCGCCCGGCGCCAGATCACGCGCTGCCGCCCGCACCGCATCGGACAGGGGCGGCAGGTCGGGACCGGCCTCCACCACGCCATTGCGGCGGCTGACACGGATCACGTCGCCAGGCTCTTCGGTCAGATCATAATCCGGCAGGTTGCCCTCCGCGATCATCTTGCGCAGGGCGGCGCGGAACACCCGCACGGGCGCGGCGCTGCCCGCCTTCTTGTGCAGCACCGGGACCGAAATCCTCCAGGCCTGCTGCCGCCCACAATGCTTGCGCGCCAGCTCGTAGACGCGGCGCTCGAGCGGTTTGCGCAGGCGAAAATAATCACGCGACAGCGTCAGCACCGAGCGCGCCTCAACGGCCCGGAACAGCCAATCCGACAGCGTCACCCGCACCGACACCATTCGCCCGCCCCGCGACTTGCGCACGATTTCCCAGGCTTCGATCAGGCCGAAGCCGCGCGTGGTTTCCTCGCCCCCCGTCGAGATATTGGTGGTGATGCGCGTGCCGGCGAGCCGTTCAAACGCATCCCGAAGACGGGTGTAGGCATCGCCGCTGGTGTCGCGATTGGTGGCCACCAGCAGGTCATGCGCCGTCAGCGTCAGGTGCCGGGTGATCTGGCGGCCCAGGTTCACCGCTGCCATCAGCTGGCTCACGCAATAGATCAGGATGTCCTTGTCGTGGATCGTGGCGCGCCCCTTGACCGAGGGCGTCACGGTGATCTCCGCGCCATTGTGCTCATAGGACAGCACCCGCGTGTCGGGCTTCGTCGCCAGGGAAAAGATCGGATGTTCCATGGACGCCAGATCGCCCTTGGGCGAGGCGTCGAACAAATCGCAGACAAAAAAGTCCGCCGTGGGATGCCGGTCAGGGGTCAGCCCCCCTGCTGCGCTGGTCATGATCGTCGCCTGTACACTGCCTGCCCCCTTGTTGTGTGCGCTCCGGTGGTCCGGAATCAGGTTCGGGGGTTCAGTGACACCCTAGAGTTATCCACAATCTGCGTCCACCCGAAGGCCCGCGCTTTTCGGGGGAGCAGAGTCACCGCTTCGGGGGATTGGAGTCGCAGCAACGTGGGATCAGAGTCGCCTCGGCCTGAATTTGGAATAGAAGCCTTTGGTATAAAGGACTCTTTGCTCAGGACATTTGCCTGTAACGAGTACTTTAACCTAGATTTAACAGAGTAATTTCTGTTTGGTGCATCCGTTCCCTTTTGAAATCCTGAGAAAATCCCGCCAATGTGTGCATAACGCTTCCATGTGCGCTGTTTTCAGGTATCATAGGGAAAAAGGCGAACATGTCAGGAAAGACCTCCCAAAGAGGCGCCTGGCGGATAGCGAGCAAAGACCATGAAAAGCCCGACAAGATCCACCAAAACCGCCCAGCCTCCCTACGTGGGGCTCGACCCGGATATCGCGGCCACCCAGCTTGAATGCGCCATGGGCACGGCGGACTTCGCGCGCATCGCGCAGGCCTGTGCCTCCGGCAGACAGGATCTCGAAAGCCGCGGGCTGGAGGAAAACGGCAACCGCTCCCTGCGCCTGTTTTCCACCTGGGAAATCACCCGCTACCTGATCCCCGTGGCCACCGGTCACTTCCGGCGCGTGCTCAAGGAAAACCCCGATCTGCCTCAGGGCATGTCCGAGACCTCGGGCGGCGCGAAATGGTTTACCCTCGACGAGGTGCTGCAATTACGCGCCCATTTCGGGACCAAGGGATCGAAGGCCAAGGACTACCGCCCCTACCGCCCCGACGGTCTGCCCGCCAAGATGCTGGCCGTGGCCAACTTCAAGGGCGGCGTGGGCAAGACCTCCACCGCCGCACATCTCGCCATGTCCGCGGCGCTCGACGGGTACAAGGTGCTGGTGATCGATCTGGACAGCCAGGGCTCCATGACCTCGATCTTCGGCGGCCAGGTTCAAGACGAATGGCAGACGGTCTTTCCCCTGCTGGCCCGCCACTACGCCCGCACGCTGCAATCGGACAACCAAGCGCGTGCAGCCCGTGGCGAGGTCCCGCAACCTCTGGACGACACCCTGTCATCGGCCCTGCAGGTGAAGGCCCCCGAATTGATCCAGAAAACCCATTGGCCCAACATCGATCTGATTGGCGCGCAGCTGAACCTCTACTGGGCGGAATTCCAGATCCCGGTCTGGCGCATGAACGCGCGCGGCTGGCGGCTGTGGGATGCGCTGACCGAAAGCCTCGACGAGGACGGCATCCTCGACGAATATGACCTGATCTTCCTCGATACGCCCCCCGCGCTTGGTTACCTGACGATCAACGGACTGGCGGCGGCGGACATCCTGCTGGTCCCCCTCGGCGCGTCGTTCCTGGAGTTCGACAGCACGGGCCGCTTCTTCGACATGCTGCATGCCACCTTCGGCTCCATCGAGGAAGCGGAAAACATCGCGGCACGCGCCTTGGGCCGTGAAGGGCTGGCGTTTGAATGGGACGCGGTGCGCGCCCTCATCACCCGCTATGACAGCAGCCAGCAGGCAGAACTGGCCGCCCTGATGCAAAGCTACCTCGGCCCCACGCTCTCTCCCCACCGCCAAGGCTTCACAGCGCTGATCGGACAGGCCGGCGAGCAGGTGCAAGGCATCTACGAGGCCGACTATCGCGACTTCAACCGCGAAACCTATGCCCGTGGCCGTGAAACGTTCGATGCCACATGGGCCGCCGTCAAAAGCCTGATCATAGGGGCCTGGCGGCGTGACGAGCTGGCCAACCAGCGCGCTGCCGAATGACTGTTTTCTATACGCGGCAGGGGGGCTCTTGGCTTTTCAAATCCCCCGGGGGCCGGGGCCGCGCCCCGACGCTTTCCATCGTGCGCTGTATTCAGAACTTCTTGATCGCATTTTCCAAACTGGTGCCCAGCCAGAGGAGACCCTGACATGGCCAAACGCAGACGCCTGACACCCGCCAACCCGAGCTTCATGGACCCCGCGCCAGAGGTCAAATCCGCACTGCCTCCTGTAGGTGCCACAATGCGTGCCCCCATTGCGGACGTGGCGCGTGAGGCATCGTCGACCGCCGCCATCACGGAAATGGCCGAAACCCTGCGCAGCGCGCGGGAGGGCGGGCGCATGGTAGTGTCCGTGCCGCTGGAGGACATCGCGCTCGATTATCTCGTGCGTGATCGTGTCGGCGTTCCTGAGGAGGAGCAAGCCGCCCTGGTGGACAGCATCGCCCGCCGCGGCCAGCAGACGCCGGTGGAGCTTGTGGACCTCGGTGAGGGTGCCGCGCCGCGCTACGGCCTGATTTCCGGCTGGCGACGGGTCATGGCGCTGACAGAGCTGCAGCATCGTGACAGCGCCGCCTTCGGAGAGGTCTTGGGGCTGTTGCGCCGCCCGGCAGAGGCCAGCCAGGCCTACCTCGCCATGATCGAGGAAAACGAGATCCGCGTGGGGCTGAGCTATTTCGAGCGCGCGCGCATCGCCTTGAAGGCTGTGGAGCAGGGCGCGTTTGAGGACCTTTCCAGCGCACTGTCGGGGCTTTATGAAAATGCCTCCCGCGCCAAGCGGTCAAAGATCAAAAGCTTCACCCTCGTGGTGCAGCATCTCGACGGGGCCTTGCGCTTTCCCCGCGCCATTGGCGAGCGATTGGGCCTGCAATTGGCGCAGGCGCTGGAAGCGGACCCAGAGCTGTCAGCCCGTCTGCGCACTCAGGTGGCAGAGGGAGACCCGGCGGACTTTGAGGCGGAACAGACCCTGATCCGGGCGGAATTGACGCCACCAAAACCCGCCAAGGCCAAAGCTGAGACACCCGCGCCGAAGCCCAATGCCCCTGTCCACCTGCGCAAGCAGGGGGCGCATCAGGTGCTGCTTGAAGGGCGCGGTGTGGATGCCGCCTTCCTTGCCGATCTCGAAGCATGGCTGCAGAAGCGGCAAGGCTGAGGGTTCGGCGGGCTTCCCTCGCTGGCTGATCCGTGGTTCAAAGTCAGTCGATCAACCGGAGGTCAGGCTGACGTGCTGCACCGCATCCGGCGGCTGTTCGGGATCTATGCCGCCTATCACCTGCCCGAAGACAGCGCCCATCCGCGCCGTGATCGCCTGCTGTTGATCCCGCCCTTTGTCCGGGCCGGGGCGCGCGCCTTTCCTCATGCCATACGGTGGGCGCGGGTGCGCGATCCGTCGGCGCGGGCGCGGGTAAAGCAGTTGCTCGACCTCTCTGGCCCGGCGCCCCTGTCATTGGATGCGCGCTTGTTCGAGCCCCCCTCGCCCGGCCCTGATCCGCAAGGTGTAACGATTGTCATGCCGGTGTACGGCGGCTTGCCCTTGCTGCGGCAGGCACTGGACCATGTGGTCCGACACACCGATACGCCCTGGCGGATCATTCTGATCGACGATGCCTCCCCCGATGACGTCACCCTGCCCTTCCTGCGGGATTGGGCCGCGCAGCATCCTGCGATACTGCTGGAAAATGCGCAGAACCTCGGCTTCGTCGGGTCGGTCAACCGTGGTCTGACGGAGGCCATGTTGCACTCCGATCCCATCGTCTTGCTGAACTCTGATGCCTTGGTCCCGGACGGCTGGGCGCGCCGTCTGCTGCGCCCGTTGCTGGAGGATGCGCGCGTGGCCTCTGTCACGCCCATGTCTAACGATGCGGAGCTTGGGTCGATCCCGGAGCCAGGGCGCGCCAGTCCGATCATCGCCGAGGAGGCCGCAGAAATCGACTGTTTCGCGCGCGAAACAAATGGCGCCGCTTGGGTCCCGGCAGTGGCCGGCGTCGGATTTTGCATGGCGCTTTCACGCGAGGCGCTGGAGGCCATACCGCGGTTTGACGACGTCTTTGCCCCCGGGTACGGCGAGGAAGTGGACTGGTGCCAAAAGACCCGCGCGTCAGGGTTCACCCATGTCTATGTGCCCAACCTCTATGTGGCGCATGTTGGGGGGCAAAGCTTTGGCTCTGCGCAAAAGCAGGCTCTGATCCAGCGTAATTCAGCGATCCTCACGCGGCGCTATCCGCGCTTTGATGCGGAGGTGCACGGCTTCCTGCGGCGCGATCCGCTTGTGACGGCACGTCTGGCGCTTGGGCTGGCGCGGGCAGAGGTCACGCGCGACGCGCCCCTGCCGATCACCCTCGCGCATTCCATGGGCGGCGGGGCAGAGACGGATCTGCAGCGCCGTCTGCACGCGGATCTGGAACGCGTCGGCCACGCGCTGGTGATCCGCGTGGGGAGCGTGTTCCGCTTCACGCTGGAGCTTTGGACCCGGCGGCCTGACGGCGGCCACGGGGTGACGGCTGCGGGCACGGCCGAGTGGGACCATGTCACCCGCCTGCTGGCCCCGGTGACGCAGCGCGCTCTGGTCTATTCCTGCGGTGTGGGCGATTTGGATCCGATCACCCTGCCGGACCTGCTGCTGTCTTTACGCCAACCCAGCGACAGGCTGACGGTGCTGATGCACGACTATTTCCCGCTCTCGCCCAATCCGACCCTGTTGGAGGACGGCGAGCACTGGCGTGGTTTGCCGGACCCGGCAAGCGCCTCTCCTCGGCATGAAACCCGCCGACCTGATGGTGCGCCTGTGCCGCTCTCAGTCTGGCGGGCGACTTGGGGGAGGTTGCTGTACGCCGCGGACCGGGTGGAGCATTTCAGCCGTGCCAGCCAGGACTTGACCGAGGCCGCCTACCCCGGCACGCCCTCGGACCTGCGCCCACACGCCCTGCCGATCGCGGTCCCACCCCTGCCCCGCCCCGCGCCAGAGGCCCCTTGCGTGCTGGGCATCCTCGGCAGTCTTGCCCCGCACAAAGGGGCTGCCTTGGCAGAGGCGCTCAGCCGCGAGACCGCGCGGAACAGAGACTGTTCGCTTGTCCTTCTGGGAGAGATCGACCCCGCTCACCGGCTACATGCCCCCGCCCGGCATCATGGGCGCTACGACGTGGGCGACCTGCCCGGGCTGGCCGCGCGCTACGGCGTGACCTGCTGGCTGATCCCGTCGCTCTGGCCGGAGACGTTTTCCTTTACCACGCACGAGGCGCTGGCCACCGGGCTGCCTGTCATGGTCTTTGACCTTGGCGGCCAGGGCGAGGCAGCTCGCGCGGCCCCGAACGGTCATCCTGTGCCGCTGGATCTGGCCGGTGATCCGGGGGGGCTGCTGGCCCGCGCCATTTCCCTGAGCCAGGATCAGACGTGATCCGCCCGGGACGACCGGCATGTATAGAGTCTGTTTCGCGCGCGAAACAAAGGCGCCTTACATCTCCAGCAGCATCTTGTGATCCCGGCGCAGCAGCATCAGCCCAAGCACCATGGAGACCAGCGCCACAACCAGGACGTAGGGTTCCGAGACATACGGCGCGTCATAATTCGGGTAGAACCCGCGCCGCATCAGGCCGACGATATGCACCAGCGGGTTGAACCAGACATAATCGCTGTAGGGCTGGGGGATCGTGTCAAAGATGAAGAAGATGCAGGACAGCAAGAACAGCGGACGCATGGCGATGGACCAGATCCGCTGGTAGACCGGAAATCGCACGGTCATGTAACTGTTCCACGTGCCGATCCCCAGCGCCAGCAGGCCCGCCAGCCCGTAGGCCTTGAGGATGGTCAGCCCATCCATGACCACGCGGGTTTCAAACAGCAACAGGATGCCTCCCAGCACGATATAATTCACCAACAACTGTGTCATCATGTTCAGGATAAACCGTGCCACCAGCGCATCGACAAAGGTCACGCGCGGATAGATCAGCAGTTGGCGCGAGTAATTCAGTGTCTGTGCCAGCTTGCCCGCGATGTCGGCAAACATGAGATAGGGCAGCATCCCGGTGGCATAGAACATGGCAAAGCTGATCCCCAGCGCGGGCGAACGAAACCCGATGGAGAAAATCCCCGTCAGCAAGGCAATGCCGGCAACAGGCTCCAGCACTGCCCAAAGATAGCCCCCCGGAGAGCGTCCATAGGTGGTGGACATCTCTCGCAATATCAGCGCCGTGATGGCACGCAGGGTGGCAAATCGTGGCAAGGTCCGGGGGCTGGGCCGCGGACGTGGACGTTGCGGGGCGGGCAGGTCGGTCATCGTGGTGCGTCCCTTTGGGGCGACGTCCGCGGGGGACAGATGGCCCGACTATAAGCGCGGGCCTACGGGGCTTGTCCATCCCCCCATCCGGGCTTGTGGGTTTCGGTGCGGCAGGGGTGGACAGCGCGCGCATCATGCTCCTAGCTAGAACACAGCGCCATGCAACCGTATGGCGAAGAAACTGACATCTTGGGGGTTTTCCCGTGACCCAGCAGCCGCCCGGTACGCCGCGCCAGCCCACAGTCCAGACACCTGAGGGTCAAAGACCCGCGGCCCAGAAGCCCGCCGGTCAGGGCGCCGCGGCCCGTCCTCAACAGGCGCCGCAAAAGCCGGGGCCCGCCGCGCAACCGGGGGGGCCGGGTCCGCACAAGCCGAAACCCAGCCCTGGCCCGTCGCACCAGGGAGAGGTCCGGGCGCCAGCGCCGAAAATGGCCTCCTCCGCGCGTCTGCGCAAACGGCATTGGGGCGTCTTGGCGAGCTTCGTTCTGGGGGTGGTGTTGCCGATATTGGTGGTGGGCTGGTATCTCTGGACCAAGGCCGCCGATCAATATGCCTCCACTGTGGCATTTTCCGTGCGCACGGAGGAAAACAACTCCGCGCTCGAATTGCTGGGCGGCATCACGTCGCTGTCCGGGTCCTCCTCCTCGGACACCGATATCCTGTTCGAATACCTGCAAAGCCAAAAGCTGGTCTCTGACATGGATGCTGCCGTGAACCTGCGCGCCATCTGGTCAAAGCCGCTGGATCAGGACCCCTATTTCGCATTTGATCCCGCAGGCTCGATCGAGGATCTGGTGGCCCATTGGGACCGCATGGTGGACATCTATTACGACGATGGCGCCGGGTTGATCGAGGTGCGCGCCCGCGCCTTCACCGCCAAGGATGCGCAGCTGATTTCGAGCACGCTGTTCGGGCAGTCGTCGGCCATGATCAACGATCTGTCGGCCATCGCCCGCGAGGATGCCATCGGCTACGCACGGCAGGATCTCGAGGCCGCGCAGGACCAGCTCAAGACCGCGCGCGAGGCGGTGACGCTGTTCCGCAATGCCAACCAGCTGGTGGACCCGTCAGTGGATCTGCAAACCCAGGCCGGGCTTCTGGGCACGCTCGAGGGGCAGCTGGCCGATGCGCTGATCGAATTCGATCTGTTGCGGCTGTCCACACGGTCGGACGATCCGCGCATCACACAGGCGGAACGGCGCATCGACGTGATCCAGGACCGCATCAATGCCGAACGTCGCAAGCTGGGTCTTGCAGGCGGCACCGCGGAGGGGGACGATGTCTACGCCAACCTCTTTGGCGAATACGAACGGCTGGTGGTGGATCGGGAATTTGCCGAAGCCAGCTACACCGCCGCGCGCGCCTCTTATGAATCCGCGCAGGCCGAGGCTCGCCGTCAAAGCCGCTACCTCGCCGCCTATGTGAAACCGACGCTGGCGGAAAGCGCGCGTTTCCCGGAACGTGGCGTGCTGCTGGGACTTGCGGCGCTGCTGATCTTGCTGGTGTGGGGGACGGTCGTGCTGGTGATCTATGCGCTGAAGGACCGGAGGTAGCGGCATGTTTCGCGCGCGAAACAGACCCTGTATTGCCCCAAAAGGAGGGTGCTGGCGTGATCCGGTTTGAAAACCTCACCAAGGAATACGTCACCGACGGCAAGGTCAAAACCGTGGTGCGGGATTTGTCGCTGACCGTGCCCACGGGCCGGTCGGTGGGGCTTTTGGGGCGCAATGGCGCGGGCAAGTCGACGCTGCTGCGCATGGTCTCCGGCGCGACGAAGCCCACGTCGGGCCGGGTCGTCACCACCGGAAACGTGTCCTGGCCGGTGGGTTTTGCCGGGTCGTTCCACCCGGATCTGACGGGGCTGCAGAACTGCCGTTTCATCGCGCGCATCTATGGCGTGGACACGGACGAGCTGGCCGCCTTTGTCGAGGAGTTCGCCAACCTCGGTATGAGCTTTCGCCTGCCGTTTCGCACCTATTCCTCGGGGATGCGGTCGCGTCTGGCCTTTGGGATTTCCATGGGCATCCAGTTCGATCTGTATCTGGTGGATGAGATCACGGCGGTGGGCGATGCGGCGTTTCGTGAGCGCTCCGACAAACTGTTCAAGGCGCGGCTGAGGAATGCCGGGGCCATGGTGTGCAGCCACGCGATCCCGCAGATCCGGCTTTTGTGCGACTGTGGCATCGTGCTGGATGAGGGGTATGGGTACTACTACGAGTATCTTGAAGACGCCATTGACCACCACAGGGATGTCATGGACCGGCTGTCTCGTCGGTAGGGGGCGTGTTTCGCGCACGAAACAGACCCTATTGCGCCTGAAATCTCATGTTACGCTCTTCAAAGGCCGTGCTCAAACCCGCCCCAACGCGGCCACCAGCCACAAGAACGCATCTGCGGCATAATCGTGCCTTTGGACGCCGATGCGGCGCAGCGCGCGCGCGCGGGCAGGGCCGTACCGTGGTGCCCTGTCGATGGCCTGAAGCAGGGCGCGGGCCTCGGGCTTCAGATGCGGGTGGGCCTGCCTCAGTGCGGTCCGGTTCGCCGCCTGCAGTATCGGCCCGTCACGGCCCAGCACCACGGCCATGCGCGCCAGCCGCGCCGCCAGGCCCCTTGGTGCGCCCAGAACATTGTCGCCGTGCTGGCGGTACTCCAGCCGCGCCACAGGGTCGTTGATCACCGTGCCGCCCGCGCCGGTGATAAGCAGGTACAGCCACCAATCGTGATAGGGGACAGGCACGGGGCCGACGGCGCGCACCAGCGCCACGGCCTGTGCGTTCAGCACCGTCGCATGGCCGGACAGACGGTTTTCCACCAGCGCATTGCCGCACGACGGGCCGCCGCGATAGCTGCGGGAGAGGCCCAGCGGCGTGCCGTCAGCGCTGACATGCCGGCTGCGCGCGCTATAGGCGGCCGGACCGGGAGGCGCCGTTTCAAGGTGTAACAGAGCCTGTTTCAGCTTGTCAGGATACCAGACATCGTCCTGATCGGACAGCGCCACCGGGCCGTCAGACAGGGTCGGATCACACAGCAAATCAAGGAAATGCGCAGCGGCCCCCCAGGGCGGGCCATGACTTGGGCCCTGACGCAGGATGACGCGACCGGGGTGATCGGCGCGAAACCGGTCCAGAATGGCACGCGTGCCGTCCGTGGACCCATCATCAGAAGCGACCAGCCGCCAGTCCACCCCTTCCTGCGCCGCAAAGGAGGCCAGTTGCGCCTCCAGATGGGCTGCGCCCTGATGGCAGGCCATCAGGATGGTCACGGCAGGTAGATGGTCATCGGTCATCAGCGCGCCTCTCCGAGGGATCGGTCCTCCCTCTGGCAAGGCTCGGAAAGGCAAAGCGCCTGACCTCCGGACGCTTGCACCCTGCCTGCGGACGCCCTGCAGAAGGCAGGACATCAAAACACGGTGCTGCTTAAGGTGTGGTTAAGTCCGACAGGCCAATAGTGTCGCCGATATGTTTTCCTTGCCGGAAAACCTGTGGGCAGCCGCCCCGGTGCGATGCCTTGGCGTGCTGCGGTTCTCAAAGGTAGCAGACATGTACATTTCAGACCCAAGATACGCCGGTCAGTGGCATTTAAACCTTCTCGGCGACATTGAGGCGATCTGGGAAAATTACAGCGGCGCAGGTGTGTCCGTTGCGGTCTATGATGACGGCATGGACCAGAGCCATGTGGATCTGGCGGCCAATTACGACGCGAGCAGGCACTACAACGGGCGCCTTTATGACAATGGTCTGCATGACACGTCCGAGGATGGGCACGGCACCTCTGTTGGCGGGCTGATCGCAGCGGCGCTCAACGGTGTGGGCGGCGTCGGCGTGGCCTGGGGCGCTCAGCTGACCTCCGTCGATTATCTTGGGACGGTGCAGAGCGCGGCATGGAACGTTCAGCTCGACGTGCTGGAATATGCGTCGACCTTTGACATCGTGAACCAAAGCTACGGCGTCACCCCGGATTATGACATCAATGCCGATGCGGGCGACACGGGCTCCTGGGCCTATGACGAGGCGCAGGCCTTTCTGTATGCGGCGACCAACGGGCGTGACGGGTTGGGCACGATCCTTGTCAAAGCGGCGGGCAATGAAGCCAACAGCTATCTGGCGGACTATGGCATCCTCGGCAATGCCCAGGGGGAAGCGCACAACACCCTGCACACGGTCATCACCGTCGGTGCCTTCGAAGAAGACGGGTCCGTCGCGTATTATTCCAACTACGGTCACAATCTGCTGATCTCCGCCCCGGCGGCCTCGAACACCACGGACCGCACAGGCTCTGCCGGCTACGAGAGCGGCGCCTATACCGACGACTTTGGCGGCACCTCCGCTGCGACGCCGGTGACGGCGGGCGTCATTGCGCTGATGCTGGAGGCCAACCCCGACCTCGGCTACCGCGATGTGCAGACCATTCTGGCCCTGTCCGCCGCACAGACAGGGTCCGATTATGGCGCCGGGGCAGACGGGTACGAGGTGGGCCGCTGGATGGCCCTGGGCGGTGAGACCTGGAACGGCGGGGCCATGACGTTCCACCAGAATTACGGCTTCGGCGCGGTGGATGCCTTTGCCGCCGTGCGCATGGCCGAGGTCTGGGGGCTGTACAAGGGTGGGGTGGCCGCGACCCAGAACACCCAGATCTCCATGAGCTATTCGGACTATCCGAATGCGGTGATCCGAGACAACGGTCATGCAGATGCGACCATCACGGTGAATGCGGGCCAGGTCATCGAACATGTCTATGTGACGGTGGACATTCAGCACACGTTTGCCGCCGATCTGGTGGTCGATCTGATCACCCCTGATGGCGAGGTGATCAATCTGGCCGATCGCGAAGGCGGCGACGTTGGTATCGCGAGCGACTGGACCTTTGGCGTGGCGTCCTTGCGGGGCATGTCCAGCGATGGGGTGTGGACGGTGCGGGTGACGGACACCTCTGCCGGCGACACCGGGAGGCTTTACGATGTCGGGCTGGAATTCCTCGGCGCTGATGAACATGCAGACGACATCTGGACCGTGACGGAGGATTTTCGCGCGCTGCAGGCGGTCGAGGCCGCGCGCGGGCGGTTCAGCGACACCAACGGCGGCAGCGACACCCTGAACGCGGTGGCCCTGCAGGAGGATGTTGTCCTCAGCCTGGGCGATGACGACATCGACGGGGTGCTGAACGTCGGCGGCGCGGTCTGGGCCCGGCTCACCGATGGCGCGATCGAGAACGCCGCCACCGGCGACGGTGACGACCGGCTGACCGGATCGGTGGGGAACAACACGCTGATGGCCGGCCGCGGCTCGAACGTGGTCACCGGTGGTGGCGGGCAGGACAGCCTTTTCGGGCTGGGCGACGCAAACGTGCTGGTGGCCGAGGGACGCGGGCTTTACGGGCTCGGCGCCTCCGACCAGGTGTTTCGCCTGTTCGATACGGTCTTTGGCCGCGCGCCCGGCGAGGCCGGGCATCAGGGCTACACGGCGCAGCTTGCCAACGGGCAGGTCACGCTCGAGGAGCTGGCCGCCACTTTCATCACCGCGCCGGAGTTCGAGGCCCGCTACGGTGCCTCCACCAGCAACGAGGCCTTCGTCACGCTGCTGTTCCAGAACGTCTTTGACCGCGACCCCGCCCCGCGCGGGCTGGCGGTCTGGACCGCCGAGCTGGACAACGGCACCAGCCGGGCCGAGCTGGTGGCGCGCTTCTCCGAGACCGCGGAGCACATCACCCGCACCGAGGCGGCGCAGGAGGCCTTTGACGCCACCGACCCGACAGAGCTGGCAGGGGTGGTGTTCCGTCTCTACCGCGCGGTGCTGGACCGGGTTCCGGCGCAGGGTGGGTTCCTCAACTGGCACAACGCGTTGGACCGGGGCGTGGATCAGGCCGACGTGGTGGCGCTGTTCATGGAAAGCGACGAGTTCCAGACGCGCTTCGGCGACAGCAGCAACGAGGATTTCGTGCGCCTGCTGTTCAACAATGTGCTGGGCCGACAACCGGCGCAGAGCGGGCTGGAGGCCTGGACCGCGCGGCTCGACGCCGGTGACAGCCGTGCGGAGCTGGTGGCCGATTTCATGAACACGCCGGAGTTCGTGCAGCGCACGGCGGCGTCTTTGGACATCTTCATGCAAGGGTTCGGCGAGGACGACACGCTGCTGGCCATGTCGGAGACTGCCGTGCTGTCGGGCGGCCTGTTCGCGGACACCTTCCAGTTCGTCGCGCCGGGGACAGAGAACAGTCTGGCAGCCTCCCTTGTCACCTCGTCCCAGGTGGTCACCGACCTGGAGGCCTGGGACCGGGTTCGTCTGGATGGCTTCGGCTACGACGCCGCCCACGAGGCGCTGGACCACTTCCGCCAGGACGGTGACGACGTGATCTTTGCCGACCATGGGATGACGATCACCTTCCTCGACACGGATCTGGCGATGATCGACGCAGAGATGATCTCCCTCACCACTCTGGCGGCGTAGCGCGCAGATAACGCGGGCGATATGTCCCCCTTTCCGAGCGGGCCGTTTGCAATTTGTGCAAAGATTTATCCGAAGGCCGTTTTCACGGCGTATCTGGGGCCGGATAGCGCCATGATTTCACTTCAACTTTTCCAAGATCCCCCTAGGGAACGGGAAAGGAAGAGTGATGGACGTGGCCAGCGACCTTGAACGCTACATGCTGGAGCTGATCAATGCGGAACGGGCGGCCAATGGGCTGGCCCCTGTGATGTTGGAGCAAAATCTCAACACTTCCGCCGATGCGCATAGCCAGTGGATGAGCGATGCCGACACCTTCAGTCATACCGGCGTGGACGGGTCGAGCCATACGGATCGCATCATTGCTGCGGATTTCGATCTGGAGGGGCGCTGGCGCACCACCGAAAACATCGCGGCGGTCAGCGTGACCGGCGCCGGCAGCCTCTATGACGAGGTGGACCGGCTGCACGAAAACCTGATGAACAGCCCTTCGCACCGGGCAAACATCCTTGATCCGGATGTCTCCGTGTTGGGGATTGGCATCGTGCAGGGGCCGATGACCTACGGCAATGGCACCAGCTACAACAGCGTCATCGTCACCCAGAACTTTGCCGCCACCACCACCGGCGTTCTGGATCTGGATCTGGCGGGTGATGGCACGGACAACGCGGTCACGGGCGGTGCGGGCGACGATTATCTTTCAGGCGCTGCTGGCTCTGACACGATCAGTACCGGCGCAGGTGACGATACGGTCGATGCAGGCGGCGGGAATGACCGGATCGAGGTTGGTACGCTGTCGGGGGACAAGGTGATCTCCGGCGGCAGTGGCAATGACCGGGTTGATGTCTCCATGCGCGAGAGTGATGCGCATATGCGGGTCGATGATGGAAAGCTGGTTGTTGCCGGACGCACCGGAGAGATGGTGCTCGACGGGGTCGAGTGGTTGGACTTCGATGATGGTGCGGTGAACGTCGCGCAGGCCCTCGCCGCGCTGGATGCGCCGGCAGGTCGTACTGTTGTGGGCGATCGTGGTGATGACCTGTTGGCCGGAGCCGCAGGCAATGACTTGATTTGGGGGCAGGGCGGTACGGACAGGCTGAACGGCGGTGCCGGAGACGACGTGCTGATCGCGGAGGCGCGGGGCCTGCTGGGAACCGATATCTCGGCGCAGGTCTATCGACTTTTCGACACGGTTCTGGGACGTGAGCCGAGGGCTGACGGGCACCAGGGCTATATCCGCGCAATGGCGACGGGCACGCTGAATCTGGACGAATTGTCCGAGCAATTGACGGGCTCTGCGGAATTCGAACAGCGTTATGGGTCCCTTGATGATGAGGCATTCGTAACGCAGCTCTTCCGCAACGTGCTGGGCCGTGATCCGGCGGACTCCGGGCTGACGGCCTGGACCCGTGCCATTGAAAACGGAATGACGCGGTCGGAAGCGGCCTTGGCCATATCCGAGTCGCCCGAGCATATCCGGATCACGCAAACCGGGCTGGACGCCTTTGAAGCGCAGATCGACACGGCCACCTGGACGGACACGGTCTATAGGTTGTTTGGAGCGGTGATGGGGCGTGAGCCAGCCGCTTCCGGTCTTGAGGCCTGGTCTCATGCGATTGCCAAGGATGGCGACCTTTCTCACATCGTGGAGCAGTTCATGGATACACCTGAGTTTGAAGGTATCTATGGAGATAGCGATGACACCGAATTCATGACCTTGCTGTTCCGGAATGTACTGGGGCGCGAACCCGCGGCCTCCGGGCTGGCAGCCTGGTCTGGTCGCTTGGCTGCAGGGGACAGCCGCGCCGAGGTGGTGAGCGATTTTATCAACTCGGCGGAGTATACCTTGAAAACCACACCCGCGCTGGAGACCTTCATGCGCACGAAGGCGGTGGATGATGTCCTGACACCAGGAGCCGGAAACAGCATCATGTCAGGCGGCTTTGGCTCTGACAGCTTTGTCTTTTCCGCCGGCGAAGAGGGCGCGCATGAGATCACCGATTTCGAAAATTGGGACCAGCTGTCGCTGGGCAATTTCGGTTACGGAACGGCAGATGATGCCTTGGTGCATTTCACACAGGATGGCGATGATGTGGTCTTTGAGGATCAAGGCGTGCGCATCGTGCTGAATGACTGGAATATTGAGGCGCTGACGCCGGAGATGATCGACGTCGCCTGATCCTTTCAGAGCGAACGGATCTCTTTGAGACCGCGACAGGGCAGCCAAAGGGCGTTCAGGCGGCACACCCGTGGCCTGACCAAGTCAAACCATCCGGGGTCCAATGGACAGGTCGAGCGGATGAAGCGAACGATCACGAAAAGTGCGCTTTTACTGTTTCGCGCGCGAAACAGTCCGGTGTAGGGGCCCTTGCACCGGGCTGTTGTCATGGGGGCCAAGGGGGGCTTCGCCCGGAGATATCCGCCCGCAGGATTTACTTTGATTGAACCGCCTTGTTCAGATCCTCGATCATGCCCACCACCTTGCTGGAGACATCTTCCTGAGAGGTGGCGCAATCGGATATTGTCTGGATCGATGCGGCCGTGTTGCCAAGAGAGGTGACGATATCCTCGAAACTGCGCAGCGCATCGCGGGACCGTTCGGTGCCCTGATTGACCCGCTCGCCAGAGACGACGATCAGCTTGCCAATCTCTTGGGCCGCTTTGGAGCTGCGCTCCGCCAGTTTGCGCACCTCGTCTGCCACCACCGAAAAGCCAACTCCGTGTTCGCCCGCGCGCGCCGCTTCGATCGCTGCGTTAAAGGCCAAGAGGTTGGTTTGATTGGCAATTTCAGAGATCACGCGGGTGATTTCCGCAATCTCGGTCGAGGATTTCTCGATCAGTTCAATGGCCTCGATGGCCGCGTTGAGGAAGTTCAGCCCCTCGCTTGCCGTTTGGGTCGTCAGGTCAGACGCCGCGCGCGACACGCGGGTGGACTCAGAGATCTTGGTGATCGAACTGGACAGGTCGGTGACGATGTTGTTCATCCGCTCGGCCTGGCTGTGAATTTCTTTTTCCAGCGCCACCTGATTGGTGATGTCATGGGCATATTTCACAATGCCTGTCGGCTCACCGTGCGTATCAAGCAGAGTGGAGTAGGTGGCCTGAATCCAGACCTCTCGCCCAAACTTGCCCATGCGGCGAAAGCGTCCGGACTGGGGGGTACCGCTGCGCAGATCCGCCCAGAAATCGCGATATTCCTCGGACTGGATCAGATCCTGATCGCAGAACATGGAATGATGTTGGTTCAGCACCTCGCGCAAAGAATAGCCCATCGCCCGCAGAAATGTCTCGTTTGCGGTCAGGACGTGGCCGTCCATATCGAACTGGATCATCGCCTGCGCCCGGTCGATGGCGCGCAGCATGTTCTGCGCCTCCAGCTCCTTTTTCTTGCGTGAGGTGACATCGACGGCGAATTTCACAACCTTCACGGGGCGGCCGGACACATCGAGGATCGGGTTGTAGGTGGCCTGAATCCAGACCTCCTTTCCAGTTTTGGTGATACGCTTGTATTCGCCCTGATGGTAATCGCCTGATCCCAACTTGTTCCAGAAGTTGCGGTATTCTTCGCTTTTGGCAAAGATCGGTTCGCAAAAGATCCGGTGATATTTGCCCTTCAACTCGGGGAGGTTGTATTCCATCAGGTCGAGGAAGGTCGGGTTGGCGTTCAGGACGATGCCGTCCAGACTGAACTCAATGACCGCCTGACTGCGGTCGATGGCGTTGAGCTTGCCCGTAACCTCTGCCTGCTCCTGCATGTCAGCGGTTACGTCATAGGCGATCTGGATAATCTTGACCACGTTGCCTGCGGCATCGCTGACCGGCGTGTAGCTGGAGCGCAGCCAGATATCGGTTCCGTCCCGGCGTACGCGGGCAAAGACGCCGGACTGCGACTGACCGAGCTTCAGTGCGTTCCAGAAATCCCGATATTCGGGGTTTTGCGAAACGTTGAGCGGGCAAAGATCCCGGTGCGGCCGCCCGATCAGGTCCTCGGCGGCATAGCCACTGGCGTGCAGGAAATTGTCGTTAACCCTGATGACAAACCCTGAGGTATCGTATTCCACCAACCCATTGGAGTGATCGAGCGCTTCCTGCACAGCGGTCAGCTCGCTGGCCTGTTCCGTGGCTGCGGTCACGTCCTGGGCCACCATCACGATGCGGTTCACCTTGCCGTCTCGCTCGCGCAGCGGGCTGACGCTGGCCGCAATCCAGATTCGTTCGCCATTCTTGGCGCGCCGTTTGAACGTGCCCGATATCGGATCGCCCGATATCAGATTGGTCCAGAGCTGTTTGTACTCCGGGCTGCGGGTGTCCTGATCGTAAAAAAGGATGCTGCGGTTCTTGCCGATCAATTCGTCTTCCTCGAACCCAAGAATGGTGAGGTAGACCTCGTTGACGGCAACAATCGTGCCCTTGGTGTCGAATTCTATCACTGCGGTATTGCTTTCCACCGCTTCAGTGATGGCCTGATTGCGCTGAACCTCCAGCGCTTCTTCGGTCGACTCGCGCAGCGACAGAAAAATGCGGAGTGGCTCGCCGGTCTTTTCGTCGTTCAAAGGCACCACAGTGGCGACACAATGAACCGTTTTGTTCTTGTGAGGCGAGAACTCAAGGTACATGGCTTGACCATGGGGATCCTTGAGAATGCTGGCCAGAGTTTTGCTGAGGTCTTTGCTGACACAGAAAGAGTCCAGGGTTTTGCCGATCACCTCCTTCTCGGGCTGGCCGATGATCTTTTGGGCCTGCGGATTGAGGGAGGTGACTTCCAGCTCAGGCGTGATCTCGATCAGACCATAAAGGTGATTGACGGCTTCGAAATAGCGGCTGCGTTGCGGCGGGGCGCCGGGCAACCGCTCACCGGTGAGCAGAACCTCTGCCGGATCGGGCCCGGCCAATGGAATGATCCGACCGGAAAAACCCGTGCCGCCGAGCATCTCGAGATCGATCTGGGTTGGTGCGGTGGCTTCTGCCAGAGCGGTCTGCAGCACCTCGGCGTTGCTGAACAGCTTGTCTGCGGGGCAGGGCAGGCGCGTCTTGGCGGGTAAATCGCTACGGGCTGTGGAGGACACCGCCGTAATCGTGCCATCCGCCACCGCAACCCGGACACAGAACCCTGATGTCACGATATCCTGGCACAGGTCCGATAGGGCAAGCCCGGTTGTGAGATCCGTCATGATCTTTAGTTCCTTCGTTGGCGGAGGCCGCAGCCCGGTAGACTGGGCGCGCTTTGCGAGGTTTGTTACAGACCTATGCCGCCCAGCCTTGTGATTTGGTGAACAACGGTGGGCTTCCGAGAAATTTCCTGGTGCGGTGCTGGGGGCTTTTGGGGGGCGGTCGTGAACAGCTCGGCAGGCCTGGGGGCGTGACGCCGAAACGCCTTGCCCCGCCGGCGCATAGACACTCTGACAAGGGGATCGCGTGCCGGTCTTTGAGCGTCGATGGAACCGGCATTGACGTCCCGGAGGCCGACGGTCATCGCCGCCATCCCCGGTGAACGCCGTGGGGTCACGAAGGTAAAATTGGCTGGCTCATGCGCTGGCCTGTTGATCGCGGTGTATCAGCTGTTCCTGTCGGGCCATCATTTCGGCCAGCAGCATGGAGAGATCGCGCAACGCCTCTGCGCTATTGTCCTGCGCAGGGGTCTCCAATCGAGACAATTGCGCCTCGATTCGCTTCAACCGTGTGTCCAGCGCGAAACTCGGCTGTGCGTTGGCTTGCGCTTCGATCTGGCATGTTGCGGCCTCCAGCCGAGCAAAAAAACTGTCGAGCCCATCGAAAAACGGTGTCAGCGCCCGGCGTTCCGCATCCAGTACACGGCCCTGTGTCGTGATGGCGCCAATGATCCGGTCAACGCCGGCCTCCACCCTGTTTTGCAAGGCGGTGAGGTCGGGGTGCGGCCCCGCAACAGGCCCCGCAACAGGCTCCGCCAGCGTGGTATGCCGCGCCTCCGGGGCCGCGGTCGGGGGGCTTTGTCGGGTCTCCAATTCGCAAAGCAGCGTGTCGAGCCGGGAGACAGTGGCTTCCAACCCATGCCGCAGCGCGGTGAGCCCTTTGCGCTCGGCGTCCTGGCGTTTATTACGCTCCCCCACCAGCGCGGCCAATCGGTCAAAGCCTTGGCCGACCTCATCGCGCAGCGGGGACAGGTCCGGATCCGGCGGTGCCTGTTCGGAAAATAGGGCCAGCCGCGCCTGAATATCGGTGAGAGTTGCCTGAATAGGGTCGATATCAGTACGCTTCAGCGTCTCCAGCTTATCAAGAAGTGCGGTCTGCCCCTCTATCAAGGGCGCAAGGGTCTGCGCCTCGCGCGGCAAGTCTGCGAGGACTTCGGAAAGTGTGCTCAGCCCGGTGTCGAGGCGGTCGCGAATGGCATGGATATCGGGGCCATGTTGCTCGGCCAAGGTGGACAGGCGTCTGTTGAGCGCCGCGATGTCGTCCTGCACGGGCGTAAGGTCAGGGGCAGGGCTGTCGCGGTCGGAAAGAGCCGTCAGCTGCGCCCGCAATTCGGTGAGTTGGGCCTGAACAGGGTCGATATCAGGCAGCTTCAACGCCTCCAGCATGGCGCGCAGCGCAGCCTGCCCATCGAGCACCGCGGTGAGGTCCGGTTCGGAGGGCGCCGGTGTTTGCGCGGCCAGAGCATCGAGGCGGCTGGACAGGTCGCCGAGGAGGCCGCGGGCGTCCTCTCGGGAGGTTTGCATGGCCTTGACCCAGCCCTTTTGCCGGCGAAACTGACGGACGCTCCGCTCATTGGTCTGCCGTAGAAGATCCTCCACCATTGTCAGCCGGTTGTCCTGCTCAATGCGCTGGTCGCAGGCTTGGGCCAGAACCTCTTCGATACGCTTCAGCTCGGCGTGCAACAGGCTGGACAACCGCTCCGGCCGGTCGGGGTCGGAGGGTGTGGCGAGCAGGTGCAGCAGCTCCATCATCACCAGTTCCACATCGTCGAAGCGGCGGTTGAGCTCTGTCTCCGTGCTGGCAAGCAATTGGTCGAACGGCAGATCCTGCCGCTCTGGCGAAGGGGTCTCGAGGGGGGGCGGATCGGTGGTCAGAGTGGCGCGATGTGGGGTGTCGTCCTCTTTGGCGTCGTCCACCATTTCGGGCGTATCCGCCGGATCTGTCTCCGGGTCGTCGTCCTCTGTCATGTCCATGTCTTCCGGGGGCTCAGGGGCGGCCTCATCCGTGGTCTCGGAAGCGGGTTCCTCAACGTCTTCGACGGTGTCAGGGGCGAAGCCGATGTCGTCGTCCATCTCGGGACTGCCCATGTCCTCCAGATCGAAGGCATCGGTGTTGGACAGGTCTGACATGGCATCGTTGTCTGTCAGATCCGCCAGAGGATCGTCGTCCGAAGACGGTGGGAAAGACGTCATGAAATCACCTCAGAACAGTTCACCGGCATCAAACCCGGACGACATGCCGCCAAAAGCCCCGCCGCCGCCGCCATTCACCGGCAGTTCGCGGATCAGTTCGAAACTCGGCAGGAATTCCCCGTTGTCCATCTTGCGCAGGACGCGATCCTCCGGCGCGCCGACCGGATGACAGCGGCTCACGGCTTCCAGCTCATCGACCACGGCGCCATAGAGCTGACCCTCCATGCGGAAGAGCAGCACGCAGGCTTTGCCTTCCTGGTAAAAGGGGAACGCCCCCAAGACGTTGCTCACGGAGAAGATGGGCACCAGCTGAGACCGATGGCTGAGCGTGCCCATATAACCGTCGTAGCGCACTTCGGCAGCCAGCAGGCTTGCGGGCAGGCGCAGGATCTCGACAATTTCTGCGAGCTGCGTTGCCATGCGCTTTTTCGCCGACTGCGAAATGAGATAGAGCGCGCTTTCCGCCTCGCGGGCGCGGGCGGCGGCGTTGCCTGTGCGGGTGTGCTTGTCCTCTGTTTCCTGTGTGACGTCGGCTTCGGTGTCCTTCACCGTGGTGCTGGCAAGCTGCACCACCGCCTCCTCTTGCAGGACGCACTCGGCATGCAACACGAGGTAATGGTCCCCCGTTGCAGACATGTGAATGCCGGAGAACAGGTCGTGGCGTGTGGTCAGAACCTGCGGCATCTCCAACAGGTCTTCTGTGCGGGTGTGGATGATGTCGAAAAACCGATCGACCTCAAAGGCGATCAGCCCGCCTTTGGGAACGCGCATCGCCAGGGAGGCCGAGCGTTCGGGCCGCGACGCGTTCCGCCCCAAGCCCAGGATCTGCAAGGTATCGAGCAGCGGGATTTCGATGCCGTGGTGTTCGATCACACCGTCGCAGGCGCCATAGGTCATAGGGCTTTTGCACAGGGGGGTCGTCGGAATGGTGGCGTGGATATCCTGCACCGGAAAGGCGATGCCGTGGCCGCTGTAGCTGCACAGCAAGTAGGCCTGCTGGTCGCCGAACATAAGTGAGTTGGACCGGGCAGCCGTGCGCTCCCGCTGGATGGCGTAGGGCAGGCTGGGCTGGTCGAACAGCAGCTGTGGGTCCAGAATGCCCACCACCGTGCCATCATTCACAAAACTGCGCCCGCCCACCAGCAGATGATCACGGCCCACCACGCACATCTCTGCGGTGTTGGTGAAGTCGAGGGAGGTCATGCCCTGCAGCCGGTCCACCACCAGGCCCAGGAGACGCTGATGGCTGGCGTCGTTGACGATGATCACCACCCGCTCCCTTATGGGCAGGTCGGTGGGCACGCCCAGCATCACGGCCATATCCACCAGGGGGATCGTGTCCTGTCGCAGCACCATGGCACCCAGCAGACCGGGGAGGGAAACTGCCATGGGACTGATGTCATCAGGAAACGGAACGGCCTCGCGCACATGCACGGCCTGAATGCCCAGGATACGCCCGCCCAGGTCGATCAGCCCGTAGATATCGTTTTGCGGAGGGACATCTTTGAGACGGGAGGCCGGTGCCTCCTCAGCCGCATCTTCAGGCGCTGGGGGCTGTCTCTCAGGCGAAGTGGTTCGTGTTGCAGGGCCATTCCCTTCGGGCGGTTCGGCAATGGCCTTCGAGGAGGGCAGCACGCCGGCGGGGGGCGGTGGTGCGGGCAGAGCCCTTGCCCCGGTGCTTTCTGTTTCGGTCTCCGTCTCTGCGATGGGCAGGGCTTGGGAATCGTCGAGCGACACGGGGGCATTCTCCGAGCAAGTTTCGGAGTGCACCCTAAAGGCTGTGGCCTAACGGGCGATTAAGCACCGTCGGGCGCGCAGGGCAGGAGTTTGCGTGCCCCAAGCGGCGGTGGTTCAGCTGCGGCAGATGTCGAGACCAATGGCCCGCCGCGAGATATCTGGCGGCGCGGCCAGCCTGACCTGCGCGCCTCAAGCCGGAGGCCAACGCCGGGGGCGAAGCCAGAGGGCCCCGGTGCGGAGATCTCAGCGCTAGGCGGGGCTGTGGTGGAACCAAAACAGTCTCTGATACTGCTGAAAACCGTTCGAGGCGATGTCTGACGATACACTGGGCCAGGCATGGAACAGGGCAAAGGCCGCACTGCGAATTTATTCGCTTCATGCCAAGGGTGTCGCAAGCTCGGAGGCCTTGGCCGATACCGTTCCGGAGCCGTTGCGGGGCAGATCTGGTGGGGCAGCGTGTCGATCTCGACGGTGGAGCGCCTTTGTCCACGACGCCAAGGCGGGCGGTGCCAGAAATTATTTGAGTCTTTGCGGTCACAAAAGCAGTGTTGAACAGGGGTTACATTGCACAGGACGGGTCCGCGCCCTAGTCTTACGGCCTTGGAGGGCCAGGTGGGCCGTCCCGCGAGGAGTGCCCGATGCCGGATGTCGCCGGACCCATTCAAGACCCCATGCCCCAGGTGGTCGACACGGAGCAGCTGATTGGGTGTCCCAACTGCGACGAAGTTTACCGCGCGCAGATGCCCCGCAACGGCGAGCGCGCTGTCTGTGAGCGGTGCAGCACGGTGCTGATTGCCAGCCGTGAAGGTGCGGGGCTGCGCATTCTTGCGCTGTCGATCGCGGTGCTGATCCTTGTGGTGGCGGCCAGCTTTCACCCCTTCTTGTCGATCAACGCGGCCGGCATCGGCAACAAGGTATCGCTGCTCGACGTGGCCACCAGCTTTCGCTCCGGCCTGTTGGTGCTGGTCTCCGTGGCGACGGTACTGCTGATCGTGGGGTTGCCTGCGGTGCGGGTGGGGCTGCTGATCTACGTCATCGCCCCGATGGAATTGGGTCATCGCGCCGCGCCTTACGCCCGCCGCGCCTTTCGTCTGGCCCAGGAGTTGAAGCCCTGGTCCATGACCGAGGTCTTCTCCATCGGCTGCGCCGTGGCGCTGGTAAAGGTGTCGGACCTTGCCAGCCTGCACTTCGGCCCGGCCTTCTGGATGTTTACCGCCCTGTCGATCATCGTGGTGGTGTCGGACCGCTACATGTGCAGCTGGTCGATCTGGAAGGCCATCGAGGTCAGCGAAGCCGAGGCCACCCCGCCTGACAGCCAGACAGAGCAGGCCCCTACATGAGCACCGCGCGCGATATGGGGCTGGTGACCTGCACCACCTGCGCCAAGGTCTGGCCCATGGAGCAAGACCGCTGCGGGCGCTGTGGCCACCGCCTGAAGTCCCGTCAAAGCAACAGTCTGCAATGGGTCTGGGCCTTCTGGTTTACCGGGCTGCTGGCCTATTTTCCCGCCAACCTCTACCCGATGCTGGTGACCGAAACGCTGACGGGCACCCAGTCGGGCACCATCGTCGGCGGCGCCATCGAAATCGCCCACCACGGCGATGTGGGCATTGCGGCCATCGTGCTCTTTGCCTCCGTGGTGATCCCCGTGGCGAAGTTCATCGCCATCGCCTATCTCGCCATCTCGGTGCAGCGTGGCTCCGCGAAACGGCTGCATCAAAAGATGCATCTGTATGAGGTTGTCGAGTTCGTGGGCCGCTGGTCGATGATCGACGTCTTCGTGGTGGCCATCTTGAGTGCATTGGTGCAACTCTCTGTCGTCGCGTCCATCCATCCCGGCTCCGCGGCCCTGACTTTTGCGCTTTCCGTGATATTTACAATGTTGTCCGCCCGATCTTTCGACACGCGTCTGATCTGGGACAGCCATGATGCCAGGGTTTCTGAACCACAATGAATGATACGTCCTCCGGCTCCGACGCGAGCTCCGACCCGGGCACCCCCCGGTCCGTTTCCATCGCGCCTGCGAAGAGTGGCGGGTTTTCCGGTCTCTCGCTGGTCTGGCTGATCCCGGTGTTTGCCATTCTGGCCGCCGTGGGCGTCGCCTGGCAGAACTGGGCCGATCGCGGTCCGCTGATCGAGGTTGTCTTTGCCCAGGCGGACGGCGTGCGCGCGCAGGAAACCGAAGTGCGCTATCGCGACATTCCCGTGGGTGTGGTCGAAGAGGTGAACTTTTCCGACGATCTGGATCAGGTCATTGTCTCCATTCGCCTCGACAAGGACATTGCCCGGTATGTGGACAGCGATGCACTCTTCTGGATCGTGCGGCCGGAGGTGACGGCGCAGGGGGTCTCTGGCCTCGATACGGTCTTGTCGGGTGTCTACATTTCCGCCTCGTGGGATGGTACGCCGGGCACGCCCGCCGATCGGTTCACGGGCGCGGTGGACAGCCCGCTCATGGCGCTTGGCGAAGAGGGCACCACTTTCCTTCTGCGCTCGGAGGACGGGTTGCCCAACGAGGGCACGCCGATCCTTTACAGGGGCGTGCAGGTGGGGCGTATGGGGCGGACCGAAGTCTCCGACGACGGGTTGGAGGTCTACGCTCAGGCCGTGATCCTTGAGCCCTATACCCAGCTTGTCACCTCCTCTGCGCGGTTCTGGAATATTTCCGGTTTCCGCTTCTCGCTGGGTGCGGAGGGGGCGAACCTCGATTTCTCGTCACTGGCCTCCTTGATTTCTGGTGGTGTGACCTTTGAGACCATGTCTTCGGGCGGGGCGCCGCTGACTGAGGGGCAGGAGTTCACCCTGCACGAGGACGAGAATGCCGCGCGCGAGGATTTCTTCCTCGAAGGCGACGGCGGCTCTGTCCAGCTTATGATGATCTTTGATGAAAACCTTGCGGGTCTGTCACAGGGGGCCGCCGTGACCCTGGGCGGTCTGAAGCTGGGGGAGGTGGAAACGATCTCTGGTGTGGTTGATCCGCTGCGCTTTGGCGACAACGAAATCCGCCTGATCGCGACCGCCCGCATCAACCCCAGCCGGATCGGCATCGACACCGGGGCAGGGGAGGAAGCGTTCCTCGCCTATCTCGGCGCACGGGTGAACGAAGGGCTGCGGGCCCGGTTGGCCAATGCCTCGATCCTGACAGGGGGGCTGAAGATTGATCTGGTGATCGTCGAGGGCGCGCGGCAGGCAAGCTTCAACCGTAACGCCGATCCCTATCCCGAATTGCCCACTGCGCCCTCCGAGGTCACAAATGTGGCCGCCAGCGCCCAGGGCCTGATCCAGCGCGTCGACGCGCTGCCGGTCGAGGAGGTGATGAACGGCATCATCGACACGCTGGCCGACATTCGCGGCGTGATCGGATCCGACGAGGTGCAGGCCGCCCCCGAGGCGCTGCTGGCCACGCTGGAGTCCATTCGCCAGATTGCCGAAAGCGAGGAGGTCGCAGGGCTGCCCGCGCAGATCGGCACCTTGGCTGATAACCTGACAGAGGCCTCCGGCACGCTGAACACGCTTATGGGCCAAGTGCAGGACGAGGCCGTGGTGGCCGCGATCTCCGGCCTGATCGACTCGCTCGACGAGACAGCGCAAACCCTGCCAGGCCTGTCCGAGCGGGCCGGCGCCGTGCTGGCCAAGGCCGAGGCGCTGCCGCTGGAGGATATTGCCACGCAGATCTCCGATATTTTGTCGGACGAGAACCTGACCGCGCTTCCTGCCGAACTGCGCCGCACGGTCGAAAGGCTGCGCGGCATTGTCGAAAGCCCGGAGTTCGCCGCCCTGCCGGGGCAGGTGGGCAGCCTGGCTGATGGCCTGAACGAAGCTTCCGCCACGCTGAACACCCTGCTGGGGCAGGTCAAGGATGAGGCCGTCGTGGCCGCCGTGTCCGAGCTGATTGCCTCGCTGGATGAAACCGCGCAAAGCCTGCCGTCGCTGTCCGAGCGCGCCAACGCGGTGCTTGGCAAGGCCGAGGCGCTGCCGCTCGACGATATTTCCACCCGCATCACGACGCTGCTCGACGATGCCGACACGCTGCTGGCGGATCCGGATCTGCGTGCGCTGCCCGCGGATGTGCGCGCCACGCTCGACGGGCTGCGACAGGTGGTGGCCTCCGAAGAGTTCGCGGCCTTGCCCGCACAGGTGGGCGACCTGGCCTCTGGCCTTGGCGATGCCTCGGACAAGCTGAACGCGCTGCTCGAAGAGGCCCAGCAGCAGGCCATCATCACGCAGGTGTCGGAGCTGATCAATAATCTCGGCACCACCGCTGACCGTCTGCCGGGTCTGGCCGATCAGGCCAGCGCGGTGCTCAATGACGCAGAACAGCTCTCGCTGGATGAGCTTGCCACACAGGCGCGCTCGCTGCTCGACAGCGTGGAACGGCTGGTGGATCAGGACAGCACGCGGCAACTGCCCTCCGAGGTCAACGCTGCCCTGTCTGAACTGCGCCTGACGCTTGAGGAACTGCGCAGCGGCGGCATCGTCGCCAACGCCAACGCCACATTGGCCTCTGCGCGTGAAGCGGCAGAAGCCGTGGCCGTGGCCAGCCGGTCGCTGCCCGAACTGTCGGACCGCCTGCGGGTGGTGGCAGATCAGGCGGGTGTGACCATCTCCGGCTATAATGCCAACTCTGACTTTGCGCGCAGCCTGTCCAGTGCGATCCGCCAGATCGACGAGGCGGCGAAATCCATCGACC
The DNA here is from genome assembly GCF_040148795.1 of Sagittula sp. NFXS13. NCBI lineage: Bacteria > Pseudomonadati > Pseudomonadota > Alphaproteobacteria > Rhodobacterales > Roseobacteraceae > Sagittula > Sagittula sp. NFXS13. Next base: position 51,233 of record NZ_JAGEMH010000023.1, read on the forward strand.
GCCTGGCCAAGCAGATCGCCCGAAACCCCAACTCCTTGATTACGGGACGCTGATATGAAGCCCATGCCCCTTATATTGTCTGCAGCCCTAGCCCTTGCGGCCTGCAGCGGCACTGAGCCCCGCTTTGACGCGCCTCCTGTGACCGCGCTGGAAAAGGTCTCCACCCGCTACGCACGGATCGAGGTCGCCACCGTGACCCTGCCGATCTACGCAGAAGGCGAAGAGATCCACGCCCGTGATGCAACGGGGGCCATCCTGCCTTTGGGGCCGCTGTGGTCGGACGAGCCGGGCCGCGCGGTCACGTTACAGGTGGCGCGCGATCTCGACAGTATAACGGGACGTCTGGTGGCGCCGGAGCCATGGCCCTTCCGCGATTACCCGGATGTGAAGGTCGATGTGCGGGTTCAGGACTTCTACGCCACCGAGCGCGGCACCTTCCGGATTTCCGGTCAGGTCTTTGTCGCGCCGGAAGAAGACGGCCCCGACCGCGCCAAGCCCTTCGATATCGAAGCGGTGATTCCGGGGGAAAAGCCCGGACCGGCGCAAATCGCAGCGGCGCGGGCCGCCGCGGTGTCCGAATTGTCGGTCTTTATCGCGCGGAACGGTCTGCGCTGAGCGTATGTTCTCTCTCAGGGCGGTGCGAGGCGCCCGGAGGGGCTTTTGCTTCCTTGGGGTAAGCCCCACCATCTTCAAGGATTTGGAATTCCTGCGTCATAAGTTGTTATAAAAATCAGTAACTTACAGAAAAATTCGAGAATTTCTGCGGCAGAGGGAAAAAAGGGGTTGCGAGTCATTTGGTGTAGCCGTAAAAGCCCCTTCACCGGCGGCGCTGAGGCGCTGCGGGGCGGACCGGACGGAGCGGAGGAGGCGCTGAGAGGCGACACCGAAGCGAAGCGAGGTTGAAGCATACCGAGGATATTGTCAGGCGGGCGCGCTGAGAGATTAGCGCGGCGGTCTGGTTTTTGCCCTCAACGTTATTTGAAATCGCTAATATCTGAAGAGATATGTGGGCGGCCCTGGTCCGATCGATGGATCAACCCTCTCATA
>NZ_JAGEMH010000024.1:0-34921 GCF_040148795.1 Sagittula sp. NFXS13
TTGGCCTGACGGCCAATGCGCCTTGGAACGTGCTTGCTATTTGAGGGCATCACGCCCCAAGGCGCACGCACCAAACTGGCCTACTTTTGCTCCGCCCCGCTGGCAGGCTTTTGCGCCGCCGTTGACACCACAGCATGATCTGATCCGCCACACCTAAAGTCCAGCGGGATCGTCCCTCTCCGGACGAGGTCTGTGGAAGAAGCCGAAAAGGTCTGCTGCGCAACGAGAAGCGCGTCCCATAGCAAGGCTCTCCGCTGCCAATCCGACACATGCGTGCAGCGATGCCCGACGGCATCAACCAGACTGCGAAGAGAAGCGTGACCCGGATGAGTGACAATGATCCACAAGAAAGAAGGAAAACGAGCTTGACCCAAACGCCCAATTAGAGAAGCCGACCTCCAACCTCTGTCGTCGATGCTGCGCCGCAGCCTGTTGAAGCGGCCATTCGCTGCGGCTACTTGGTCAAACAGCTGGCCACGGTACGTCTGACGAGGTAATCACCTCGCTGATACAGAACGTCTCTCGCATCATACGATCAACGGCGATCTGGACCGATATACCGAATAGACACCTCTCCATCTGGCCCGACCCAAGCAATGGTGACACCAATTCGACCTACTTGGATCGCACTCTCAAGAATACCCACACGATGCAAATCGATGCTGTACACACCGGTCTTTCCGTCTTCTTCGTCTCGCAAAGAAAGTACGGTTCCAATTGGCAGTGAATCTGCAGTCCATCGAACAGCGTGTTTCGTCGTTTCCAATCGCCACTTCCGCGAGCGCCCTTTGCGGATGCTGTCCTGAAAGGATTTCCAGATCGCGCGAGTTTCCGGCGTTGGCCAGTCCAACCGCAGTTGAAGGGATCTAACATGCGGAGATAGTCGCCAAGCCCTCAGCCCTGCCCGTGTGTCAAAGTCTGCCGATGTTCTTTCGACCGCAGCACGAGCAGCTTGGCGAGAGCCAAGGCCAGCACGGAGCAAAAGCGCCTCGGGAACGCGCGATGTCCCGCATTCTACAGCCAGCGCCGCACGTCCGATTTCAACTTCCGCACTTGAGTACCCAACGGTCTCCGTGGCATCAGGTAAATCGCTTCGGAGCCGGATCACTTCCAAAGCCCAGACCAAACGATAGACAAAAGCATCCTCAACGAAGCGTGGAAGACTGTCCCCGTCCTCATGAGGCAGCGGATCTCCCGCCAGCCATGTGCGCAAGAGATCCTTCCAGTCGGCGCGAAGATCGTTCGGGATGAAAGGAGGGATCGAAAACACGATCTCTGCAATACGGATCAAGGCTGCAGTCGTCTCGTCCGCATCCGACAGTATGAGAGCCGCTTCGGCGGCGAGAAGGTCTGGCCCAAGGGCAGGCATGGCCTTCTCGATGGCATGCCCGTTGGACAGGCCGACCCCGGCCAAGAAAAAGAAGCGCCTCTGCGTCGGAGTGGTTGCTTCGAAGACTATGCGCGTTCTTGCCTCAAGGGTTGCTTTCAGTCGTTTGACTTGGCCATGCTTCAAGCCCTCCAACGTATGCTCCCAGAGCGAGGAGGCGAGAAGATCGTCGAGCAATGCGGCCACATCTGGAACGCTTTCAGTTTCAACTTCACCAAGCAAAGCAAGGATTGCCGTGTCGAGACTGTCCAAATAATCGGCCCATTGCCGCTGTGTAGCTTGCCACTCCTGGTCTTTTCTGTCCGTCTTCAACCGCTGCAAAGACCACGCATCTGTGTTCGCGATGTACTCGATGGCCTCGTCGATATTTTTCAGACCGGATTGCAGCTTTAGGCGGCGAAAAAGAACCCATACGATTCGGGCAAGGCCGCTTCTCATCTCACGACCTTTGGTGTCCTTTATCAGAGCCCTCCACGCCCTCCTAGTCTTTTGCCTTTTCTCTCCACCTTCGAACGTGGGCATAAGAACGAGACCCTCGGTGTCTACATATGCGCGCCCAGCCCGCCCCACCACGTTCCGGAACTCAGCGGGAGTGAGAAAGTCTTTTCCTCCCTTGAGCCCATGAAAAATGAGGACTGAAGCCGAGAGATTCAAACCCTGCGAGAGGGTTGGCGATGAAATCACGAGTGGTAGAACCCCACTTGCAATTAACCGATCCAGTTCGCGCCGGAACGGCGTCGGGAGACTGCCGTGATGGATCGCCACCCCAAGCTTCAAACAAGCTATGACATCGCTATCGGGGCCGAACCACTCCAATCCGATCGCACAGGCTGCGTCCAGATCGCTCGCATCTCCCCGAAAGACAGAGGCCAACGCACCTCGTTTATGCAGGTCCACGATAGAAGTCGCGAACGGTCCGACTGAACGTCTTTGCGGGCAGAAGACTAGGGCGGTCCTGCCTTCGTTGAGGAACTGCCAAGCAGTTGCGAGGCAAAGCTCTCTTTGATCTGCCGGAAATGGTTTCTTCCGATTGCCAACAGGTGGAACCATTCCTTTGATGAATCGGGGAACGAAGGTATCCTGACCCCGGAGATCGATATCTAGGCGCGCATGGCCTGGGACATTCTTACCGAACCATCGCACTTCTCCAAATCGTAGCTCCGTCGGTCTCCAGTCGCTCTCGATCCGCCCGCCCTTGGGATCGCCAGTCAACCACTCTGTAAAGTCGTCGAGTGCGTCGCCTGAGGGTAGAACTGCAGACAAACAAACAATCCGGCGCTGATCTGCATCTTTACGCCGAAGGAGACGCTGCACTTGAACTTCGTACCGAACTTCGCGCTGACCTGTTCCTATCATGTGGCCTTCATCGAGTACGATGAGCCCAACATCGTCTAGGAGGTCCGGATCACTTCGCAGCGCAAAGTCAAGTTTCTCTGGTGTGGCAACGACGATCTTGTCATCCACCAGTAGATCGTGGTCCGGACCAACATCCCCAATTGAGCCATACAGCGCAGAAACAGGAGCTCCGAGGGGACCGAATGTCTTGCGCAGACTGGTTTCAGTCTGAGCAGATAGCGATCGAAGAGGGGTTACGAAGACGATGCGCTTTTCTGCTACAAGAGTGGCCAGAATACACAACTCAGCCACCCGAGTTTTACCCGCGCTGGTCGGTAAAGCCACGACCATGTCATCTTCCAGATCGAAAGCGCGGTCGGCCGCTTCGATCTGGGAAGGCCATAGCCCAAGTTCAGCCTGATCCCGGGAGAAAAGCGCCGCAATATAGGTCTCACGGGCTTGAGCGGCCCCATCGAAGGGACCGATGGGATCCGGCAGGCGTTCGTGGAAGCTATCCTTCCAAAGGTCCCTGAGTAGCCGAATGGCAAGTCTGTGCAGCCACCAATGTTCTACGAGCGCTTCATTTGCGGAGATCTGCAGACCCTCGGTCAATCGATTCACCGCGTCATCCAAGAAACTTCCGTCCCCAAGTTCGAATGCATGCAAGGCTACTGCGATGCTACGCAAGAAGTGGTCTGTCAGCGCAGCGCCGACAATAGTTGTCCGCTCATCTTTAATGTTTTCGTCAGATCGGTCTAATGCCGCCATTCGGTCAATCGCGGATTCAATCAGGCTATCGAGCTCCTCGTCGATCAACGTTTCGAAAAGGAATTCTCGAAGCCCTGAAACATCTCTGACCAACAACCGGATTACAACTTCGCCTCCTGGCAGAAGAAGTTCGCTGCCTTTTGTTTCGTCGACAAGGGAATAGGCCCGAGCGGCAAGCCGACCAAAGTGATAGGCACATCCGGCGACAAGACGATGGAAGTCTCGATCAGGGTCCTGTGTGCCAGCGTTTGTCACTACGCTCGCAAGCGCCTCAGCAGCGGCTTTGTAGCCTTGCTCGAGCAAGGCTGCCTGCTCATTGGGTACCTTGGTCGAAAAATCCTCGGAAAGTAGCTCTTCGAGGCGTAGCGAGTGGTCTAGAAGACTGAAGCCATAGCTCAGAAGGTCATTAGGAAGATGGAAGTCGAAATTTGGCGCGTCATCTGGAAGCACACCGTCTCGCATAATGAGAGCACGGGCGCGGCCGCGGGCAAGTAGATCATTGCGAAAATCCGGTACGGTTGCTGCTTCGATTGCCGATACGAGGCCGTCCTGTGTTCTAGCCATGGATGTCGCACTCAAAGACATCGGTTATGAATGCGCCATGATCACGAATGCGAACTCCGACACTCATCTGCTCGTTGTCACCATCATAACCAGTGAGATCCGCCTCAAGAAATGAAGTCGGATCGTTTCCGGAAAGGGTGAAAAGCATATGGCAGACATTGATGGGTCTAATGCTCGCGGTCAGGTTCACATCATCGATCTTTTCCGCAAGATCAGTTTTTCCGGTCTCATGGAGGCGATCTGCAACGAAAGTCAGGGCATGTGGTGACGGAAGGCCGTCATTCTTGTTGAGACCGTCACGGGCCTCCTGCATGGTTTTAGTGTTCAGTCTGGCTCTACTCTTGGACTCGCCCTTGAGGATAAACAGGTCCTCATCAGTCTCATTGAACGCCAGCATGTCTTCGCCACGCATTGCCATCTCAGGGTGATCGCTCCAGCGAAGCCTGGCAATTCCCATATCATAGACGGTTTCTTGGTTGATGTAGTGTGATGCGAGGATCTCACCAAAGTCGCCAGAGCGGGCTTTCAGATTTTCTGGGATCTTTTGTCTGACAGCTTCGGCTGCGGCAGGCTTACCCAGTCGTTTGAGGATACCATCAAGCCTTTCGGTCGCAATGTAGTGTGTAGGCAGAGCGTTTGCTGCCGCTTCGACGGCTTCCTCACGGAAGCCGTCGTCTGCACAGAGCACCGTGAACTCGGGTTTAGCATCTACGTCTCGAGTTGGGTCAAACCAATCGTCAAACGGTAGATCTGGGAGGTCACTCATTCACATTCCACATGATCAAGAGGGATAAAAATCTTCAAGTGAGCAACGTATAGAGATTGGCGAAAAAACCGTTTCAAGTCTATTATGGTATATTTTTGTGAGCTTCAGCTGGGGCGCTAGCCACCTTCACGCTCCGTTTTATTTGCAGAGGTACTATTGCTGTAGACACTTGACAAGCTGTGCCGCACCTCAAAAGCCGACAAAAATTCTATCCGCAGCGAATGACCGCTGCCCGCCCCTCGCGTTGATCGACGTGAACGCGATCGACGATTGCGGCCCAGACCGGACCTTCAGCCTTGGATAAGGATGCTGCGGCGCGGCCCGTCGAAGCTGCCATTCTCCGCGCTTGCAAACCGACGCCACCGTCGGAGGTCAACAGTGCTGGACCTTGCCGCCGGCAACGTAAGGTTTGAGGATCCCCGCTTGTCATTCGACCGGCGTTCCGAACACGGCGACTGCGGCGCCAAGAAGCGCCAAGATTGCAAAGCCCGTTGTTTGCCATGGATGCAGGCGTTGCGATGCGCGGATCGCGGCGATGCTCGACTGCATTGCGTAATAGAGGGCGAAGGCTCGCGAAGCATAGCTGATGATCTCGAAGATGTTGGCCATCCATGTCAGCAGGATTCCGAGGCCAACCAACAACACATAGGCCGACTTTTCCTTGACGATGCCCTTGGTCGTCTCGACCATCAGGCCGCCCGAGCCGTTCGTGTCCGCGATTGCGGCGCTGAATTGGGCGCTGAGGGCTGCGACAACCAAGAGAATGGGTAGGATCGGGGCGACAACCTGCATCAAGTCAATGATTGCTGTTTCGTTCAAGGACAGCGGATCGACCTCGAAGGCATAGGACAGCAATCCGATGTAGAGGCAGTAGATTGCGGTGGATATCCACTGAGCGAGCCGCATGGACTTGATCCGCAAAGACGCGTCATAGGCTACCCCGAGATACCGTGATGTCTCGAAACCTTGGACCGTCACGATCAGCCCGGCCATCAGCGTCACCCCTGCCCACCCGGTGACTTGCGGCGGATTGAATTCCAATGCGCCTCGGCCCGCGACCTGCCCGAAATGCACCGTGAGCCCGAGCAACAGCCCCGCGATGATGGACAGCTTCAGCCCGACCGAGACCTGCTCCATACGTTCAAGCGCACTAAACCCGCGCGTCATCCCCGTGAAAAGGATCAGCAGGAAAACGGCGGTGGTCAGCAAGTTGGCGTGGTACGCGTCATTCAGCGTCGTCAGGCTCACCCCGAACGCGCCGAAGAGATTGAGATAATAGGCCACGGAAACGATGAAAGCGAAGGCTAGAACAACGGAAGACGCCTGCTCAAGGCGCGAGAGCAGACGAGACGGCGCCGGGCGTGCGTCGATGTCCCGAATGTTGAACCTTATTGCGGCCCCGAACAGATAAGCGATCGCACATAAGCCAAGCATGACCAGCGGCGCATACCCGCCATAGCTGACATCGAGGATCGGCCCCAGAACGAGAAACCCGCTCCCGATGATGGAGGCCAAGGGTGTAATCGTCGCTCTCCAGACCGGCGCATTGGAGAGCCGGGGCCAAATCAGGAGGGCACCGACAAGGACAGAGGTTGCCAGAATCGCTATGTTCAGCATGGCCCGATAAGATCAAATCGCAGTCGGCTGGGCAACTTGGCCCGATGCCCCGACAGCAGATTTTCGGTTGACGCGAGGCGTCAGCCAATTTGGGCTCGAAGCGGACTTGCGGCGTCGCGGTAGGCCAAGCGCATGGTTACACCTCTCGCGGCGGGCCTTGGGCGCTCGGGCCAGCATCGCTCGCGGCCCAAACCTGCCTTTCATCATCGGACCCGAGGCTGCGCCGCGGCTTCCCCAGACCAGTCGTTCATGCACTGCGCAGCAATTCCGGCCGCCCAAGGTCCGCTGGGCGGACGACGATGACATGCTTTGCAGGTCCTTTGGCGGCCTGCGGGCCTGGTCAGCGACCGATGGACTTCGTCATCTGCGTTGCGGAGGAAAAACCGAAGATCGGTTTCAACGGACCAAGCGACAGGACAGACAGTGGCGCAAACCCTTCACGCTCATAGAGCACGCGGGCACGCGAATTGGTATCTATGACGTCCAGCCTGATCCTCTGCAGCTGCATAGAGGCTGCGTGCCTTTCCACGGCATGTAGAAGCGCTGTACCAACGCCCCTGCCTCTGGCCTCAGGCTCGACAAAGATCCCGTCCATCAGCAGTGACCTGTCGCTGCAGTCTCGTTCCAAAATGTTGATCAGGAGACCGCGCCACGTGGCGCCGATCCATCCATAGGTGCGCGCAAGATCGCCAAGACCGCCACCGACGAGCGCCCCATTCGGCGTCTTGAAGCCAACCATCCCCAGAAACTGCCCTTCGTTCGATACGGCAGAAATGGCGTGGGTCGGGTCCAGTACACCTTCGATGAAGGACACGGCCTTCCCCTCTGGTCCAAATGGATACCGGAGCTTGCGCGAAAAGGCGCGCCAGTATCCGAGGGCAGCTTGGTGGCGATGTTCTGCCCGGAAGCCGCTTTCAATGAGAAATGTCTCACTTGCGTAGATTGTTTTCACGTCAAGATCTCTCCATAATTAAACAGAGGTGGCTACGATGACGTCTGATTTCAAATGAACTTACGGGTTGTTCTGTTCGCTGGGATTGTTCTGGCGTCGACAGCGGGTGCCTTGCTTTGGCGCATGACCGATCATGATGTGGATCGCAGAGTGAGCGAGCCGTTCGAGGTCACGGTCTCTGGCATCGAGCTATCGGGCACGATCTGGCTTCCGGACGAAGCGGTGATCGCCGCCGTTGCGATGGTTCACGGGGACGGAGCGCAAGATCGTACAATGTCAGGCGGCTACGCGCCGATGATCAACGCTCTTCTAGCAGGCTGCTGAAAAAGGCCGGTCTCGACGCGGTTTCGAGAACATGATTCACTTCCGGCACGGCAGCGGCGGTGAGGGTGACGATGCGTGGGACGGACGAAGCGAGCGGATCGCTGTTCAGCTATGTGGACCTTGAGGAGCGGGTTCCAGCGGGTCATCCGCTTCGCGAGATCCGGCAGATCGTGAACGACGCGCTGGCGAGTCCCGATGCCGAGTTCGACGCGCTCTACACCGACTTCGGCCGCCCCTCCATCGCGCCGGAGCGCCTGATCCGGGCGAGCCTTCTCCAGATCCTGTTCTCGATCCGCTCGGAGCGGCAGTTGATGGAGCAGATGAACTACAACCTGCTGTTCCGGTGGTTCGTCGGGCTCGGGATTGACGACCCGGTCTGGGTCCCCACGGTGTTCAGCAAGAACCGCGACCGGCTGCTGACGACCGACATGTCGCGCAAGGTCATGGCCGCGATCCTGACGCACCCTTCGGTCAAGGCGCTGCTGTCGGACGAGCACTTTTCGGTCGACGGCACACTGGTCAAGGCGTGGGCCTCCACGAAGAGTTTTCAGCCGAAGGACAGCCCTCCACCCGATCACGACGACGATCCCGGCGGCCCGCTGCCATCAATCCAAGAGCCCCCCGCAGACACCGACCAGCAGACCGAGACCCAGCCGATGCCCGACACGCCCCGCCCGCCGCGCAACGCCGAAGTGAACTTCCGGGGCGAGAAGCGCTCGAACGCGACCCATGCGTCCGTGACGGACCCCGATGCCCGTCTCTACAAGAAGGCGCCGGGCGCCGCGGCGATGCTGTGCTTCATGGGCCATACGCTGATGGAGAACCGCAACGGCCTGGTCGTGCAGGCGGACCTGACCCACGCCGACGGCCATGGCGAGCGCAAGGCGGCGCTCGAGATGATCAATCGCCACTCACCGGGCTCGACCCGGCGCCTGACGCTCGGGGCCGACAAGGGATACGACAGCGCCGACTTCGTCGCCGCGCTCAGGCGCATGGTCGTGACACCACATGTCGCGCAGAAGGCCCGGCATTCCGCCATCGACGGGCGGACCACCCACCGTCCCGGCTACGCCTTGTCCCAAAGGTGCCGGAAGAAGATCGAGGAACCCTTCGGCTGGGCCAAGACCGTGGGCGGGATGGCCCAGACCTTTCACCGCGGCCTCGACAGGGTCCGCGCGCAGTTCACGATGACCATGGCGGCTTGCAACCTCGCAAGGCTGCCGAAACTCCTGGCAGCGTGACGAACAAGGCAACCCAGACCCGGCGTCCGCCGTCGATGCCTTAGAAGACCGCCTTCAAATCGCGGCGGAAGGAACAACGTCCTTCGAGCCCCACTTCTTCAGCAGCCTGCTAGATCAAAGGATTGCTGTCGCGTCCTGGGACAAGCCCGGCGTCGGATTGTCGGAAGGGAACTGGCTGCGTCAAACAATGATGGATCGGACCGTCGAAGCGCGTCGCGTTCTTCAGCTTCTGGACGAGCGTTTCGAGGACAAGGAAATAGGCGTGCTTGGTTTTTCCCAGGCCGGATGGGTTCTGCCGTCACTGACACGCGCCGATGCCGACTTTCTGATCCTGATCGGCGCTGCGGTGTCTTGGCAGGATCAGGGCGATTACTTCACCCGAGTCCGGTTGCGCCGCGCCGGTCTTGACGAGCAGGAGATCGAGTCCGCTCTTGCCGAGCAGGCCATCGATGACGAGCAAGTGTTTGGCAAAGATGCAACGGTCGCTGATGCACCTGCGGGAACGTCGCCTGATCGTTGGCGGTTCATCCACCAGAACCGGAGCGCTGATGCGCGGCAGGCCTTGTCTGTGCTGGATCTTCCTCTTCTTGCGGTCTGGGGATCCGAGGACCTAAACGTCGACCCGCACCGAAATGCGGCCGCGTTCAAGGACTCGCTCGGCTTGCGAGATGCACCTACCCGCATCCGGATCATGCCGGATGCGACGCATGGTCTCCTGAAGGCACATGCCTACAACTGGCAACTTTCTGAAGACTGGTCGTCCTACGCTATCGGGAGGTTCCTTGTGGAGGGACGCCATGCCTTTGCGCCGGGCGCACTGGACCAGATTTCAGACTGGATCAGGGAACTTTCAGAGATGCACTAGCAGACGTTCGTTCAGCGCGCAGCTTCGGTCGGTTTCCGGCCCAAACCGGTCGTTCGAAGCGACCGCCTGTGCCGCAGCGCAGCGTCGCCGAAGCGGCCATTCACCACCGCCCCCACAGGAGCCTCGACGGGCTTACCCCGTGGGAGTATCACCAACGGTCAATAGAGGACCAAAACCTGAACAGAGCGAACTAAAGAACGCGGCCTCCACGGGGAGCAGGTCACCAAGTGTGGTGATTTACGTGTCGATCAGCAACTAAACCCCGGCAGCGCAAGTTGCGTCAGATAGCAATAAGAGAGCTTCATGATGAAACCAGCCCTTCTGATACTTCCATTCTTTGCAGTCGTGTCAGGTTGCACAGATCCCGCGCCCCAAGTCGAACGTCCGATGGACGAAGTTCCGGTGAAAAGCGTCCTGCCGACCGGCCAGCGGCAATACAGCTTCGAAAACGGCTGCGATGTCATTCTTGAGGCTGAGGCTGCAGTCCTTGTGCGCGAGGATCCCGAATGCGCTTTGCATCACCGTGACATCGCATTGCTTTACGCTTCCGGCGACTGACGCCAGAACCACCCGATCCAATTTATTTCGGCCGCCCTTTCGGGCGGCCTTTTTCATGGAGATTGCTACTTCCTAGGTGTTCAAAACCGGAAGCGAAGTCGCCATTCGCTGCAGGCGCAGATAGAGCAAAGCTGGGGCCTGATAGGCATGCTACCGACGTGAACGGCCCAGACCTGCCGTTCGAAGCGACCCTCGATGCGGCAACGCACCGTCACCGAAGCAGCCATTCGTGCATCGCGCAGCATTTTTCGTGGGTGAAGGTCGGCAGTGCGGACGAAGCTGCCATTGAGCAGATTAGAGATCACTCAAAGCCGTAAAGACAAACCATGCCCATACCGCAGACGCCAAAACCACAAAGCGCAGCCAAACAAAAACCCGCTGGCCTCGACGTTTCTGGCAGATATGGATCGGCCATGCGATTGCACAACTTATGGTTGGGCTGAAGAGCAGCCCTTGAAACAAAGCTGCCTTTGTCAAATTAGTTAGATAATTCGGATACGTCCCGACTGTACCGGAGGGAGGCGTGAATAAATCCGCAAAGACAAGCATTACTAAAACAACGCTAGCCGCCAGCGCCATCGATATTGCAACGTCTAAAATAGCCCCAATTCGTGACGCTACATCCGGCAAACTGTTCTCCTTCGTCCTCATACTAGTTCAACGCTTTTCCGGCATCTACGGGCTTTTTCCAGACCTTCGCCGCCCCCGGTGTGCGGGACGAAGCCGCCGTCCGTGTCAACGGGTCTGCTTACGCATGACAGTACTCCGTAGCCAGACGACTGAACCCGCGAGCACCGATCCGGCTGCTGCCGCCTTTCCAAAATCCAGCCAATTCAAAAGTCCGAAACCGATTGCGAACTCTGCGAAACACAGTCCGACGACCATTGCCGTAAGCAGGTTCAGCTTCCGTTCTGAAGAGAGATCAGGTGTGATAATCAGGGCGCAAACAAAGCTGGCGAGCAGGATGGTGAAAATAGCCAAATGTTCTATCTTCCTGAAAATCTTGGTATGTCCGTCTTTTCCGAGGGCTGCGAAGGGAGCGCCCTTATCCTGTTCGTGTGAGGAAAGCGCCAAGCTCAACCATTCGTTCGAGATGTGATGGGCCTCTGCTCTGAGAGGGACACAGCCATAGAACAAGAGCATGGAAGCCAGTAGAGGGACACCAAAGACGAGAAGATATCGAACCACAAGTTTCATTCAAATCCCTCGCCAACTCAGCTTTGATCGGCCGATAATGTTTCGCCAGCAAGCAGTCGTCAATCTGGGCTCGTTCCGGACCTTCGCTGCACGGCAGGACCAAGCGCCTGGTCGCGCTCCCCGCGCAGCGTAGCTCCCGGCCCTCACCGGACCTTCATGCCTTGAGCAGCGAATGGCCGGGCCAGCCCATTTGGGACGTTTGTGCAGGGCGCAGCGCCCACTCTGCTGCAGTTGCGAGGATACATACCCTGAACCGCCGCCCGCAGGACAGCGCGTTGGAGTCGAAGTCGAGGCTCCATTTCAAACGGCTAACCACTTCACAGTAGAACTTTCAATGCAGAAGTAAGTATGGTCGCTCTTTCATAACGTCGCCGAACTTACGCCGCGAGTGCGGTAGGCGTTGGCTCTTGGGCGGTGCCATGCAGCGCCGTAGGTTCGACGCAGCACATCAGCCATTGAAGCATGTTTGCTCGATCCGCGAGAGGGCTCGGTGGGATCCCGAAAGCAACATCATGTGGGCCTTTTCGCCAGTCTGCGTGGTGTATTCGATCCGGGCAAACTGGTCCTTCTTCAAGAACCGAAGCAAAACGTCGACCGTGTTTGCGGGTGGCTGCTTGTAGTGCAAGATCGGGACGTTCGGCACCGCGTCTAAAGGGAAGTCGAGGCGATAGCCATTCTGCATGACCACCGACAAGTCCAGGCGCGACGGCAGCATCATACCAAAGCTCATCACATGGACACCGATAGGCCCGCCTGGTCGCCTGCAGCCGAGGAGGACGCAGAACATACGGTCCTCGGCGCTCTTCGAGGGACATGTCGCGGCCATGCTGCCACTGCCCAGACCCTCGGGATTTCCCCACGTGCTCCGGAGCGCAACGAGCTGGTTGGCGGTCGATGAGTTGCCCGCGCCGCTCGCGCGGAACTGGGCGAGCGACGGGGTCGCGATGGCGTCGAGACCGGAGAAGCGCGGCGGCGGCTGCGGCGCGGAGAAGTCGAATACCGGCGGGCCGGTTTTCAGGGTTGCCAGTTTGGTCTGTGGATGTAGTGCGTCGCTGCTCGACAAGGCCGTGCGCGGCGCATTGGTGTTCGCAAGCGTCGCCACAAAGCTGGCCGGATCGGAATTGGTGTCGTAGACGGAGATTGAGTGATTCCCTCGGAACTGATGGTCGTGGACGACGCAGAACTCGTTCCATTCGTATTCCAGCGTCTGGACCGCCATGAAGCTGTCTGAGCTTCGCGACCACGGGACCGGCGCGAACCGCCCGGCGAGGGCGGCAACGCGGTTTTCGTAGATAAGCTCCTCGGGCAACGGTCCCGACCCCTCCCATTCGGTGACGATCGCCGACGCGCCGTCTTCCCAGTGAGAGACGTTGCGGCAGAGGCCCGCCATCTCGCGCTGATTGGGAACCCAGTTTAGGGTCTCGGCCAAATTGATCCCGATGCGCCATCGCTTGAAATCGTCGATCGTCTCGAGGACGTACATCTCTGAGGGCGGCGTCCCCAGGATGGTCTCGATAAGGCTATCTGCGATCTGGAAATCTTCTTTCCGCGCGACGATTGCCGCGATCGCGTCGAGCGCGATCTCGTAGGAAATGGCAAGTTCTTTGGCCGTGACTAGGCCCTCACCCACGTTTTCCAGACTGGGAGCGTGGAAGCCGAGCCGCCCGCCGGGCTCGACGGTGCGGTGAGGCCATTGCAACGAGGCATCATTTACGTGCTGGCCGCCCATAAAGGCGACGGCGCAGGCAGAGAAACACTCGGCGTCGGCCGCTACGCGGGTGCTGATTGCGCCTTGGCGGAACAGGTCCATGATCTTGATGGCTTCTTCGAAGGAGCCGCCTTGACTGTCTAGCATGATCTCGGCGTGGCCCATCGCATCGGCCCAGAATGGCGAATTGTAGGGATTAAGTGCGCGGATCTTGTCGGCGTCGCCCGCTTCGATCGCACCTGTAAGTGTCATGGCAAGTTCGGAGACGATCGTGGGATAGTCGGGGTCGTAGCGCAGATGCACAAGCTCGACCTCGGCACCCGACGCCATCGCGGGAAGCAGCGCGGAAACAAACAGGCTAGTCAAACGCAAGAAGGTCACCGTCAAATCCTGTCTATATTCTCGCCGTGACTTTACATTCTCAAGACACGTCGTTCATAGTCAAGCCTCGAAGTGCGTTTTAGAGGAGTAACGCTGTTGCGAACGAGGCTCGATTTTCTCGCCCTTGCGATCTGCGTCGCGGCGCCGATCAACGCGCAGGAGCAGCTGCGCTTCAATGTAGAAGATCTGAATTGCGTCCATGAGAATCTGGAAGCATACCTCAAGGCGGCTAAGTCGGATCCGCTAACGATCGTGGTGGCGGCCTGTCCAGAACGCGATGTCCGCGCGGCACTGAAGAAGCTTCAGCAAAACAACATGTTCCGCCGCGAACCGTCTGTACCGGACGCCGCGCCGACCCAGATCGCAGCGCTGAATGCAGCAGAGTGGCGGTGCCTGGTCCGGCGGGCCGAGACGGCCACGGAACCCTTCGTCGAGGTTACGCGTGGGGCGATCTGTGAGTGATAGTCGCCTGGAGCGTGCCTCCTATCTCTCCCAGATCGTCTCGGTCATCACCGTGATCTTCGGGTTGGGGCTGGCTGTCACGGGCGTCTATACTGAGCGTGCGGCCCGCAAGGAACGCTATACCTTCGATTATGTCGATCGGTATGTGAGCGAGGATCTGCGCGAAAAGCGTAACTTGATCCGAGAGGCCCTGAGCCGGACAGAGGCCGCGTCAGGCGCGCGCACGCTGGGCAACTACGAGTTGTCCGTACTGTTCGCTGATCGCGTGTCCGAGCCGAGCGCCGGCGCGTTGCGTTTTGCGCTGGTGTCAGTGTTCGACTTCTTTTCTGGAGCCGAGACCTGCGTAAACGCGGGTCTTTGCGACGTCGAACTTGTCCGCGCGATGGTCGGTGACGAGGCACGCAGCCTTGCCTGCCTAATCGCTCCGGCGGCGGACCGGATCACGCTCACCGGCGGCCGGGACAGTCTGCTGAGCGGACTGCGTTTCGTCGCGGACGATGACCCTTGCGCCTGATAGCTGGGTCCTGGGGCCAGTTGCGCGCCAACCTACGTTGCTGAGACTATCTTGCCGAAACGAACGTTCATGCATTGTGCAGCGAATTCAAACTTCGTGCCGCCGTGCGGGCACCGACCCTCGATCGGGTTCCATAGGCGCAGCAGATGTCCCCTTCGGCGGGCCGCGTAGCAGCACAAGAACAGGGTCTTCGAGCCCGATCCAGGATATTATTTGAGGACCGGTTCCTGCGCATCGCTGCCGTTCGTCTAAGGCGCAGCGAACGGCAGCTCTCCGCCCTACCTGTAGCCATGATTGGATCGATGTAAGCTGGGTCAGGGATAGAGGCGCATCCGTCAGGCAAGATTGCATCAGTTGCTCAACGACCTATGCGAGCAGCGCGATGCATGTTCCGCCTGAAGCGGCGAGCGGCAAGGCGTTTTCCGACAACCTTGCATGCCATGGCTCGGCATATCGAGTGCCCCACATCGGATCTTCTCATTGCAGGCGGCCGCTTCACCTGACGGGTTTCCTGCAGCACGCTCATGTATTTTTCGAAATCCCTCGCCATAGGTTTGACGTTTCGAATTCCGGCTCATACCTCGCGAAGATGATGAACCTCGAATACCCCTCGCCCCTTCATGACGTGCCCCGCCCGCGGGAGCCCGCGTTCGCTTTCCTGTCTCGGCTTGCCGCCGCGGGCGGCGTGAGCGCCGTTGATTTCGGGCAGGACGTGGAACTGCCCTTCGCCGAGATCGCGAAGGGCATACCGGACGCTCTCCGGCAGCTTGAACGGTTATCAGGCAACGAGGAAGGCAGGCTCGCAGCCTGGACCCCTCTTGCGTGCGAGGGGCATCGTCGCAGCATCAACGGCCACCGGTTTCCAGTCCGTCCATTGTTGACATCCGAGGTGCGTGGCTGCCCGGTGTGCCTCCGGGAGGATATCGCGGCATCGTCTCTGGAGCCGCATCGGGCGATGACGTTCCAGGCGCACCGGCTGATCCATCATGTTTCGCTCTGCGTGAGACATCAGACCAGTCTTGTCCCCCTCTGGAAGGACACCGCGCCATCCCTCCGGTACGACACCGCTCAGCGCTTCCGGGAAATCGCGGATGAGATTGCGTCCGGTGCAATGGACGGAGACGCGCGTGCTCCAACTGAGTTCGAGGTGTGGTTTGATCGTCGTCTCGCTGGGGAGCCGCACAATGAGACGTGGCTTGACGAGCATCCACTGCATGCCGCGTCGGTCTTCTGCCGCCTGCTCGGATACGCGCTCCTCCGGCTCCATGATCTCAAGCCACGTGATGTAGCGCCGAAATGGGAGCACCTGACCTATGACGCCGGTTTTGCCGTTGCGTACAAAGGAGAGGCCGAGATCATCGCGCATCTCCAGCAGCTGAATGCCTTGGCAGAGCCTCGGATTGGGCCGAAGGCAGCTTTTCCGGTGCTCTACGATCGTCTGTCACGCGAACATAGAGATGACCCAGATTTCAAACCGTACCGGGATGTGTTGGCGCGACACCTGCTGGACAGCTGGCCCATGGGACCCGGTGATGACCTGCTCGGAGAACCCGTGGAATTCCGGCGTCTCCACTCTGTCCGAACGGCATCCGAGGAAACGGGCATCGATATGCGCCGGCTCCGGAAAATGCTCGAAGCCGCCAACCTGATCGATCCGAATATGCCGGACAATTGGGCGACCTTCGATGCGCAAGCCGCTCAGAAACTTCTCGCTCCCATGGTCAGCTTTGTCTCCGCGAAGCAGTTCTCAGAGATGCACGGCATCAATCGGTCTCAATTTGACCTGCTGGTCGAGGATGGAATCCTGACGCCCGCGCTGCCAAACGCAAAATCGAAGAACGTCTGGGATCCACGAGACGGGCGGGCCTTTCTCGATGGCCTGCTCTCCGGAGCCGAGATCATCCAACAGGCGCAACATGGATGGGAAACCATCTCGAAGGCGGCACAACGGCTCAAGATCCGTCCTGCGGCGATCATTCATGCGATCCGGCGGGGTCGGATCCAGCGAGTCGCGCGCAATGTGCAGTTCCACGGCTACGGCTCTGTACACGTTTACCACGAAGAAGTTGCCCAAGTGCTCGGCGCCGATGAACCCGCAGCCCTGTCTCTGGAGCTGTTCGCCAAGTCCGTCGGACTGGCCCAGCCCGTATTCCTCAATCGACTGGTCAGGGATAGCCATGTGCCGTCTACCGAAATGCGCAACCCGCGGACCAAGGCAATGCAGCGTTACATCACAGGGAAGGACGCCGCCGTGTTCCATGCGCGGTTCGTGACGCTCCGCACGCTCGCGAAGGCCCGGGGAGTAGCGTGGCAGAAATTGGCGGCGAAACTGCGCGACGCAGGCGTGCTGCCGTTCAGCCCGGAGGGCGTCGACTACGGCTACCTGTACCTCCGGTCCGAGGTCGAGCGCATCCTGGGCAGCTGATCCAGGAGAACAGGCCTGAAGTGAAAAGGGCGGCGCACATCGCGCCGCCCTATTTCATACTCGGGATCGGAAATCAGCCCTTATCCATCGCCGATTCAAAAACGCAGCTTTTGTCGCAAAACCCAACAATGGATGTCGGACGACAAACTGACACAAAGTGTGAATCACCCCATCGAAGCTCCGGACCACGAAAACGCCCCATTGAAATGATTGGGAATTTTCGCGCCCAATCACCTCATCTTATGTCCGAGTCACCTGATTGGGCTTCCGGATTTGAAGCCTTCGCCTACACCGGTGGATCATCGGTATCGCTCACGATAAGAAATACGAAAGGGCCCTGGCTTTCGCAAGCCAGAGCCCCTCATCCTTAGGAAAATAAATATGTTGTGGTGATCGTCAGACCATCATGCCAGCCAGAAGCTCTTTGACTTCGCAAAACTGGTAGTCTTCCCGGATGAACGGGTTGTGCCCAGGCACGCATCCGGTCTTGGCCGCGTAGCGATCCGCCAACCAGGAGATACCGATTTCGGTCTGCTCGTCTTCGACGTTCGCGAAGACATCGACCATGAACTTGAAGATCAAACCGAAATGGTTGCCATGAGCATAGCACATGCGCTGGTAGGTATCCTCGTCGCGGATCCCATCGATCTCGACTCCTCGTGCCTCGGCGTAGTGGTAGAAAGCTGTATCGATTTCATTCAGGTCGTGATCCGACAGCGGGTCCAAGGGTCGCATGTGGTATGCTGACGTCAGGTTTCTCAACTGCGGATCAAAGTTCACCTTCGGCAGCAACTCAGGAATGCCGCTCAGGACAACAACGACGGGCCAGTCAGGGTTTTTGATCAGAGTCTTGATCGAGTTCACCACCTTCTTCGTGTCCTTCTCCCCCAACGTTTCGAACATGTGCTGGCATTCGTCGATGTGAACGATCCAGTACCCTTGCGTTTTCAACTGCAGACGCACGCGAGACCAGATTTCATGCTCGGTCTTGCGGGGCGACATCTGGTAGCCGACCTGCTCCAGGATCTTGATGCCCAACGATTTCCACGTTGTTTCGCCATCGAGAAAGATCGCCAGGCTGCGCACATCCCGCCCGCATTCCAACTTGGAGCAGCTTGCCTGAAGCCGCGACATCGCGTGCCGGATCTCCTCGGTTTTCCCCGAATTGCTTTCGCCCACAATCGTCAGACAGCTAGCCTCAAACAGCTTCCCGGTAAGCACGCCGGAGTCGTAGTCGTCCGCCGCGGCCTTGAAGAGGCGATCAAGGTCTTCCGCCCTCGACATATGGAAATACATGTTGCGCAGGCGTGCCTTGCGCATCGCGACAGACATGCCGTCCATGGTGTTCATATCTTTCATTTGAAACTGCCTCTTCCTTTAGGTGCGCCTGAGAATTTCCTGCCCGACGTCTTGCCTGGGGGCGCTTTTTGCTTTCGTGGTTTCTTTCCGCCCGAGGGCCGGTCAGATGTGTTCTCCCGCCCGTCTACCCGTTCCATATCGCTGCGGCCGTTAGAGTTACCAGGATCGGCATCTGTCGGTGCCTCATCGCCGCCTTCGCCTTCTTGTTCAGCGGTCCATTTCGACTTTTCTTCCTCGATCATTTCCGGTGTTGAAATCCCGCGGCCCGTGCCTCCAGCGAGCAGCGTTTCCATATCTGCCGAAAGCGTTTCCGTGGGGTTTTCCTTGATCTGGAGATTCATGACGAAGCTGTCCTCGAACCAGGCCAAGGTCTTTTCACTCAATTCAGTTGATGGCATGCCATGGCTAGCCAGTACGTTTCCGAACTTTACGGCAAGTGCATGCTCGATCTTATCGTCAATCGCCTTGGTATATTTCGCCAAGGCGTATTCATAAAACTCCCGGTCACTCTGGCGCGTTTCCCGCATCTCGTGAAGGGCGGCCATCAAAGTCCGCACCGAGTGGTGCGCCAGATCCGGTCGCTTGTTCTCCAGGTAGTAGTGCTCGCCTTTGTAGAAGGCGGTGACTTCCCGGAAGTCCGTCGGATCGAGGCGGATCTCTAGTTCCACGTTCGCGCCCCAGATTTCTTTCGGGAACTGCGTCATGTCGCCAAAGGGAACGCCGAGGATATGAATGCCTTCTTTCGTCAGTTTGCGCTTCAGCTTGAGGCCGGTCGCTGCTCGCCTGACACGCACCGGCGGCGGCGCGACGACACCGTATTTCTGCGCCTCTTTCCACTGGTCGATGGGACGCTTTCTATGCAGCCCTCCGTGTTCCTGCAGCGGATAATAGTCGACAATGAACCGGTACAGAAGCTGGCGGAACACGTTCGCATCAAAGCATGCCCAGCCTTCCTTGTCGTAGGCGACCAGACAATCGGGCGAGTACCCAGTCTTCCCGGGCAATTTGTCCGAGAACATGGTTCGCAAGGTCCCGAAGAACCTTTCGACGTAGGGCTTGTCCATAGGTACGCCGGTCCGACCATAGATATACGCTCCGCCCAGCGAGACGATGGCTTCCTGGATTTCCTTGTTGAAGAACTCGTTTCCCGTATCGACCACGATCGTGCCGAGGCCCGTCGCCTGAAACCAAGTGGCGACGCATCCCGCCAGGCGGCTGAGTTCCGCCTTGCTACGCGTGACCATGTCCAACACTTCAATCACCGTGCGGACATTCGCTGTCTCGGCCACGCCGACACCGAGGATCATGCGTGTGGCAACATCGATGGCCGCGCACACCCAAAGGCGCTGCACTTTTTTCTTCTTGGGCTTCGTGCGCTCTTGATCCTCCAGTTTCTCCTGAAGATCCGGCGCGAGCAGTCCCCAAAAATCGCTCTTCTCGCGCATTGTGAACACGTCCACGTGCTGGAAATCCAATTCGATCAGTTCACCCGGCTTCAGAACCCTGACACCGTGTTCCGTCGGCGAAAGCAGCTTCTGAGCTTCCTGCAGGCCATTACGCCCGAGGACCTTCTCGTGCATAGGAATGCGCGCCAACCGCCGATAGACGGTATTCCTGTGTGGAAGCCTCAGCGGGGGCATCCCCTTCGAGACCAGCGCCGCCGACGCTGCATCAAAGTCTTTTTTCACTTCTTCGACGATGGAAGCTTTCGACGGCTGGTCAGTCGCTCGGTACTTCTTGCAAACATCTGTCAGCAGCTGGCACTCCTGCGGCGTCATGCGCCCGGGGTTCGTGTTGCCGGAGTTCTTCTGGTTCAGAAGGACCTCGGCCGTCGGTCGCAGCTGGCCGAAATATTTCTGGCAGAACTGGCTGATTCTCTTGGGGCTCCAAGTCTTGGCCTTGAACTCCCCTGCCCTCTCTCTCCCTCTGTGCAAGCGCTTTTGTCGGTCGAGCGCCTCTTTCTGGATCTTGTCGAAATAGCGTTCGACGGCTGACCAGGTGTATCGTCCGCCGGGAATGACCTTCTGGCATGCCAGAGCCCAGGCCTCTTTCATCTGGGCCTCTTCACGCTCCTTGGAGGATGCTTCCTCCCACGACGTGATCGCAACCTTCGCTGCCGCGGCAAGTGCGGCCTCCTCGGCGGTGTCGCGGGAATAATTGTAATCAGCCGAAAAATCCACGCGGGCCAGGATTCCACGGAGCGCCGCCTGTTCGATCACGAAATGATCTTTTGAGCCTTTCTGGTTTTCATTCCAGACAATCAGACCATCACGACAGAACCCTGAGACAACGACAGCATGTCCGTCGAACTCGAGTAGGGTTCCATTGGGGAAGTGAAATGTCGGGAGGACGCTCATGACACCCTGCAGATCCGGGTCGGATAATCGATGAGCCGGGTCTTGTCCGTTTTCAGGATACCGTCCGCGATGGCGCGAAGGACAGCATCGAAGATGCGACCCATCTCCTTTTTGGGTGCTTTGGCACCAACACCACGCACGACCAGCTCCTCAATCGAAAATTCCGGAACATCGATGATATCGACAAGGACCTCCGCGAGACGGTCGTCGGCAGCTGGATCAGGAAAGCGCTTGGCCAGAAAAATCCGCTCGTTGTTGCCACGAACCTGCGGGTGAAACGATGCTTCGGAAATTGTCGCAAACCCACATCCGGCCGGAAGACCCAGCTTGATCTGCTGGGCGATGAACGTCGTTTCCTGACGGCTCAGGGCGTCGTCGTTTTTGACGTAGAGGTACGTCTTCGCCCCGGTCTTCAAGGTCAGCAGGAAATCCAGGATGTTGGACTTTTTGCCGTCGACCTCCTTCTGGAAACCAACCTTGCGGGGCTGACAATGCAGGTCGAACGTATTCGGGTTGATCAATGCGGCGACAGCAGTCGCCCGTTCAAGGGAGGACTCGACGCCGAAGACGCGCGGAAGATTTTTGTCGGCCTCGACGCGCGCCACCAATTCGCCCGTCTTCGCGAAGTTCGAACGATGAACGACGCTCCGGACACCATGATAAGGCAGAAGCTGATCGAGGTTCTCATAGCCAAGCTTCACCGCCAGGTTCTCACCCATCGGGCCTTTGTCGAAGACCTCCATCGCGTATGCCGGGATCACAGGAGCCGGCACGACGTCGATAGCGAAGGATGTGAAAGGTGCTGCCATGTTCGTCTCGTTTTTGTGGTAGCCTGCGCTTGGAAACTTGAGCCCGGAGAAGATCGCCACTTGTGAAAGTAGGCGCGATCAGTCGATTCGAGTCAATATTTTCAATGACTTAAGCCGAAAACGACGAAAGCCCTCTTTCTCGCACATGCTCCTTTGCCTGCTTCGTTGCCCCTAGGCTCGACCATCTGTCGGGTGATCGTTCTGCCTCGCTCCCAGACCACGTATGCCCCGAAATTTCGTCTGGATACGTCTCAAGCCCGGAAAATCGTCCGGAATTCTCAACGGCGGACACGCACCTGATTGCGCTGGAAGATGTCCGCGGCAAGGGCATCGAAATCGTCTCGGCCCGGTGTTTGAGCAAGCCGGTCATCGCCATCAGGTGAACGGATGCACGCGAGCAGCACCCCGGTTCCGCCTGGTTCCAGATCCTCACGGAGCTTGCGCTTCACGCGTACGACGGTGTCGTTGGACCTCGTGCCGAGAAACGCCATGAAACTTGCGTTCGTAAGCATGTTCTTGCGACCCGTGGCCTGCCGGGTGATGTATTCCTCGGCCGCGAGCAGCCAGAGCAGGATCGGAATGTTCGTGGAACTCAGGGCAGTGCCAGCGGTGACTGACGTCTGATGCCCGCAGCTTCCACACTTGTAAATGTCGCGCGCCGTCTTCTGCCCTACGCGATTGCTTTTGCAGTCCGGGCACACGATGCCTTGCGGCCAGCGAACGTCGCGAAACCGCGCGCGGGCTGCATCTTCAGATGGAAACGTCGCGGCGATGCCGGCGACCGGTAGCCGCATGTAAAGCGACATCCAGTACCATCGGAGCAGTTCTGGTTCGGACAGTGGTTTCGGTTCCATCCCGGCGCAATACAGCATCAGGATTTCTGGCGGCAAGTGTCGAGGCCACCGCCTCAGTTTTCCAGGACACGCCGTCTGCCGCGCAGACTTTCCAACGGTCGTTTGTCTGCTATACCTTTACGAGAAATAGACATCCCTGTCATGGTCCGCTACCTCGACACGCAAGGCG
This sequence comes from Sagittula sp. NFXS13, assembly GCF_040148795.1. Lineage (NCBI taxonomy): Bacteria > Pseudomonadati > Pseudomonadota > Alphaproteobacteria > Rhodobacterales > Roseobacteraceae > Sagittula > Sagittula sp. NFXS13. The sequence continues at coordinate 22,613 of NZ_JAGEMH010000024.1, forward strand.
GCAAGCTGGATGAGAAAACCCGGGACAAGCTCCTGTTCTGGTTCGTGCAGACCGGCATGTGGGGGCGCTTCTCCGGATCTGTTGAAAGCTTCAAAGGATCTGGGCATCCTCGACCAAAGCGGCGGCGATCTCGACAGGCTCATCGGGGAGTTACGCCTCGCCCAGTGCGGGTTGCGGGTTGAACCGGGGCACTTCCACTCCTGGAGCGTCGGCGCGCGGTTCTATCCCGTGTTGTACATGCTGACGCGGATGACCGAGGCCCGCGACTGGGGCACGGGCCTGCCGTTGAAGAACAATCTCCTCGGCAAGATGAGCCACTTGGAAGTCCACCACATTTTCCCGCGTGCCCGCCTCTACGAGGCCAATTATGCCCGCGCGGAGGTCAATGCACTGGCCAACTTCTGCTTCCTGACCAAGGGTACCAACCTGTCGATTTTGGATCGCAGGCCCGAGGACTATTTCCCGGAGATCGAGGCGGCGCATCCCGGCGCGCTGCAATCGCAATGGATCCCGCAAGACCCCAACTTGTGGAAGGTCGGGAATTATCGGGACTTCATCGAGGCGCGGAAGGAATTGCTTGCCGATGCCGCCAACGAATGCCTCGCATCCCTGCTCCATGGCGGCACCGCCATCCTGGAAGGATCGCGCCCGGCGCGGCTGACCGACAAAGTTCTTCTCGGCGGTATCACGAGCCAGTAGGAGGCCAACGAACTGGAGGCCTTGAACGACTGGGTGGCGGAACAGGGTTATGCCCGCGGTGACATGTCCTTTGACTTCGTCGATCCCGAAACCGGAGAACAACGCGCGATCCTAAACCTCGTCTGGCCCAACGGCATACAGACCGAGCTGTCGGAGCCCGTTGCTGTGCTGCTGGGCGAAAGCGCGGAACTTATCTCTCTCGCAAGCTCGGCCGGATACCGATGCTTCACTGCGACCGGGGAGTTCAAGACGTATGTGAACCGCCTTTCGGTATCGGGGCGCGGCGTGGCGGCGGAATAGGTGCCGTGGTGCCCGCACGTCGGTGCCCAAGCGCCGAAGACGGGTGGAGCACCACGCCGAGATGGCAGATTAAACGCCTGATAAAGTTAAGTTATCAAAAGTTATCTGACCGAGGATAATGTCATACCAACGGAAGATAACTCGGTGAAAGATGACCGTGACGGACCAGATCGCCTGCCTGCGGATTGAGCTTCTGCACATCGAGCCCCGGATATGGCGCCGTGTCGAAGTGAGCCTGACCAGCTCCCTGCACGCCCTCCATGAAGTGATCCAAACGGTCATGCATTGGGAAGGCTATCACCTTTACGAGTTCGCAATCGGAGAGCGCGTCTACGGTGAGCCCAGTCCAGAGGACGCAGCATGGGGCCACAAGGTCTACCAGGCCAAGAGCATTCGCCTCACCGCTCTGTTGGAGCGCGGCATCGCGGAATTCATCTACACCTACGACTTCGGGGACAACTGGCAGCACCGCGTCATCATCGAAAGCGTCAAACCAGCGGACCGCGGTGTCGATTACCCCGTTTACGTGGACGGTGAGCGAACCGCACCTCCCGAAGACGTCGGCGGCCCATCCGGATTCACGGAATTTGTTGAGGCCATGGCGAACCGCCGCCACCCGGAACACAAGGACATGATCCGCTGGTACGGCCGCCCGTTCAATCCGGTTGATTTCGGAGCGCAGACGATTGCAGCCAACCTTCGAGAACTCGCCGCGAAACGGAAGGGTGCGTTGCAGGCGTTCGAGCGTAGTCGCACACCAAGGTGAAGACTACAGCGGAAGTTGGCGCCGGGAGCTAGAAGGTCCGCTCTCAGCACGAAGCGGACATGATCGGGTCGACGCTCGCTGCGTAGATGATCCGGCAGTCCGGGCGGTTACCGGCCATTCGCCGCAGCCGCGATCACGCCCTCGCAATCGCCGCAGGAGTGGACCTTCGCTACATGGAGCGAACCCGGTTGACAGCACCTGCGCAGGCAGGCAATGGCAAATGACCGGTACAGATAAACGCCATTAGCTCTTCATTGACAAAGATCAACTCAAGGCGCCATGTACACTACTAGGACGGGACAAACACGTAGTTGGGTCTTTTTTTAATCCACCACGTGGCCGAAATGTAGGAGATGAAGACTTGGTAGAGGTCAATGAAGATAGTGCGCCAAACTGGCGAATCTCATTGGATGCAATCACGAAGTATTTCAAGATTGTCCTGATAACATTGCCAATATTGGCGGCAATCGCATTTGCGTTTTGGGATTCGGCAGTGAGGTCGTGGCTGACATCAGAGATCAAATTCGAGCTGGATAGTTCAGAGAATGACAGCTGGTTCCTCGCTCGACTGACCTCAACACTGCGTGATATCGACAATGAACAGAAAGTTATTTTGCGTGACCAAACCGAACTTCGAAGCATGGTAAGAGAAATTTTACGCGATGAGATATCTGGAGGGCAACTTGATGGCCTAGTAGCATTGGAAGCGGCTCACAAAAATGTCGTCCAAGCAATCTTACATCCCAGAGCCGTCGCAGACTTAGAACAGATTGTCACTCAACGAGTAGACGCAATCTATACGTTTGAGCTTTATGACCGCCGTAAGCTTCAAGTATTTCTATCGGATGATGGAGAGCCTGGTACAAGCGCGGTCTTCCAAAACGTTTCCGTTTCAGACTTGAGCGCTCGGTTTTACGCTGCAATCGACCAAAAGATATCAATCTCGGTCCAACCGAATTATGGTGCCGATTGGCGAGATGCGATTGCAGCTGGAGAGGATGCTCTTCTTCTCAAGATCGGTGGACAGAGCGTTGAGATTGGACTGGGGCCTAGAGAACTCGACATAACCTGTGACGTTAGAAGAGGCCTAGGGCTTCGCAACAACGGAATGATCCAAGTGCGTGCAGAACCAAGAAGTCAAACATTTGAACGAAAAGATGGCTTCCAACTCGACGTAACAATTGTCGCTCGCAAAGGTGACCGAGCATGCTAAAGTTAGCACTCACGATTTCGACCGTAGCCATCATGTCCGCAGGGCCTCTACATTCACAGTCATTTGAGTGGTCAGATGTCGGTGGTGAGCTCAATCTGTCAGTCGTCTCTTCAACTAGCGGTGGTGATAGGTTTGGGCAAATGGGGTTCGCGATTGACCAAGTCGGATTAGAGATGGAGCTACGTACATCGATAAATATTGTACGTCAGGCCTACCCGGACCTTTCTCAAGATTTCTTTACCACTGACGCCGATGGTAAACGAATTTCGGTAAAACCGACCGTATCAAATGTTTGGTCATTACTGTCGAAAGACAAAAATATACTCGGTGTCGTGCCAATCGGATATAGCGAAGTTGCGGGCAGCCCTGAAGTCGCTGGTTACCATAAAATTGATGGAGTGTCATACAATAGCTTGTTTTCCGCCCCTAATATGGACACTATTTTTTGCCTGGATGACTTGGATCGAAAATATGCAACGGATCAAAATTTTAGCGTTCCGTTTCTTCTCGAAGCTAACGTTGGTCCACGATACACATACACATATGAAGAAGATAGAATTCCTGCAAAATTAAATTACCTAGATGTTGAAGACCGTTGGAAGAATACGTTTGATGCCTGTGAGAATATGATTCAAACAGGGTTTAGGCTTATTGAGCCTCTTCACATCTTGATCCAAAATGGAGCCACCTCCCGGACAATTCAGAAATTACCCGCAGATGTCTCTTTGGGAACGTTCCCATTAACTGCTATCATGTTTGATAGGAATGCACGTTTTAATTTTGTTCGATTTGGTAACATAAACCCAATTTCGGCAGCGGAGGTGCTTTCCAGTATGCAATTCCAGCAGTCAGAATGCAGTCGCAGTGTGCGTGGAGCAGAACATTGTGAGATTTGGGCGACAATGCTGACAGCATTTGACGATGCCGCGATGATCGTGCGGGCAGGACCAAACTTTGAGCATAGCGTTTTCGGCAACAAGGAAGTCATTGCTCCGGCTGTTTTGGTCTTGTCGAAGCGGCGACCATATCCGGATACTGATGAAGCAGAAGCAAAGAGCACTGCTAAAACCAAATAAACCACTCTTTATCTTGGCATGCGGTTGATGGGGACTTCATCGCGCCGCACCAAGGAACCCACACTTGGGCTCGAATGCAAATTACCTTTGGCTCGTTGTCTTACTAAACCTCCTCACTTGGATCTGTTGCGCCAGGTTAGGGTTCAATCGCAGTACCCTGCCCGCTTGATCCGCGACCTGGCTGCTGGCGTTTCGAGGGGCGCGTACCGCCCGCCTGAGTAGCGACGACAGTCAAGTGCGTGTCCTGCAGCGATGACAGCCGCGCCTATGTCCTGCCCGTCAGCGTAGCAGACACCGACCCAGCGGTCATAGGTGCGATCGCCATTCAGGTCGCAGGTGATTGCGCGACCCCGGAGATAGTTGGTCAACCAACGCTTTGCGTCCTGACCTGCACGTGTTTTCAGTTCCGGCGCATCCACGCCGTTCAGGCGCACTGGCGTGCCGTCAACGACTATCGTATCAGCGTCCCTAACATGAAGAGATTGGGCGCCGACGGTGGAGGCGCAGGCGATGATAGCGGCAGTAAGGATGTGTCTCATACCGCGAGAAGTGCAGCAATCAACAAGATCTGTAAAGCTGCTGTCATCGCAAGCACTCGCCATCTACAGCCCCACGGCAGACGACATTGCAGGCGCAGCCATTCCCAGCCGTATGGGCGGATTCCGGCCATTCGCTGCGTCAAGCACCAAAGGCCGCCGGGGCCTTCTACGCGATATAGCCAAGCGCTGACCACGGAACGAAGCATGTGCCCAAAGGACCTCAATACACGGTGGTGTGGAGATCAGGCAAGAAAGCCAAAAAGCGTCGCTCTCCTGCTTCGGCGGGATCAATCCTCTTGCGAAAAATGCCTTGACTGGAACGGACCCGTTGCCGAAGTCCTGAGCCTAAGTTCGACTGAGGTGTGTCCGCATCATAGAATTAATTAATTGGGTTTTCTGAAAATCTAGGGTTGCACCGGTCCCGGTCACGACCCCACTCGTGAAGGTGATTGACGATCAAGATTAGAGACATAAATCGTTTGCGCCGAGCTCGGCGTTCGACGCTGATCCGCAGGAGGGCTTTGCCGCAGGCAGGCTAGGTCAGTTGCCGAACGCCATAACCACGAGACCCGAAACGATCAGGGTCAATCCCAGCGCCTTGGCCAGTGTCAGCGTTTCGCCCAGAACCAGCACCCCTGCTCCGGCCACCATGACAAAACTCATGGCAACAAACGGATAGGCCAGCGACAGGTCGATTTTCTTCAGCGCAAACAGCCACAGGACCGTCCCCAGGCCATAGACCGCCAACCCGGCCAAGACCCAGGGCGACATCAGCATCGAGACAACCTTGGCCAGGGCGCCGCTGTCTTCGGCAAAACGTACGACGCTGACGCCTCTTTTGAAAAACGTCTGCCCGAGTGCGGACAACGACACGCTGACGAAGATCAGCAGGAAGGCCGCAATGCTCATAGCAGGAACGACGGAATCGTGAACTGACGGGCGGCGACAACGACAACCATCATCAGCAGGATCGTAATCTGGCTGATCCGGTCCTTCAGGGCAAAGAGCACCGGGTCATCTTCCACTTTGCCCCGGCTGGCCCACATCCAGATGCGATAGGTCCAGAACATCAGGAGTGGAATGACAAGCCACAGCAGATCCTTGCCGGGATAGCTGGCCTGCACCCTGTCGGAAGTGATGTACTGCGCAAGGGTCAGCAGGCTGAGCGCCGCAGTCGTGATGCCAAAGCTCTGCACAATCGACAGCTCCTGGCCCCAATAGTTGCGGCTGGGCAGCTTGGTCTCCTCCGACACCTTCATCAACTCGATGGAGCGTTTGAGATAGGCAAGGCTGGTAAAGAAGAACAGCGAAAAGGTCAAAAGCCATGCCGATACAAGAATGCCCGTTGCGCTCGCTCCAGCAACGATCCGGATCGTGAAAAGTAGGCCCAGGATAACCACATCGATTGTCGAATAGTTCTTAAGGGCAAAGGTATAGATCATGGTCAGGACGAGGTAGCTGATCAACACAAATCCGAACGCCGTGCTAGTCGCGCCGAAAGCCAGCACCATGGCCGTTACAATCAGGCCCAAGGCCACCAAGGATCCCGCCAACGGCGAGACGTCGCCAGCTGCAAACGGGCGATTCCGCTTCTTCGGATGGCGCCGATCCGCGTCGATGTCGAACAGATCGTTGACGAGGTAGGTCCCCGAGGTGAGCAGGGAAAAGGCGACGAAGGCCAGCACTGCGTGGCCGAGCACGGCCAGATCGTCGTAGGTATGGGCAAAGAACAGCGGCAAAAAGAGTAACGTGTTTTTCAGCCATTGATGCGGCCGCATTGCCTTACGGATGCAGCGCCAAATCGGACGCGCGTCCTCGATCTGCAAACTGGTTTGCCCGCTGGTGTCCTGCGCCATGCTCCGTGCCGACCCTTGCGGGTTCACGAACCCGCGCACGGCCGCGGCGCGCCAGATCGGCAGATCCGCCGGGCTATCGCCAAGATATTCGAATGGCCCGCCGGCGCAGTCGGCCTTGATGGCCTCGAGTTTTATCTGTCCCTTGAGGTTTCTCTCCGGCGTCGAGGCAAGAACTGCGTCGAAGCACCCCAGATGCGCCACCACGGCCTTGGCCACCAAGACATCTGCGGCGGTCGCAAGAACCACACGCCGGCCCTCGGCGCGAGCCGCCCGCGCATACGCCACCACTGCGTCCCGATAGGGCAGAAGATCGGCCTGCACCGGTGCATTTTCAGAGGCGACACGTTTGATTTGCGCTGCGTTCAACGAGGGGCCGACGCTGATCAGCGCGCCCAACCCACGCGGCGTCTTCAAGGCGGACAATAGCAATTCCTGTGCGACATCGGTGCGCACCAGCGTGCCGTCCAGATCGACGTACAGTGGCAACGCGGCTTCGGGCGCTGCACTCGCAGCGGCATCGTTCCGGCCCAAATAACAAACCTCCTGCAACCTTGGGTATCTCGAAAGATACGCCGTGCAATCCTTCGGATCGATCAGGTGAAGGGTCGCACGATCGGGAACCCTCACTCAATCAGGCTATATACGGCACGTCCATAGGATTTTCGTAACATCGGCGCTCTGACCTGTCGGCTCTGCCGCACGAGACTGGATCCGTTTGGCACGGCGGTGATGTGAACCCTTCACTTTGAGGGTTTTACAACGCTGTTCCAAGCGGTTGGGCAGGCCGGGCAACCAAGTCTTGACCTGCTCGCGACGACACGACGAACCACTCGACCCGAAGCCAGACATTGAAATCCAGTGGAAAACGGGCCCATCCAAGCGTTCAATGCCCTTCAGGGCGGCGTGTTCGAGCGGGTCCCGGTTTAGGAGCCTTGCGGAGCGCCACGAAAAAAGGGAGGATCGGCGAAGGCACAACAAAGAGAGCAGTCAGCGCAATACGATCAGACACAACCTTGATTGCAAAGCGCTGTCCTGAGGGCATTAAAAGTTTGGTGTCGTGCCCGGTCGGAAAAGCCAATGCCCAGCCCTCCAAGCTTGGGTAATGGCACAGATGCACAGGACCCCTCGACCTATGCGACAAGAGAATGGCAGCCTGGTCCTTGTATCCACACCATTGATCCTTTTTGCGATCGCCTTCGTCTTGCGGGCGCTTGGCGTGGACTACGGTTATTTTCACGGCGACGAGCGGATCAACGACGCAGCCAAGGTGCTGACCGGCGAACTGGCGCCCGGACAGCACTTCTATCCGCCGCTTATAAACTACGTGAATGCCGGCGCCTTTGTCGGACTGTTCGCAACCGGGGTCGGCCTTGGCTGGTGGGACAGCATCGGGGCATTCCGGGCACAGTATTTCATTGATCCGACGGTCTTCTATGTCACCGCTCGGCTTGTCACGGCGGTGTTCGGAGCCCTGTTGGCACCGGTGTGCTACTGGACCGCGCGCAGGGTCGGGCTGAGTTACCGCGGCGCGCTGGTCGTGGGCCTGCTAGGCGCATTGTTCCCCCTTGGCGTCTATCTTTCACACATTGCCAAGGGCGATGTCGCCATGGCCACCTTTACGGTTGCCGCATGTGCCGCAGCAATTGCCCGGCGCGACACCATGCGCCCGACTCGCTGGGATATCCTGTTCGGCGTGATGGTTGTCCTGGCGCTCAGCTTCAAGCAATCTGCGGTGTTCATCCTGGCGCCCCTCGCCTTTGGACACATTGCCCTGCTCGCTAACGGCGAAGGCGGCAGGGCCAGTGGCGGGGCGTTTCTGCGCGGGATCGTCACCGTGCTCATTTTCTGGCCGATCCTGAACATCGGCACCTTGCTGGATTTCTCGACTTTCCTCGAATATCAGCACATCCAATCCGTGATGTCAGTGCGCGGCGTCGACCAACCGTTGAGCGGCGCACAAACCCTGGCAACGCGCGCGCCGCTGCTGGTGCTTGGCCTGAACCCGCTGCTGATGGTGGTGACGGTGATCCTCCCGGTCCTCGTGCTGCTGCCAATCTGCAAGCTGCATCACAAGGGTCTTTTGCTGGTAATCTGGGGCGCGCTGATGATCGGCACCCTCGCTGTGGCCTTCATGGCGGGACCGCGACAGCCGGAACACTTGTGGATCGCCAATTTTGCCGGGTTTGCCCTGCTGGCGACGCTGGCCCTGGTGGGCCTCTTCGAAGGCTCCGGAGGTCCTTCGCGATCGCTGGCCGGGCTCGGCTTGGCCCTGACCCTCGCCATGTCACTCTGGGGGGCGGCGCTGCCCGTCGGCCAAGCGCTGTCCGAGCCGATCTGGAAAAAGACCGACGCCCTGCTGCGCAACCAGTTCTTTGACGCACGCGCCCTGACCATGGTCGAGACAGCCATCCCCATCACGCGAGAGGTGCAGCAGCGACAGTTTGCGCGCTGGGACAGGTTGGCGGCCAAGTACGACGTGACGATGCCCGACATGGCCCCCGAACGCATCGTCGAGGTCTCGGCCCCCAACTCCCAGTTCATCATGCCGATGCCAAGCGCGATGTACGGGCTTGAGCATGTCGACGAAGACGCCGAAGGCTACGAGGTGCAAGCCCACACTTGGCCGCTGCAACCCGAAGAATGGCAGCTGGACTACTGGCTGGACCAGGATTTCGAAGTCTTCCTGGTCAAGGACCTGGACCACCAGCTCAACCAAAGCGAGGCCCCGCTCATGCGCGCGTTCTTCGCCGAAGTCGTGGACCGCTGCACTCTGATTGAGACCTTCGATCCCAACAAGCCGCTCTATCTTGAGCGTGTTGTCAGTGTGTTTCAATGCTCTCTGCCCGACAAGAACACCGCACCACTAGCGGCAACCGCAACCGGTGAGTAGCCGAGTGCCGGAGGACCTGGCCTCGGATGTTCTTCAGCTTCGGTGGGCGGCCAGAGATGTTGATGCACGGTGGCAATGTTGCCCTACGAACCACGGTCGCCCTAGGTGTTCAGTCCCGGCATTTGGTGGATCGGATCGATGATGGATCTGTCTGGCTTTGATCTCCGTATTTTGCAGATGTATTGGTAGGGCGTGCGCAGCTGATCGTGGCGATCGTAATGGTATCGCTTCACCGTCGCCTCCTTGATCGTGCGGTTCATCCGCTCGACCTGGCCGCCCCGCAGGAAAGCAGTCCCCCGCACTGTTTTCTGTTCCTCGCGGCTCCATGGATGGCTGGGTTTGGTCAGCCGGTGCTCAATCTCATTGGCCTTGCAGATCATGTAGAAACGCATAGCCCGAGAATAAGGGGTGTTACGATTGCGGGGCTGTTCGGCGAACTGGATGCCATTATCGGTCAGGATCGTATGGATGCGATAGGAGACGGCCTTGAGCAGCAGTTCGAGGCACCCCAGGCAGTCTTGAGGCCGTATGAGGCGTTGTTTGCAAAATCGGTTCCCCTCGCCCTTCTGACCTCGCCTGCCCAGAAGTGCTGCGAGATGCCGCGAAAATCAGTTTCAGGGAAGCTGCAACGCGGCGATGGACAACCAGGCGAATGACGGCAAAAGGCCGCGAGCGATGCCGCGCGAGGGTCGACCAGGCGCTTGGGTCTGCGGCGCAGCGAAGGTCCGGAACGAGCCCATCTTGACCAATGCTGCATGACACACAGATGTCCACTATCTGTTCCCATGTCAAGATTTTTCAAAAACCGATCAAGTTTTGAACGATTTTTATGACGGCGGAAATTGAGGCGGGATGGATGCGTTCCAAAACGAGGTTTTGGATATTCTCTTACGACCGCCGAAATGAGCCAATACTCCCCACAGTGTGCCTATGGCAGCTTTCAGCCCTTCACGCTCGGTGCGAGGAATGACAACAAGCCGCGCGGAAAACGCTCGCTTAGCCTAGCTTCCCTGATAGTCTCGGCAAATCCTTTCACCCCGTCCGGCAGGCGAGCGAAAGTTCGAACCAAAGACTTGTGCATTTGTACTCCGCCTACGATAGTTATGATCGTTACTAAAACCAAATCGGGAACGTAGAATCCGCTCAAGTGAGGCGCTGAAGTGATTAAGATTAGAACAGGACAATGCATGAAGAAAATAACCAGGCTGTTTTTTGACAGCCAGTCGAAAAGCGGCATTTTTAGTGCTTGGGTTCGATGAAAAACTGAAATAAATATTAGCGAAAATAGAACCTTTTGAATGATAAATAGATCAATATCGCCCCAGTTTTCACCGATCTTATGAAGATAAACCTGATCCTGACCAATTTCCACCTGCAGGGCCACGCAACATAGCATAAGAATACCCAAAAGTATCTCCTTTCCGTGCAGCCACTTCAAAATCTCTTGCCAGTACGAGCCAAGAACTAAGCCCAACCAAAAAACTGGCAAATAATATGCAAGAGAATGAACTGCGCCCAAAGTGACATCAGCGTTAGGTCGATGTATGAAGGCGGAAATAATCATGCCAAAGATGATTAGAAAAACCTGAACTGGTAGCTTAAGTCTACAAAACCAAACGTGCGATGGCGCCAACGCCATGAGAATTAGGAAGAAGGGGACGTACCAATACGAATGAGCCATGCTACCGTTCAACATCATTTGAAATGCGTAAAAAAATGGGCTGACGCCCTCTCTGATGCCTTCTTTGTAGCCGACAACGACAGCCAAAAAGAGGCCAACGGTCAAATAAGTCCCGCTTAATTCAGCCCACCGGCGACAAAAAATAGTTCTGGTGCATGTGTCTCCGTTCACGAGGCGTGACACTGCCTTAATGCGAAATAGAATACCCGCTATTAGAACGAATATCACTGTCGCGGATGAGATTATCAAAAACGCAGGGTTGAAAGCATATTGGGCCGGAGTCAAGCTCTGCACATGAAATGCATGCCCAAAAACGACACAGAGTGCTGCTAGACCGCGAAGCCGCCCAAGGCTTGTAAGTCGTCCTATTGATTGCATCGGTGTCTATCCTTATCACAATATCTTTGCGGTGCTTTCTCACCATTAATTTTAGCTTACTGAAAAAATGCGACGAAAATTGGGCGCAAATTCCGCATTGACAGCCCTGCCAAAATAAACTGTTTGTTGAACGATTCGCTGAACCGGACATTGGCGCATCTGCAGTGAAGGTCTGAAAGGTCCCGCTCTGCCGACCTTCATCCTCCGAAAATGCTGTGCCATGGACGAATGGCCGGTCCGGTGAAGCAGCGGCGTGGTCGGTGGAAGGCGGCTCTGGGCCGTTCGCGTTGTGGCTCTCGCCGAGAAAGTCACCGCTCCTGAAGCATCGCTGCATGTGGACTTCGCGCCTGACCTGCCCCGTGCCGGTCCCTCATTCATAACGAGAGTCTGCAGGTTGGTGCTGTGCTACCCAAAGTATCCCCGCTCGGGCTCGGGGATCACATCACCTATCGCTCCTGCCCCGCGCTACGCCAAGTGGTGGGTGTCGTGTCGGTGGCGGCTTTGAACGCGCGGGTGAAATGGCTTTGACTGGCGAAACCGCAGGCCAATGCGACCTCAATAAGGGAATCAGGGCCGCGCAGAAGGGCCTTGGCACGGGCGATGTCAACGGCGGCGCAAAAGCCTGCCAGCGGGGCGGAGCAAAAGTAGGCCAGTTTGGTGCGTGCGCCTTGGGGCGTGATGCCCTCAAATAGCAAGCGCGTTCCAAGGCGCATTGGCCGTCAGGCCAATTCTTTCGGGACTACTGTTTGCAGGATTTTGTGCGCGAACGGCTTTGGTTAAGGCGTGACCTGCCACGGGATTTTTCCTCCACCGTCGATTAGAGTCCGGCCCAACTTGAGGACGGACAATGAAGCGAACAAGATTCACGGACGAACAGATCATCGGCATTTTGGCCGAGCACGAGGCAGGCG
>NZ_JAGEMH010000025.1:0-31651 GCF_040148795.1 Sagittula sp. NFXS13
ACCTCGCTTCGCTTCAGTGTCGCCTCTCAGCGCCTCGTCCGCTCCGTCCGGTCCGACCCGCAGCGCCTCAGCGCCGCCGGTGAAGGGGCTTTTACGGTTACACCAAACGACTCGCAACCCCTTTTTTCAATTTTCTCACCAAAAATCCAAATTCACACGGAACCAAACCGCAGTTTGAAAAAATGCGTCCCTCGATAAGAGCGACCTTTGCAGCAAAATCCCCAACTAAACAGGGCCAAACACCTCGCACACAACCCACGCCCAGCTTCGCAGCACTTCTGCGAAAAGCCTACAAAGCCCCCTGCCCCACAAACGCAAGCGGCGCCACCCGAAGGCAGCGCCGCTTCAACCGATCAGTATAAGTCAGGTCACGGCCATCCGGCCTTTCAGGCGGCGAGCGGAAAGGCTTGCCCGTCTTGAGTGACCAACTTGTCGTGCAGTGCCTTGATCGCCGCGCCCATGTCGCCACGAGGCATGATATACTGGACATCCACGTTGCGCGGTCCTTGGGACGCGCCCAGCGAGGCCAAACCAGCTTCGTCGAGTGCCAGCAAACCGCGGGTCAGGACAGAGAGACCCAGCAAGTCGCGACCAACAGCAGACACGATAGACACTTCACGGATGCTGATTTCCGACTGCGGATAGATGCGCATCAGGTCTTTTTCAACACGGCGCACATCCGGCATGGAAGCATCTACATAGTGCGTGATCGTATTTGCATTCGACACCTTGGACACGATGCGCACACCATGGCGCGTCAGTGCATCGAGGATCGCGGCATCATAGCCTTTCACCCCAACCATATCCTGTTCGAACACTTCCAGCGCAAGAACCTCCAAGCCGGTCACAATCTCTACCGCCGCGGTGTCCGCAGGTTGGTCGTCGATCAATGTACCCGGATCTTCCGGCTCAAAGGCATTGGCCACACGCAAAGGCACGCCAGCCTGGCGAAGGGTTTTCGCCGCCGAGGGGTGGATGGCCTCCATCCCAAGGTTCGCCATCTGGTCGGCAACGTCGTAGTTTGTCCGGCCGAGCTTGCGCACCTTGTCGGCACCAACCAGTTTCGGGTCGGCGGACGACAGGTGGAATTCCTTGTGGATGACCGCCTCGCGGGCGCCCGTCAAAGCGGCCAGCTTGGAAAAGGTCACTTCGGAGTAGCCGCGGTCGAATTCACGCATCAGCCCCTCAGAGCATTGCGCATAGCCCGTCACAATGGCCAGCTCATCAGACATGTTGACGTCTTCAAGGGCGGACATGATCCGCTGCTCCAACGTGACTTCGTCTTCGTCACGCCAGCCGGTCAGGTCAACAAGACGCGCGTTGACACCAGCCCGCCGCAACAGCAGCACGGTCACCAGCGCCGAGTGCGCCTCGCCCAATCCGGAGAGCAACTCACGAATCTGCAGCAGATGCGTGTTCAACCTGAAGTGCCCGTAGGAACACAGGCGCTGCAAGTCGATCAGGCAATTGCGGGCGCCTTCAATTCTTTCGTTCACGAAATCGGTCGCATCGGCGACGTCCTGGGCATCATCAAGGATCTCGCTGTGCGCCTCGATCATCGCGGCGCGGGTCTGGTCCAGCGCGTCGTTCCAGCTGTCCTCGCCATTGCCGTCGGCAAAGTTGGCGTAGATGCCGGGCTTGCCAGTCTTCTTGTGTTCAAGCAGCGCGTTGGTAATTCCGGCAAACGCCGACACAACAAAGACGCGCCCATACTGCGGTTCACCGTTTTTGATGAAAAGCGTGTCACGCAGTTCGTTCAGGCGGGACATGGACGTCCCGCCGATTTTCTCGACCGTATGGGCCATGGCTTACGCATCCTCCAGGTCGGGAGCGGCGTAGGAGCCGTCGGCCTGGTGCACTTCTTTGCCAGTAACAGGTGGGTTGAAGCAGCAGGCCATAACCAGCTCTTCATCTGCGCGCAGGATGTGCTTGTCATGCTCATTCAAAGCATACATCACGCCAGGCTTGATCTCATGCGTTTCATTGGTGGCAAGATCCGTGATCGAGCCGCTGCCCTGCATGCAGTAAACGCTCTCGAAGTGGTTCTTGTAATGGAACGTGTGCTCCGACCCGGCTTCAAGGAAGGTGATGTGGAAGGAGAAACCCATCTTGTCGTCGGCCAGCAGCATGCGGACAGATGTCCACTTGGCGTCCGAGACGACACGGGTGGGTTCGGATTTTGCGATTTCGTTAAAGTCACGAACAATCATGGGGATTACTCCGCTGCAATTTTGGTTGTTTCAAGGGTTTCGGCGGCTGCGGACGTCAGGATGTCGATGCCCTTTTGCAGCACATCGTCAGGTGTCGTCAGCGGGGCCAAGATCTTGACGACCTCGTCCTCTGCGCCGGAGGTCTCGATGATAAGACCTTTTTCGAAAGCGCGCGCGCAGATCGCACCGGCCACATCGCCCGATCCCACATCCACACCGCGCATCATGCCGCGACCCTTCAGAGTGGCGCTTGGCACCATGTCGGCGATCTGTTGCAGACCGGCTTTCACAATCTCGCCACGGCGAGCGATGTCTTTCTGGAATTGATCGTCTGACCAGAATTTTTCGATGGCAACGCGCGCCGTAACAAAGGCGTGGTTGTTGCCACGGAAGGTGCCGTTGTGCTCCGCAGGCTTCCAGATGTCGTACTGCGGACGGATCAGCAGCGCGGCGAAGGGCAGCCCCATTCCGGACAGCGACTTGGCCAGCGGGATAAGATCAGGCTGAACGTCCATTTCCTCGAAAGAAAAGAACGTGCCGCAGCGACCGATACCAGCTTGGATATCGTCCAGAATCAGCAGCGCGCCGTGCTTTTTCGCCAGACGACCGATGCCTTCGAGCCACTCCTTGGACGCGGCGTTCAGACCGCCCTCGCCCTGCACCGGCTCCAGAAGGAAAGCCGCAGGCGCATCGACACCGGAGCTCGGATTGTCCAGCATCTGCTCGATCAAGGACAGCGTGTCTATGTTGTCACCAAAAGCGCCTTCGAATGGCATCCGGGTCACGCCATGCAAATCCATGCCCGCGCCACCACGTTTGCCCGCGTTACCGGTCGCTGCCAACGCGCCCATGGTCATGCCATGGAACCCGTTGGTGAAGGCGATCACATTTGACCGTCCGGTCACTTTGCGCGCCAGCTTCATGGCCGCCTCAACCGCGTTTGTGCCGGTCGGGCCGACCATCATGACCTTGTGGTCCATGCCGCGCGGCTTGAGGATCTTTTCCTCAAAAGTTTCGAGAAACGCCGCCTTGGTATCGGTGTACATGTCCAGGCCATGCGCAATGCCGTCGTTCGATATGTGCTCGATCAATGCCGTCTTCATGTCAGGGTCGTTGTGACCGTAGTTCAGCGACGAACAGCCTGCCAGAAAATCGATATAGGTTTTACCGGTGCTGTCAGTCATTTCCGACCCGGAAGCCGAGGTAAATGTCGTGTCGAAGTTGCGGCAGTAGCTGCGCGCCTCGGATTCACGGCGTTCAAAAACAGGATGCACAGAAGAATTGGAAGCAGTCATGGACAGCTCCTTTCTATGAAAAAATAAGGATTGAGACTGAAGAAAGCGGGGCGCCAATCAGGCGGCGCGCTCCATTTTTTCTTCGTCGAATTCGATGGTCACCATGTTCTCGGTGCTGGCCTGACCGTCGAAGTGCTCTGCCTTCTTGAAGTGCGGCTTGTAGCTCAGATCACCGCCCATGGTGCGAGCGAACTTTCGGAACAGACCCCATGACGCAGCATTATCGCTGGTGATGGTTGTCTGGAGAGTATCGACGCCATCGCAGACGTCACGTCCAAGGATCTCACGCATCATAAGGACGCCAAGGCCAAGGCCCCGCGCCTTTTCACTGACAGCCACCTGCCAGACAAAAAGCGTGTGCGGCTCGCTCGGCTTTACATAGCCGGAAACCCAGCCCACCACTTCGCCGTCCAATTCAGCAACGACACATGTGTCGGCGAAGTGGTCGCATTGCAGCAGGTTACAGTAGATCGAGTTCTCGTCCAGCGGCTTGCAGGCGCTGACAAGATCCCAGATGGCAGTCCCATCCTCTGCGTTCGGGATGCGCAGTGTCGGGATTTTGGCTCGCGCCAGATCGCGTGGATGTTGCATGAGTCTCTCTCGTATTGCTTCCTTCGATAGACAAAGTATCTGATCGGACGGTTATTTCAAGTGTCTAAGTAAAAAAATGGACATTTGCGTAAAAACACCCATATTTGCTTAGATAAATCAATCGAAACGGGAGATAGCCCACTTTGTCACTCAAAGTAAAACCACCTTGCAGCCAGCTTGAGGCCCCGGTAGTGCTTCACCATCGTGTTAAAGAGGTCACTATGGATCGGGTCGACAACAGCCTCATTGCCCTACGCCGCATCATCCGCGCGACGGAGCTTTACGGTCGCGACCTGAAACAGATCGCCGGTATCACGGCCGTACAGTTCCGCGCCCTGCAAATCATTGGCGAAAAAGGATACGCCACGGCAAAGGAAGTCAGCACACGGATGCGGGTCAGCCAGGCGACCGTGACATCGCTGGTCGACAAGCTGGTGCGCGAAAACATGGTCACGCGCGAAAAATCGGAGACGGATCGCCGTCAGACCGACATTTGCATAACCGAACAAGGACGCGACACGCTCGAAAATGCGCCAGATCCCTTGCAACAGCGCTTTGTACGCAAGTTCGCTGCGATGGAAGACTGGGAGCAGACAATGCTGCAGGCCATGCTCGAACGTGTGGCCAGCATGATGGACGCCGAGGATCTTGACGCCTCCCCAGTGCTGGACACCGGGGATATCAAGCATTAGCTGCACCTCGCCGCGCTGCTCGCGGCGTAGCGGATGTGTGACGCGCACAACATGTGGCGCTGTCCATCCGCTGTTAACCTTGCTTAACAAGGTTTAAGGGTTCACCTTGCCTCAAAGGGTCGATCACGTCAGATCGCCACCCCAAAAGGGGCGAGACTGACCCCCAAAGCGGCGCTTGCGTACAAGCGAGCATGGATCCGACCCTACGTAATAGCCATGCAGGGGTGGGGAAGCCTCCTTGCGTCAACGAAAAACGTAAAACAGGAGGGAATATGTTTCAAAAGATCGTCGTACCCGTCGACCTGACCCACGCGGACAAACTTAACAATACGCTGCAGATCGTTGCCGATCTGGCGATGAGCCACGGTGCCGAAGTCTGTTACGTCGGGGTCACCGCAACCACGCCCACCGCGGCCGCCCACAGCCCCGAAGAATATGCCACCAAACTGGCCGAATTCGCCACGGCACAAGGACAGAAAGGCTTTGCCACGTCGGCGAAAGCCCTGACCGCACCGGATCCTGCCGTGGATACGGACAAGAAACTGCTCGAAGCGCTGAAAGACATCGGCGCCGATCTGGTGGTCATGCAAACACATGCGCCGAACGCGACCGACTACATCTGGTCAGGCCACGGCGCATCGATTGCGGCTCACGCAGACGCATCCGTCTTTCTCGTGCGCAGCTAAAGCGCACGAACCGGGGCGCACCGCCCCGCAACAGAAATCCTGCGAACAGGACAATAAAAGGAAAGAGAGGACATATGACGGACGAGAACTCCGAGATAGCCGACGGGATACCGACCCCGGACGGCGCGTCTCATATCATCGATACGGAATACGAAATCGGTCAGGACAACTTCGAAGGGTCTGTAGGCCCGTTCGGCTTTGACATTCACAACCCGGTCTTTGGCATCTCCGGCCTGGCGATCGTGGCTTTTGTGTTTTACACGCTGGCTTTGCCGGAACAGGCTGGCTCGGTCTTCACCTGGCTGTTCAGCTCGGTAACGCAGGGCTTTGACTGGTTCTTTATCGGTGCGGCAAACATCTTTGTTTTGTTTTGCCTGGCACTGATCGTGACGCCGTTGGGCAACGTCCGGCTCGGCGGTACATCTGCCACCCCGGACTACACCTACGTCGGTTGGTTTGCGATGTTGTTCGCAGCTGGCATGGGCATCGGCTTGATGTTCTACGGCGTTTCGGAACCCATGAGCCACTTTTCCTCGTCATTGGGCGGTGTCACCATGGGCGAAGACGGCGTGCGCACCGACTGGGCTCCGCTTGGGGGGGCCGCAGGAGATGAAGCCGAGGCCGCGCGCCTTGGTATGGCAGCAACAATCTTCCACTGGGGCCTGCACCCTTGGGCGATCTATGCTGTGGTTGCGCTGTCGCTGTCCCTGTTTTCCTACAACAAAGGCCTTCCGCTGACGTTCCGCTCTGCCTTTTATCCACTTTTGGGTGAACGGGTTTGGGGCTGGCCTGGCCACGTCATCGACATCCTTGCGGTGTTCGCGACGCTCTTCGGTCTGGCTACTTCGCTTGGTCTTGGCGCGACACAGGCCAACGCAGGTCTCAACGAGCTGTTCGGTATTCCGGTGAATGCAACGACCGAGGTCATCCTGATCTCTGCCATCACGGCCATCGCCTTGGTATCGGTCCTGCGCGGTCTCGACGGCGGTGTAAAGATCCTGTCCGAGATCAACATGGGCCTTGCCTTTGTCCTGCTGCTCTTTGTCCTGCTGGTCGGCCCCACGGTCTACCTGCTGACATTCTTCGCCGAC
The DNA here is from genome assembly GCF_040148795.1 of Sagittula sp. NFXS13. Classification (NCBI taxonomy): domain Bacteria; kingdom Pseudomonadati; phylum Pseudomonadota; class Alphaproteobacteria; order Rhodobacterales; family Roseobacteraceae; genus Sagittula; species Sagittula sp. NFXS13. The sequence continues at coordinate 6,566 of NZ_JAGEMH010000025.1, forward strand.
AGCTTGTTGGCGTATCTGCAATACCTGCCGGCACTTGCGAACCCGATTGGCCGCGAAGACACCAACTTCGTTCAAGGCTGGACATCGTTCTACTGGGCGTGGTGGATTTCCTGGTCCCCTTTCGTGGGCATGTTCATCGCACGGGTCTCCCGTGGCCGCACCGTCCGCGAGTTCATCGTCTGCGTTCTGCTGATCCCGTCGATGGTTTGCGTGTTGTGGATGTCTGTCTTTGGCGGCACCGCTCTGCATCAGGTTATCAACGACGGCTACACCGCTGCACAGGAAGCATCGCTTGAACTGAAACTGTTCAAGATGCTTGATGTTCTGCCGTTGACGTCCATCACGTCGTTGATCGGCATCGTGCTCGTGATCGTGTTCTTCGTGACCTCCTCGGACTCCGGGTCTCTGGTCATCGACACCATCACGGCGGGTGGCAAGGTTGACGCCCCTGTGCCCCAGCGTGCGTTCTGGTGCATCTTCGAAGGCGCGGTGGCCATCGTGCTTCTGTTGTCTGCGGGCGGCTTGCAGTCGTTGCAGTCCATGGTGATTTCCACCGGCCTGCCATTCACGGTTGTCTTGCTCGTCATGTGTGTCGCGGTCTGGCGCGGCCTTGTGAACGAGCGCAAACACACCTGATTGCGCAAGCATCCCATTGAAAACAAAAAGCCCGGGCTCGCGTCCGGGCTTTTATTGCGACACCAACCAGCTGCGCCTCAGATCCCTCCCGATCAAGATCACCTGTAAAAAGGTCCGCCGCGCCAAGCAGGCCCCCTCCCCCGCTCCACCCGAGCAGCGGTACCGTTTTGGCCACAGCCGTTTGTTTCACCAATTGTCCGCAGCGCGGCTCAAGGCTTCGGTCAGCGCCCGTCAACGACCTGGCCCTGCCGCACAACTCCATTACCTCTATGTAGACCATTTGCGCGGATTGACCCGCCGTCGCCCTTGGGTATTGATCCCCATCTGAGCGTTGGAAGACTTATTGACCGTAGTGCCCGTATCAATGACGCGCATCTACGCCCCCCTCCACAAAGGGCGCCCTCGGCGCGAGGCCCCTTAGGTCTAGACAATCCCGACTAATTACATCAACTTTATCCATGTAAAAAGATCAGGAACACGCGTGATGCATTCTCAATTACACGACACCGGCACGTTTTCGACAACACATGCCAGCCGCTACCTGCAGCAGCTGTGCAAGCACTTCGGCCACAAGACAGAGGTACAATACGATGAAACGGCTGGCACAATTTCACTTTTGATGGGTCCGGCGCAGCTGCGTGCGACCGATGTTCAACTGGAAGCCGTGATCTCTGCCGCCGACCCCGAAGGTCTTTCAAAAGCACGCCACATCATCGACAAGCACCTCGAACGCTTCGCCTTCCGCGAAGGTTTCAAGGCGATGGATTGGCAAGGCCCGCTTCCTGAGTGACGCAATGCCAGCGCATCGGGACCGAAACGTCAGGTGGTGCGGCTCCTGGAACCGGTAGTCCACATCTCAATGTCCGGCGACCTCACAGACGAATGGAACGCTCGACTCTGCCGCCAACCCCGCCCGGCAGCCGTCCGAGGTCAAGCGACAGCATCCGCCGGCCGGATTGGCTGCGGGTACCAGGCGCTGCGCAGGCGAACCCTGCCAAACAGCAAGTGGGTACACCTCGGCAACATGGCGCCCCGATCATATCGGCGAGGGGCTTGGCCCAACGAAACGGCAACATTCAGATCGTGAACATCAAACCTAGGGGTAAAGCGACACAGCACCTGCCCCACGCATGGCGGCGCCCCCTCTGAACAGGACGTTTCAAGAGAACTATTATCCCGAGACGGCTGCCTTCCACATCACCGGGCTGACGTAGACAACGCTGTCATCGACGCTGACCATCACATCGCCGTCCTGAATGTTGACTTGCAACTTCATGGTGCGGCCTGCCAGCTTTGACAATGCGTCGGTTTCCACCTCTGAAAGATTGACCACCTGAAGGTTGTCGAACCGGGTGGTGCTGTTCTTGATCTTGTCCCACCAGATGTCAGCCGTCTTGCCGCCATAAGCGTAGACGACCACCTTTCCTGCCTTGGCACTGGACTGACGCACGACCTTTTCGCTGGGCAGTCCCAAGGCAATCCAGACATCCAGCTGGCCGCTCAGGCTTTTCTGCCAGATGTCAGGTTCGTCATCGGTGGACAGGCCCTTGGCCATCTCCAGATGTTCATGGGCATTCAAAGCAAAAGCCACGAGGCGAACCATCAGCCGTTCATCCGTCTCCGACGGGTGTTTGGCCACGGTCAGCTTGTGCGTCTCGTAGTAGTGACGGTCCATGTCGGAGACCGACAGTTCGACCTTATAAATGGTGGCTTTTTGCGCCATGATCTGTCCTGAGCTCCAAAAGACGGGGACTAGCCCCGTCTGTCGGTGATGATCGCCCGGATAGCAAGGGCGCAGGCTCAATCAGGCGGCGGTGACGCGCCAGATGATATCGCCCACATCGTCGGCCATCAGCAGTGATTTCCCATCCGGGCCCAGCGTCACGCCAACCGGCCGCCCATAAGCCAGCTTCTCATCCTCAGACAAGAAACCAGACAGGATATCCCGCGACGCGCCGCTGGGTTTGCCGTTCTCGAACGGCACAAAGATCAGCTTGTAGCCACTGAGTTTCGATCGGTTCCACGACCCATGTTGGCCAATGACCATGCCCGCGCCGAAAACGGGCAACGTGCCGTCGGGCATCCAGCACAGACCAAGCGACGCGGTGTGTCCACCAAGCGCGAAATCCGGCGTGACAGCGTGGGAGACCATGGCGGCATCCTGCGGCACGCGGTCATCAACCGTTTGCCCCCAATAGCAATACGGCCAGCCGTAGAAACCATCCTCCTCAACCGAGGTCAGATAATCCGGCGGAGTTTCGTCCCCCAGCCCGTCGCGTTCGTTCACCACGGTCCACAGCTTGCCGGTCACGGGTTCCCACGCCATGCCCACCGCATTGCGCAGACCGGAAGCAAAGATGCGTGCCGCACCGCTTGCCACGTCCAGTTCCCAAATGGCGGCGCGGCCTTCTTCAACCTCCATCCCCTGATCGGCGATGTTGGTCAGCGACCCGACGCCGGCATAGATCTTGCTGCCGTCCGGAGAGACCAGCAGGCTGCGAGTCCAATGGCCATGCGGTTTGAAATCGACCAGTTTTTCGCCCTCGCCCGCCAGCGCCGTGTCGCCAGAAGCATAGTCAAACACGCGTACGCCGTCGGTGTTGCCAAGGTAGAACCGGTCGCCCACCAACGCCATGCCAAAGGGCTGGTTCTGGTTTTCCACGAACACCTTGCGGACCTCGGCGACACCGTCGCCATCCGCATCACGCCAGAGGGTCACGCGGTTGGCGCTTTTGCCGATGGCTTTGACGCGCCGCATGGTCGCCTGTGCGGCGTGGTCCATCAGGGTTTTCGGCGGGCCTGCCTGTTCCTTTGATTCCGCCACCAGCACGTCGCCGTTGGGCAGGACTTCGATCCAGCGGGGATGGTCGAGACCGGAGGCAAAGGCGTTCACTTTCAGACCCGGCGCGCAGGTCGGCACATGGCCGTCCTTCCAGCCCTCGGCGGCGGGCATTTTCAGCGTCATGATGCCTTGCTTGCGGGCCTCGGGGATATCGGGCGTCGCGCCGAATGCCTGATGCGACGGCGCGCCCATACGCCGGACAAAGGCGATCGAGCCGCCAACCATGGCTGTTGCTTTGGCGATGAGGTCCATATCTGCTCCCTGAGATGTTTGTCCTCAAGCTAAAGGAAGTTACAGCGGTCCGACAGAGCATTCGGAGCATACAGCCACGCCACGGCATGGCAGTCCTGACGTTCCGCCAACGGGGATGCGGGCTTTATGCTTCAAATTGAGCGGACAGATAAATGTCGCTCGCGCAATTGAAACCGGATTTGAGATTCAATCCGAAAACGGCCGCCACCTACCGAAAGCGTGCAACGTCAGGGCAGCTGAAGACCAATCCCACCGAGCCAAACTCACCGGCTCTGACCGAGGCCGAAGCAGCGAGAGTGTTTGCCCTTGGGACACGCTGCTGTTGGACCATCGTCTGCACGCCCTTCATGTGCAGTGCTGGCCAAATACGCCAACGAATTCCCTGTGCGGATCCAAAAGGATTGCAACAGTGTATGAGCCGGAGCTTCCTTGCGAAGTACAAGATCCGTAACTGGCCTCGCACACTGATCGTTGACACAGCCTCAGTCAGACACGCAACGCATCAGATCACACGTTCCGCACCGCAATCAAAAACGCCTTTCATCAATCGGGCATCTGCCCACAGCGTCTGAAACCAGATCAGACAGCATTCCTCATCGACGGAAAAATCGCCCGCGGCTGTTGAAAAAAACCACGCCATTCAATGAGCAAACCGCCGGACCGAGCGCGGTGCGTGTGCACTTTACGCATCTGACCCCTTGCCCAGCCGTGGCGCCCCGGCCAGAGTGTTGCTCGATGTGTCAGGCATACATTGCCCGCATCGGATTTTCACTCCGACCGAAAGCCCTTCATGAACAAGCTCCAGAGAACGCCAGAGCGCTACACGACCGAGGAATACCGCAAACGCCTGTCCAAACTCCGACTGAAGATGGAAAAGCAGGGGTTGGACATGCTCATCCTCTCCGACCCGTCGAACATGTCCTGGGTGTCGGGATACGGGGGCTGGTCCTTTTATGTGCATCAATGCGTCGTAGTGGGCCCGACCGGCGATCCGATCTGGTTCGGGCGATCACAGGACGCGCAGGGTGCATATCGCACGGTCTGGATCTCGCGCGACAACGTCATCGGCTACCCCGATCACTATGTGCAGTCGACCGAATGCCACCCGATGGAATATCTTTGCGAAAAGCTCACCGATATGGGCTGGGACAAGGGCACCATAGGCGTCGAGATGGACAATTACTGGTTCTCCGCCCGCGCCTATGAGCGGCTGCAACACGGGTTGCCGAATGCGAAATTCCAGGACGCCACCGGCTTCATCAACTGGGAACGTGCAGTAAAGTCCGACAAGGAACTGGAATACATGCGGCAGGCGGCGCGCATCGTCGAGCGGATGCACCACCGTATTGCCGACAAGGTCGACGTTGGGGTCCGCAAATGCGACCTGGTGGCCGAGATTTACGATGCCGGTCTGCGCTATGACGAATGGTATGGTCATGGCGGTGATTACCCTGCCATCGTGCCGCTGCTGCCATCGGGCCCGGACGCCGCTGCGCCACATCTGACATGGGACGATCTGCCCATGAAGAACAACGAAGGCACATTCTTCGAGATCGCGGGCTGTTACCAGCGCTATCACGTCCCGCTCTCAAGAACGATCTTTCTAGGAAAGCCCCCGCAGGAAATTCTGGATGCGGAAAAGGCTGTGATCGAAGGGATGGAAGCCGGACTGGAGGCCGCGCGCGCCGGGAACACCTGTCACCATATCGCGGATGCGTTCTTCAACTCGTTGGAAAAGCGCGGGATCGTCAAGGACAACCGCTGTGGCTATTCAATCGGCCTGAGCTACCCGCCGGACTGGGGCGAACGCACCATGTCTTTGCGTCGCGGCGATATGACGGAGCTGGAGCCGGGAATGACGTTTCACTTCATGACCGGTTTGTGGATGGAAAGCTGGGGATACGAGACCACGGAATCCATTGCGATTACCGATGGCGACCCGGAGGTATTTTGCGACCTGCCGCGCAAGATGCTTGTGAAATCGTAGGATGAGAGTGTCGCGAGGGACCAGCCCCTCGCGCACCCCGGTGTATGTTTGAAGTACAGAAACAGGGGCGCAGCGGGTTTCGCCGCGCCCCTTATCATGTCAGCCAAGCTCGGGCGCGACGGGCACAACCACGCGACCACGGATCTGGCCGTCGAGGAATTTCGGCGCCGTGGCGATGACCTCGGAGAGCGGCACTTCAACAGCGAGACCGCCTAGTTTGGAGAGGTCGAGCTCTTTGGCCAAGGCGTCCCAAGCGGCGCGGCGTTTTTTGGCCGGGCACATGACGCTGTCCACACCCGCAAGCGTCACACCGCGCAGGATGAAGGGCGCAACGGAGCTCGGAAGGTCCATGCCTGCCGCCAGACCGCAAGCCGCCACCGTGCCGCCGTACTGCATCATGGACAGCAGATTGGCCAAAACAGTGCTGCCCGCCACGTCCACGCCACCCGCGAAGCGCTCCTTGTTCAGCGGGCGCACCTTGCCTGACAGGTCTTCGCGGTCGATGACCTCGCTGGCGCCAAGGCCCTTGAGGTAGTCCGCCTCGGAGGCCCGGCCCGTGATGGCCGCCACTTTATATCCGCGATTGGCCAGAAGAACCGTTGCCACGGACCCGACACCGCCCGCCGCGCCGGTGACAGCGATCAGACCGCTGTCCGGCGTGACGCCGTTGGCTTCGAGCGCCTGCACGCAGAGCATCGCGGTATAGCCCGCTGTGCCAATTTCCATCGCCTGACGCATGGAAATGCCGTCGGGCAGCGGCACCAGCCAGTCGCCCTTGACCCGTGCCTGTTTCGCCAGGCCACCCCAATGTGTTTCGCCGACGCCCCAGCCGTTGAGGATGACCTTGTCACCGGGCGTGTAGTCGGGATGCTGACTATCGGTGACGACGCCGGCAAAGTCGATTCCCGGAACCATCGGGAATTTACGCACCACGGGCGCGCTGCCGGTGATGGCGAGCGCGTCCTTGTAGTTCAGCGTGGACCACGCGACATCAACGGTCACATCGCCCTCTGGCAACTGGTCAGCGCCGGCCTGGGTCAGGCTGACGGTTTGCTTGTCGTCGGATTTGTCGATCACGATTGCGTCGAACATGTCATTCTCCCACTGGGTTTATGTCTTTGAAATCAGGCTGAAGTAACTTTGGGTGAAGGCGTGCAGAGGCTCTGGCCCCTGCACCATCCTGGCGCGCAGCACGGCACCCTCCCACCCGGTCCAGAAAAGCTGCGCAAGCGCCTTCGGGTCGCCGTTCACGTCGGCTTGGGCAAGACAGGCTTCGGTCCGATCCTGCCACCCGTCAAGGACCGCACTCAATCGTGCGCGGAAGCTGTCTGGCAGGTTTGGCATCTCCTGGCCGAGGTTGCCGATCAGGCATCCGCGACGGAAACCATGTCGCGCCATGCCCGCTTCGGCATCCTTGGCGAAGGCGCGCAGACGGTCGATGGGCGCGCGCCTTGTATCGTCAAGGTTCCGATCAAGCACCGTCAGAAAGTACGCGTCATAAGCGGTGATCAGTTCAGATGCGAAAGCCTCCTTGGACCCGAAATGATGGTAAAAACTGCCCTTGGGCACCCCGGCTGTACTGAGGATCTCATCCACGCCCGAGGCCCCGTAGCCCCGTTCGGTGAGATGAGCCAATCCGGCGCGGATCAGCTTGGCCCGCGTCTCGGACTGGTCCGGGGCGGTGCGCGGACGTCCCCTGCGACGGGGGGAGACAGGCTGATCCGGGGCGGTGTCTTCGGTCATGCCACATTATTTAGACCGACCCGTCTAATAAATCAACCCGGCGGCAATTCAGCCGACCATAAGGCCACGGCGCGTGCCGCCTGCGCGATCAGATCAGCCTGCGTCTGGCCGGTCACACGCTTGCGCGGCTTGAAGTCATGCTCCCCATCCTCCAGCCATTCCAATAGGATGCGGTCCGAAAGTGGATAGGACGCCACCTCATCTCGCGTGCCAAAGGGATCCCGGGTGCCTTGGCAGATCAGAGTCGGCGTCTGCAAAGTCGCCAGATGCGCCACGCGCAGTTTTTCAGGTTTGCCAATGGGGTGAAAAGGATAACCAAGGCACAAGAGCCCGGCCACGCCGAGGTCGTCCGACACCATGCTTGCCACGCGCCCGCCCATGGATTTCCCCCCGATCACCAGCGGCCCCTCCGCCGCCAACAAGCGCACCGCCGCGCGATATTCTGCGCAGAGAAGGTCGACCTTCGGCGGCGGGCGCTTGGCGCCACCAACCCGACGCTGCGCCATGTAGCCGAATTCAAACCGCGCCACGCGCAGCCCCTGCCCGGCCAAAGCCGCTGCCATGTCCTGCATGAAGCCGCTGTCCATTGCAGCCCCCGCTCCGTGTGCCAGAACAACGGTCAGCTGTGCCGCCTGTGGCCCGTCAAACAAAAACATCCCGACGCGTCTCCTCCTCGTATGTCCGGTCACTGTGCGCGGTGCGCAGGTCGGTTCGCAAGCCCATGAAGAATCACTGGATTCGCGCTTTGCAGTCGCTGCGATTTCAGCCGATTTGCGCAAAATTCATGTCAAAACCGGCTTTCAACCCTGCAGGCAGGTCAGCTTCATTGACCCGTTAGTCAATGAGCTTGTCGGTTTCGCACAAAAATTTGGCACCCTCAATGTCGCGCCGATATACAAGTAACCGCTTGATCCCGTTCATACATTCGCCAAACCCGGCATCCGACCACCGCAACGTAACCTCGATCAGCGCGACGCAAGAATTTACACGCGGTATTTTTTAGCCAAGTATTTGATCAGATGCTCTGGGACGAACGCAAACAAAGACGACAATCGCCAAGGCCCTGCACGATGCAGGGCCCTGTGACGTGGAATACGTCCGGCGTTCTGAGCATCAAAATTGCATCAATAGGGAGCAAACCATGAAATCCACCCTTCTGCCGATCGCAGCAGCCGTCACACTGGCGGCCGGAGCCGCAGGCGCCGCCACGCTGGACGACGTCAAAGCGAATGGACAACTCAAATGTGGTGTGAGCCAGGGCCTGCCCGGTTTTTCCACACCCGATGACAACGGCAACTGGACCGGACTGGACGTAGACTACTGCAAGGCGCTCGCCGCCGCGGTTCTGGGCGATGCCGACGCTGTCGAATATGTATCCTTGTCGGCCAAGGACCGCTTCACCGCGCTGTCCTCCGGCGAGATCGACGTGCTGTCGCGCAACACCACATGGACAATCACCCGCGACACCGATCTGGGCATCTCCTTCACTGGTGTGTCTTACTATGACGGTCAGGGCATGATGGTCCCGCGGGACCTGGGCGTGACATCCGCGCTCGAGCTGGATGGCGCAACAATCTGCACCAACACCGGCACCACCACAGAGCTGAACATCACCGACTATTTCAAGCAGCACGACATGGAATTCGAACTGGTCGCGCTGGAAAACTCCGACGAGGTTGTCGCAGCTTACGGCGCAGGCCGTTGCGACGTCTTCACCACAGACCGGTCGGGCGTGGCCGCTGAGCGTCTGAAGCTGGCGGATTCCGACGCGCACATGGTGCTGCCGGAAACCATCTCCAAGGAACCGCTTGGCCCGTCCGTGCGTGCCGATGACGAACAGTGGGAAAAGATTTCCCGCTGGGTGCTGAACGCACTCGTCGAAGCCGAAGAGCTCGGCATCACCTCCGAGAACACCGAAGAGATGATGTCCTCCGAGAACCCCTCCGTTCAGCGTCTGCTGGGTGCGGGTGAAAACGACTATGGCTCGCCCATGGGTCTCGACGCCTCCTGGGCGAAAAACGCCATCGAAGCCGTGGGCAACTACGGTGAAATCTACGAGCGCAACGTGGGTCCGGACACTCCGCTCGGTCTCGACCGCGGCGTGAACTCGCTGTGGACCGACGGTGGCCTGATGTACGCTCCGCCGATCCGCTAATCAGTTTGGCCTTGGAAAGGGACGGGTTCGCCCGTCCCTTTCTACATAATAAAAACAAACGATACGACAGTGGGGAAACATCCATGAGCTCGATGAGCGAAGGCGGCACACCCGCCGGAGGCAAGTCGTCGAAAGAGCGCACCGGTCTGGCAGCGCTGGTTTTCGACGCAAAAGCCCGATCCCTCTTTTTTCAGGCGCTTCTCGCGCTGGCCATTCTGGCGCTGATCTGGGTGGCCATCGGAAACGCCGCCGACAACCTTGCATCGCAGAACAAGCAATTTGGCTTCGACTTCTTTGACAGGCCCTCCGATATTCAGATCCTGACTACCTTCGGGACATGGATCACCGGCTACGAGGCAGGGGAACACACTGTCTTTGACGTCTTTCTGGTGGGCATCGCCAATACGCTGATCGTGTCCATTGTCGGCGTGATCATTGCGACGCTCTGGGGGTTTCTGCTTGGCATCTTCCGTCTGTCGCCGAACTTTGTTCTGCGCAGCTTTGCCACCATCTATGTCGAGCTGTTGCGCAACGTCCCCCTGCTGTTGCAGATCTTTTTCTGGACCGCCGTCTTGCGTCTGGTTGCCCCGTCAGAGCGCGGCACATATTCGACGCTGATCCCCGGTCTGTTCCAATTCGACGCCAAGGGCATCTACGGCCCCTACCCCATCCTCGAGGACGGCTTCGGCCTTGTGCTGATTACGTTCCTGATCGCTGTCGCCGCGTCCATCGGTTACGCGAAATGGGCCAAGAAACGTCAGGACGCCACCGGGCAGCCCTCCCCTGTTGCTCTGGTGTCTGCCGGTTTGATCATTGGCCTGACCGTTGTCGTCTATCTGATCATGGGGCGTCCAATGACGATCGAATGGCCGAACTTCGTGTCAGACGGCCCGATGCTGCGGCGTGGGTTCGAGCGGGGCATCGGCAGCTACATCGCGCCGGAATTCATGGCCTTGCTGCTGGCGCTGGCCAGCTACACCGCCGCCTTCATCGCAGAAATCGTGCGCGCCGGCATTCAGGCCGTGCCCAAGGGACAATCCGAAGCCGCCGCAGCACTTGGCCTGCCTGCAGGCATCGCCATGCGCAAGGTCATCCTGCCGCAGGCGTTCCGCGTGATCGTGCCCCCTCTGACCTCGCAATACCTGAACCTGACCAAGAACTCATCGCTGGCCGCGGCCATCGGCTACCCGGAACTCGTGGCTGTCTTTGCCGGCACGACGCTGAATCAGGTCGGTGCCGCAATCGAGATCATTGCCGTCGTGATCCTTGTGTATCTGGTGATTTCGCTGGTGACATCGTTTTTCATGAACTGGTTCAACAACCGCGTTGCGCTGGTCGAACGGTAAGGAAAAGACATGGTAGACAGACCTGTAGAATATCCCGCCGTCGATCACGAAGTCGCCTATGTGCGCACTGACGACGCGCCAACCCTGCCGGCACCGACGTCCGAGATTGGCGTGAAAGCGTGGCTGTGGAAGAACATCTTCGCCTCCATGGCGGACTATTCCTCCGGCCCCAGGGCCGTGGCGTCGATCCTGATGACCATCATCACGGTTTTCACCGCCTATGCCCTGATCTGGATGATCTGGACGATGCTGGACTTCGCCGTGTTCTCGGCCACCTTCGGGGACCCCGAGGGCCTGAAGCGTGAAGCCTGCCTGCCCAACCCGAACGGAGCCTGCTGGCCCTATGTTCAGGCGAAGTGGTATCAGTTCATGTACGGCTTTTATCCCGACGACCAGGTCTGGCGCATCAACGTGCTGTTTGCGCTGCTGGCCGCCGGCATCGGGTGGCTGGTCTTCGGCCCGTCGCACAAGGGCAAGGTCGCGGCCTTCATGCTGTTCGGCTATCCTCTTCTGGCCTACGTCATGCTCAACGGCATGCCTGTCGAAGACGACGGCGACCTTGGCCACATCTTTGCGGGCATCTGGTTCCCGGCCCTCGTGGCAGCGGTGCTTTTTGCGGGCTGGTGGCTGGCCAGTTCCGGCAAATTCGGTGACGTCGGTCAGGCCTTTGCGCCCGCCTTGCTGATGGGCGTGATCGTGGTCGGCATCTTTGCGGTGCTTCCGCTGGTGACCATGACCCTCGACCTCGCGCTTGGCACCGAAGTGGTGGAGACCAACAAATGGGGCGGGCTGACCATCACGCTGGTGGTCGCCATTGCCGGCATTGTCGTGTCCCTGCCCGCTGGCATGTTGCTGGCGCTGGGGCGACGCTCCAACGCACCGATCATCCGCTACTCCTCCGTGATCTTCATCGAAGTCGTCCGGGGCATCCCGCTGATCTCGGTGCTGTTCTTCGCCTCCGCGATGCTGCCCTACTTCCTCGCGCCCGGCGTGGACTTCAACAAGCTGCTGCGCGCCATGATCGGCGTGATGCTGTTCGCCTCCGCCTATATGGCAGAAGTCATCCGCGGCGGCCTGCAAGCGATCCCGAAGGGCCAGTACGAAGGCGGCATGTCGCTTGGCCTGTCCTTTTGGCAGCAGATGCGGCTGATCATCATGCCGCAGGCTCTGACGACAGTCATTCCGGGCATCGTGAACACCTTCATCGGCCTGTTCAAAGACACCACGCTTGTTCTGATCATCTCGATCTTCGACTTGCTGGGCATCCTCTTGGCGACGCTGAAAGACCCGGAATGGGCAACCGCCTCAACCGCCTACACAGGCTATCTCGTGATCGCGCTGATCTACTGGATCTTCTGCTTCGGCATGTCCCGCTACTCCGTCCACATGGAACGCAAACTCGACCGGTCGCACCGGTAAGAGGAGATTATTGCAATGACCGACACGGCAACCGCCCCCCGCACCGCGATGAATGTCTCTGACGAGATAGCCATCGAAATCTCCGGCCTGAACAAATGGTTCGGCTCCTTCCACGTTTTGCGTGACATCAACCTGACCGTCTACAGCGGCGAGCGTATCGTCATCTGTGGTCCGTCCGGCTCGGGCAAATCCACGATGATCCGCTGCATCAACGCGCTGGAGGAACATCAGGAAGGGATCATCGAAGTTGACGGCACGCGCCTGACAAACGACCTCAAGAACATCGACAAGGTGCGCTCCGAGGTTGGCATGTGCTTCCAGCACTTCAACCTGTTCCCGCATCTTACGATCTTGGAAAACTGCACGCTGGCACCGATCTGGGTGCGTAAAACGCCCAAAAAGGAAGCCGTCGAAACCGCGATGCATTACCTCGAAAAGGTGAAGATCCCCGATCAGGCGAACAAATACCCCGGCCAGTTGTCCGGCGGTCAGCAGCAACGTGTGGCCATCGCGCGTTCGCTGTGCATGAAACCGCGTGTCATGCTGTTCGACGAACCGACATCGGCCCTCGACCCGGAGATGATCAAGGAGGTGCTCGACACCATGATCGAACTGGCCGAGGAAGGCATGACAATGCTCTGCGTCACGCACGAAATGGGCTTTGCCCGGCAGGTGGCGAACCGGGTCATTTTCATGGACCAGGGCCAGATCGTCGAACAAAACGAGCCGGAGGCCTTCTTCAACAATCCACAGTCCGAGCGTACAAAGCTCTTCCTGAGCCAGATCCTCGGCCACTGATCCGAATAACGATACTAAAGCGCCTCCGCCGACTAGGGCGGGGGCGTTTTCATGCCGTAGGCATGCATATGCGGACGTCATAAATTTGTGATTTACGTTAGGTGACATTTTGCTTTGGCGAAAAGCCTCGCTAAGTCACCGAAAATGAAAACACATCCCCGCATCAACACCGCCTTGATGGCACTTGTAGCCGCTCTGATGGCCGCCACCATTGTAATCGCCGTGACAGATCCAGTCATGTTCAAAGACTCTTTCGCGGCAGAGGACGGCATTGTCGAATACGGCACGGCCATCTTCCTGGTCTTTGGTGCTCTCACCCTGTTCAGGCGCGCTTTTGCCGGTCATAAACTGGTTGGCCTTCGCTTTTCCATTCTGTCTGTGCTGTACGGCGCACTGTTCATCTTTGCCGCGGGGGAGGAAGTGTCCTGGGGTCAGCGGATCCTTGATATTGATACGACCGGCATCTTCCTGGAGCACAACGATCAACAGGAATTGACCCTGCACAATATGGTCGTCGGCGGTGTGAAACTGGACGAGGTCGTTTTCGGCAACCTTCTGTCTGTGGTTCTCCTGACCTATCTGATCCTGCTGCCGCTTCTCTGGTCACGGGCTGCGTGGGTTCGCAATCTGGGCACATGGCTTGCGGTGCCAGTGCCGCGACTGCAACATGCCTTGGCGACCTTCATTGTGACCGTGATTATTGGCGTGATCCCGGTTGATCGCAAATGGGAGGTCTACGAACTGGCCTTCGCGCTCATTTCCCTGGGCATCTTCCTGTTTCCGCAGAATGCAACGGCCAGTTCCACTCAGGTGGGCCAGGCTGGCGTCGGATTGCGTTCTGCCTCTGCCGAGCAATCGGACAGTGACATTGCGAATGCGTGACCCACATCGGTGATCGTCTGACGCCGCGTGTCCGCCAGTTTTCATTCCGCCACATATTTAGGCAAAAACTACAGAAATCCGCTCCAGCTTCGGATCTTACGCCGCATTGCAGAAAAATAGGGTCGTTTTCGGAACCTCTCCGCCAATTTGGCGTTAGTGTCCCGTGTGAGCGCAAACGCTCACGCGCTGAAATTTTGAGCGCGAAAGCCAAGTGGACCAATGGAGCACCCGATCAAGGATATCCCCACCAACCCCGCCTCTACCCCCAGTGACGGCCCCGAAGACAAGGCATCGTCAGCCCCGTACACGCGCGTGACCGTTCTCGGTGCAGGCAGCTGGGGCACCGCTCTCGCTGCGGTGATTGCCCGAAACGGACATGAGGTCCGACTTTGGTCGCGCCGCCCCGATCAAGCCGATACGATCAACAAGACAGGCCAGAACAAGGATTACCTCGACGGCATCGACCTGCCCAAGGGCATCACAGCGACCAGCGATCTGGCAGAGGCGCTTGATGGCACAGAGGCCGTTCTTCTCGTCACTCCTTCCTCCACCCTGCGGGCCATGTGCCAGGCCATCGCGCCGCACTTGCCCACAGGCATCCCGATCGCACTGGCCTGCAAGGGCGTCGAGCGTCGCACGGGTCTGCTGCTCAGCGAAGTGGTCATTGATGAGCTTCCGGGCCACGCGGTCGGAGCCGTCTCCGGCCCGACATTCGCTCGTGAAACCGCGCTGGACCACCCGACAGCCGCGACCGTGGCGTTCAATTTCTCCTACACGGATCGCCTGTCGCCCTACGCCAGCCCTGCCGCTCGACTGGCACTGACGCTGTCCGGCAACGGCTTTCGCCCTTATGTCTCCGACGATCTCGTTGGGGTCGAACTGGGCGGCGCAGTGAAGAATGTTATCGCCATAGCCTGCGGGATGATGTCCGGCGCAGGCTTTGCCGAGAACACGCGCGCGGCCCTGATCACACGCGGCATCGACGAGATGAAGCTGCTCGCCACCGCTTTGGGCGGACGCCGCGAGACCGTGACCGGCCTGTCCGGCGCAGGCGATCTGACACTGACCTGCTCCTCCACCACCTCGCGGAACATGTCGCTCGGCCATCAGCTGGGACAAGGTATTCCGCGTCCGTCCTGCTTTGAAGGCCGCAATGTCGTCGTAGAGGGCGAAGTCAACGCAGTCTCCGTCACGGACCTCGCCAAACGGGTTGGTGTGCCGATGCCGATCTGCGACACGGTGCATTCCGTGCTGCACGAAGGCGCTGACCTCAAGGAGGCATTTTCCGCCCTTTGGGCCCGCCCGATCGAGGCGGAGCCCTTTGGCATGGACCTCTTGCTGGCCCATCCCGCCCCCAAACAATCCCTGCAATTCGGAGAACCGTCGTGAACGTGCACGCCACCCCTCGCCCCGCCATTGCCGACCGCCGCTTTACTCTGGCCACCGACCTTGACGGAACCTTTCTAGGTGGCACCGATGCCGAGCGTGACCAACTGTACCGCTGGATCGAAGAGAACCGCGACAGCGTTGGCCTGATCTTCGTCACCGGGCGCGATCCGGAATTTATCATGGAAATGTGCCGTGATCGCCACCTCCCGTGGCCTGAATACGTCGTTGGCGACGTCGGAACGACAATCGCAGAGGTCACGGCAGACGGTCACGTCACCCCCATTCCCGCCTTGGAAGAAGACATTGCCGACCGTTGGAAAGACAGCGGCGACGTCGTCCGCACCACGCTGGACGGGCACCCCGGTCTGACGCTGCAGCCGACACCCTTCCGATACCGCGTAAGCTATGACCTCGACACTGCGAGCTTCGACGACAGCGCCAAGCATCGCGTCGAAGAGATGGGCCTCGACTGGCTGATCTCCGACAACAAGTATTTCGACGTGCTGCCCAAGGGGGTCTCCAAGGGCCCTTCCATCCGTCGTCTCGTCGAACATCTGGGCATCCCCGAGGCGCGCGTGCTGTGCGCCGGGGACACCCTCAACGATCTGTCCATGCTGGTCTGCGGCCTGCCCGCCGTCGCCGTGGGCAATTCCGAACCCGATCTGGTCGCCCGGCTTGATGGCCACGACACCTATCGCGCCAAGGCTCACGGCGCCGCAGGTATCCTCGAAGCCATCGCCGCGCTTGACCTTCACGACACGCCGAAAGGATAAACCATGCCGTCCGATCCGAAAGAACGTTCCAATCTGGTCATCGTCTATCACCGTCAGCCTTACGAAGAGGTCGAGGTAGACGGCAAGATCGAATACCATGAGAACAAGTCACCGAATGGCATCGTGCCCACGCTGAAGTCCTTCTTTGGCCGGTTCGACAAAGGCGCTTGGGTGGCGTGGAAAAACTCAGACGACCCGGCACATCCCGACTTTGAACGCGTCGTGGAGATCTCGGACGCCTATGGCACCTATAACGTGTCCCGCCTGCCGCTGACGCCGGAGCAGGTCACATCGTTCTATCACGTCACGTCCAAGGAAGCGTTTTGGCCAATCCTGCACGGCTTCAAGGAACGCTATAACTACGACCCCGTCGATTGGTCCACGTTTCGCGAAGTGAACTGGGCCTTCGCCGAAGCCGCCGCTGCCGAAGCGGCCGAGGGTGCCGTGGTCTGGGTGCATGACTACAATCTATGGCTGGTGCCGGGCTACCTGCGCACCCTGCGGCCTGACGTGAAAATCAGCTTCTTCCACCACACGCCCTTCCCCGGCGCGGACATTTTCAACGTCCTGCCGTGGCGCAAGGAAATCCTTGAATCACTGTTGGCCTGCGACGTGGTGGGTTTCCACATTCCGCGCTATGTGAACAACTTCGTGTCCGCCGCGCGGTCGCTGCTGGAAGTCGACACACAGAAGCGTGAGAAGGTGAAGCCGGAGCTGAACAACCAGACCTCTGCCCTCTCCGAGCAGTCTGTCGTCACCGAACTGGCGTATGAAGGACGGACCGTGCGACTGGCGGCCAGCCCGGTGGGTGTCGATGTGGAATACATCGAAAACCTTGCCAAAAGCGAAGAGACTGCCAAAAAGCTCGCAGAAATCCGCGAAAATCAGGGGGACCGCCGCCTGATCCTCTCTGTGGGTCGCACCGACTACACAAAGGGCGGTATTGAACAGCTTGAAAGCTATGAGCGCCTCCTGGAAAACCATCCGGAGCTGCGCGACAAAATCCAGTTGATGCACGTCTCCGTCGCGGCCAACGCCAACATGACCGCCTATCAGCAAATTCAGGAAGATCTCGAAAGCATGGCAGGCCGGATCAACGGCCGCTTTGGCAGCTTTGAATGGCAGCCGCTGGTCTTGATCTCGCGCCCCGTACCGTTCAAGGAGCTGGTCGCCTATTATCGCGCCGCCGACGTGGCGTGGATCACGCCGCTCGCTGATGGCATGAACCTTGTGTGCAAGGAATATTGCGCCGCCCGGACGGATGGAGACGGCGTTCTGGTACTGTCCGAATTTGCCGGTGCCGCGGTGGAGATTGCTACCGCCGTTCCGACGAATCCATTCAGCTACAAGAGCATGGACAGCGCTCTGCTACATGCGCTTGCCATGGATGAGGACGAACGCCGGGGCCGTATGAAGGTCGCCCGCGAGTTGGTGAAAAAGCAGGATGTCCGCTTCTGGGCGGAGGATCAGATGCGCGCATTGGATCTGGGCTCGGACGAAATGGCGAACGCCTCCGAACCCGCCTGATTTTTTCGTAGTTAATGACAAAAAGCGCCGCGCAACGGGTTTGCGCGGCGCTTTTTGATTCGAAAGTAAACAACCGACCGGAAAACCTCGGCGAACCGGTCTGTTCACACCCTACATAATGTTAGGTTCGGTAAAGGTTGCGTTTTTTCGTTGTGGACGAGCCCTTGCCCGGACACCAAATGTGGACCGTACGCGGGGTTAACTGCGGCGTACGATCCCCCTCTTGCAGGGCAGAAAGTTAACGTGCCGAAATGACCCCGGCGGTGCACCACTGGTCAAATTGACCGAGCACTGCGTCCACGAAAGCCGTATCATTGATGTGTGCGTCCACCTCTTTGAGCACAACATTCGCCGGGCAGGCCTCGCGAACCGCACCAACGAAAGCGGCCAGCCCGTCAGGGTCGCTGAGCGGCCCGCCGGTTCGATCCCACTCATTGCCGCCGTGCATCGGAAGCAGAAAGACCGTTTCACCCTGGGCTGTTGCAAGTTTGGCGCAAAGCTCCCGCGCCATGGCGCACCGCTGCTCAGTCGTCATCAAGACTGAGGACAGCAAGCGATTGTGCGCCTGTACCTCCTGCCCGCACAGCGCCTCCGGCACGTCGTGCCAGCCAATGAAATCGACCAGATCATAACACCCGATGGACACCATCTGAGGCGTTCCATTGGCTCCGGCGTTGGTCATGCGATCCGCCCCGGCAGAGAGCGCGGACCCCATCAAATGATTGCCAACCTCCTGCGGAGCGAAATCCATCACGCAGGCGAAAACCCCTTCAGCCGCTAGCGTCTCGAACGCGCGTCCCCCCATGCCTGTGGCGTGGAAAATGGCGACCTCGAACCCGCGCGCTTCCAAGGCAGGTTTCAACGCAACCATATAACGCAAAACGGTTTTCCCGAAGGACGTCATGCCAATCAGCGGTTTTTCAGTCTGCGGTTTCTCCACCGCGCGGGCAGCCCCGAGCACAGCGCCGGCGGCCTGAGACAAGGAAGACTTGCACACCGAGTTCAGCCCATAAAGCCCGCCGGCCCAGAGCATCATCTGGATGTCGGACGCCAGCCTCTCTGCGGGGATCAAGGGCGAAAAACTGACCGTAGAGACAACATATTTCGGCACTCCGAGCGGCAAGGCGGCGCAGACGTCCAGCGCGAGGTCAGTGCCCATCGTCCCACCCAGAACAATCACCCCGTCAAACAGCCCTTCGTGGTAAAGCCGCAAGGCCAAACGGGCCGCGCCGCATGCCATGATTTCCATGGCGCGGCTCTCATCCGCGAAAGAGATGGCCTCTGCGATGGAACTACCCGCCTCTTCCGCCACCACGTCCTTCGGATAATCGCATGACCTCGCGGGCTCCCCCAACACACCAACATCCATCGTGCGCACGCCGCCGCCCTGCCCCCGGATCACATCCGCAATGTAGTCGAGTTCCGCATTCTTCGTGTCGAAGGTGCCCACGATGAGGATAGTCCTGTCGGCCATGCTAGTCCTTTTCCGACTACCTTGAGGTTCTCAAATTAACCTATCTGACGAAGCCATGAAGCGATCTGTCCTGAGCATTGCCGGATTGTTCCACGCCGCCAAGCGGCAAATCCATCTCTGCACCGCCGTCGAGGTCACACGCACTAAACACCTCTATCTTTTTAACCAGTCATAGTGACCACGACAAATCTGCCGCCAAAAAACGCCACCGAAAAACGGCGTTGTTGCATAAAACGGGTAGAGGGCGATGCGGATCTCAGCAGTTTGCCGAACTGGATCCCGCACCATGATACGCCGCCCGAACGCCTTGAGGCATCGCATTCTGGCTTCGATACGACTTGTAGTAGCTGGACCAGTTTGCGGTTCTATAGCGGGGGGAAGACGCCTTCGGCATGCCACCGATCTAACCTACCGGATTCGTGATGTGATTCCCGAGCAGCCTTTACGCATCAACGCTATGCGGCAGGCTCTTTCGGTTTCTTAACAGTCGACATGGGGTTTGTCGGCATGAACCCCCATTCATTATTGACCGCTGTACTGAAACCAGAACCAATCAGGTTCATTTCGCGCTTGACCGATCCGGGGGCAACCTCACGCAACCAGCGATCACACCATTCTGAAAAATTGCTCGCGTCAAGATCACAAAGCCGAATCGCCGCGACCTTGTTACTCTGCAGCCGGTCAAGGCGCACGATATCCCAGCGGTGCCCGCGCTTGCTCGGTGAGACTTCTCTAAGGTATCGATCGAACGGAGATGAAAGGCTCTGCTCCGTCGCGACCTTTTCCCCGTTGACGATCAAATATACCTGCCGCGCGGCCCAATCTTGCGCCTGGCGTTTCGTCGGCCACAGTTTAGACCGCCGCACGCCGTGCTTTTGCACCTGTACGCGCCAGCCACTGTTCTGCTTTGAGAAGGTCGCCGTCCCCTCACTCTGTACCGAAGTGCGTCATTTGTGGGGAATTGTATGCGTGAAATTGCGCGACAATGGAAGCAACGGCGCGGATCCAAGGGACAAAGCCTTTGTATTGCTGCTAAATTCGCGCAGGAAGACGCAGGATGCGTTTGGTAAATGGTGCCCCCACACGGCACATCAAACTATATAAATATGAAATACTTGCTTTAACTGTGCGGGATATATGCGGGGTTGTACGGGTGTTTCGCTCCATCATGCGGATTAATGCCTGGGTTCCAATACAGACGCAGGTCTTGGACCTGCCCCAACCGACCGCAACGCAAGCACCGTAGCTTCGCATAGGTCATTGCAACGTCCAGATCCTTGCAAGGGACGTTGTCAGCGGTGTGACCGCAGTGGCATTTGATCCATAGAACGTGCATTTCTTTGCCAACATCCTACGCTTTGGCCTGCGCCGTTTCCAGACTGTGCAGGCAAATTGCCTTTAACGTTCGAACGCCTCCCATAAAATTCGTGCACGTCTCGGCATGACTGATGTCGCCGACCTGCAAGGCTCACTGCGAACATTCACGCGGCTGGCCACCGCTGCTTCCCCGAACTGCCCCTTCGCGGCAACGTGCAGCATCATCTTCCTGCCCGAGGTCAGCTGAGCGGGGTATTGCGGTCATATGGTCAAAGGCGGCTTCTACGCTGCAGCGACAGCTTGAGGTTCAAGAGTCGCTGGACCGTGGCGGACAATGAGCACAACTGGCTGGACGGCAAGCTCCACGAGATGGCGATGGAGGGGAACGTCGCGACGGTGTCCTTCGCGCTCAAGGTCCGCCTCGCCTACGCTTCGGGCGCGGCCCCGAGGGCGATAGCACCACCGTTCACGTCAAGACCAGCCTGCGCTCCGCAACGATGCCGGGAAAGTAGCAGCGCATGGTGAAATTTACTTCAGTCAGAAAGGCCCAATTAATCCAACAATCGAGTCAGTACTCTCAACTAACTGTCGCGATTTATCGGCAAATACACGCTAATTTTTTCTTTTATTTCGGTTCGCAAGGCAGGCGAGAGCTCACTCAAATTGTATCCGTTCTTTGTCATGGTTCTGAGGCCCTTTAGCTCCCTCTCAGAAAGACGTGAGCTAAAGGGGTGACCTGCCTCGCTTTTATTGAGATGGTGTGTGAATTCTGATGGCACTTGTGCGAGTGGTGCATCCTGCCTTTGTACGCTTCCCTCGAAATGGGCCCCGCTTTCAATTGCTATCGCATTATGTTTAACATCACCATAAACCTTAGCCGTCGAGCTTAGTCTAATTCTATTTCCGGAAAGCCCTCCAATTACGATGCCGTCTACGATCATTTCGTTGGCAAAGACACTTCCAGCAACGACCTGACCTTCCTTTATGATTAAGCGATTGCTGTATATATTTCCGACAGTAATACTCTCGCGCAAGTGCTGGCGTTCAATTGCACTTTCACGCATTTGAACTTGGTTCTTTATCGGATATTTTGCTGCTTCTAAGTAAGACTGTAGCCCTTCTGTGGAAACTGGAAGTCCTGTCGGTTCATGATGCCGTGCCTCGTTTTCTTTCTCGATTAGAAACGGCTCATACCTTAGGCCAAGAGTTTCTAAGTATCCCTTCTTTACAAAGCCAACCATCTCTGCACCATTCCGCACAAAGTGCCAAGGGATAAGCCCTTCGGCTTGTATAAGAGCCAAGTTGACCTCTGGGCTGTCCCTTTTCGTTATGCCAATGAGAAAATTTTCTGGATTATCTGTGAAAGCCTCCATAGCCCCTTTTGGGGGAGGGGTAAAAGATCGATCAACGAGAACAGCGTTTCCTCTGCGCAGCCTCTCTATATCTCGAATGTTAAAGTCCACCTGATTATTTCTTTTCGAATTAAACACAAGCCCTGTGTGGTTTGTGCGATAAATCCCTGGCGCGGTTTTTTCGAGGCGTCTCTCAATTTGTATCAGTCGTCCATCTATATCGCTGAGGGTGGATTTCGTCTCGTCTGCGTTTTGCTTTACTGACCTAGCAAGCTGAAAACTGGTAAGGTAACCATGAATAGTGGGGCCGCAGGTCCCTATGGCTATTCCGCTGGCCAACAAGCTGATGATTTCCGTTGCCATAACTTTCTCGCAAGTGCTGTTAGATGGGCGTACAATCAGAATTGTTAGGTTTGCGACGCCAGAACGCAAGGAAAATAAGCTCGTTCGGTCAGCGCTCTAGCGCTATCCTCGCCCGATGGTCAGCGCCGCCCCTTCCATCGACATCTACCCAACGCCGCTCCAATCGCGCGTCATGTCGCTGCCCATGGAGTACAATCTGCTGCTGGACTGTGGACACGGCGACGGCGACGGCATACCTATGCGATGATCTTTCAGGTGTTCCGCCGAGCGGAGCAGTATGGGATGCAGTCGCGGACGCTACCCCCCCTTCCGGACGCCGGGCGCGCTGTCGGAGCTGGAGCGATCATTCGCTGCAGTCTGACGAATGAGAATGTTGGGCTCGTTCCGGGCCTTCGCTGCGCGGCAGAGCCAAGCGCCTGGTCGCCCCGCGCGCAGCGTCGCTTCCGGCCCGCTCCGGACATTCGCCGGGCAGGCTATTGCTGCAGGGCAGCTTCCCCGAACCGGCCATCCAAGGCATAGTGCAGCATGGTCTGTCAGTCCAAGGTCGGCAGAGCGGACTTTTCTGCCGTTCGCTATGATCGCACGAGCGTCATGTCTCGAATGTCCTGTTGATCGACATCCCGCCCAAGAATTGCCTTGTAGGCCATCAGTTGACCCAGCGGCATCACGTCAATTTGGCAACCAAGCACCGATTTTGAGACGGAAGATTCGTAATCTATGGCTTGCTCAATCCATTCGCCGGTTTTGTAATTCTGTATTCTTAGATCCGCAGAGTCACCGATTTCGATCTTCTGACCATGATAGTTGATCTTGAGATAGGTGAGATCCCATTGTCCATCAATGATCGTCTCCGGGCCCCAGACAACGTACTCGCCTGTAGATTCTAAAAATTTTTCCCAATTGGGGTTGCCGAACGGCATATACAAATCAATGTCATGCAAGGGCCGTGACCCGCCGTGTGCCAACGCTGCCAACCCGCCCACGACCTGATAAGGTAAATGATGCCGCTTGGCTTCACAGACGATCCAAGAGAGCGCAGCTTGCTGCTTCTGTTTTTCCTGGTCGGGCATTGAATACATTTCCTACAAATCAGAATGAGGCTTTCAAGAAAGGATCGTCTGCGGTCGGATGTAATGTCAACAGACCCAGGTCGAATACAGGGCTCACCGAAGAGGTCACTGGCAGGCTCCGCAGCATCCGTTGCTCCGGGCTCGCTCCCGACCTTCGCTGCGCGGCAGGGCCAAGCGCCTGGTCGCCCCTCGCACGGCAGGCCCTGCGCTCGGGCTGGCCGTCGCTCGCGGCCCTTACCGGTCGCTCGAGCTTCCTCACGAATGCTGCGGCTGCAGCCCGCTTAGCCGCCATTCGCCTCAGCGGCAAAATCTGGCGTCTGGCGAACTCACAGATTGCGGGTTTTTAAGGGCTTTCGCTGCGGCTGCCCCAATCATCGCATCTTAGATCAGCACATCTATGCCCGTGCGGTCCATCTATCGATAACCACAAAAACAACAAATTATTTGACACCGTTAATATATATGTTATCTTTCCTGAAAGACCGATGGAGGGCGCATGGCAGATTCTTCAGAGTTTGAGGCGCAGGGCTTCATAACACCTGACGGGACGGAAATGGTGATCGTCCGGCGCAAAGATTGGGACGCCGTTTGCTCTCTTGCCGAGAGCGCGGTGGCCAAGATCGAGGAGGAAGCAATGAATATCCCTAACGATGTCGAGCAATATGTACAGCTAGGACTCAACCCCGTTGCCGCGTGGCGGCGCCATGTCGGCGTGACCCAGACAGTGCTTGCAGACAAAGTCGGCGTAACCCAGGCGGCGATTGCACGGATCGAAGCCGGACCGACCGGTGCGGGTCGTGACGATACGTTGACACGTATCGCCAAGGCGCTGGGCGCGCCGCTCGCGCACATCAATCCACCGGCCAAAACATCGGCCCAGCGTATGCGGAAGGCCATAGACAACAGCACCAACGCGAAGACCGGGCGCCTGCTCCAGTCTGCCTCGTCTAGCCGCTGAAACAACGGCCCTGAGCCGACATTCGCCAGGTGGTCATCGCGGCAACGCAGCCTTCCCGAACCGGCCTTACGTCACACGCAGCATTCTTGGGTTGGCAGGGGCACCCTATACTAGTCTGTCTCTTGGTTCAGAAGGTGATGCTGAAACCTAGGACACAAATCAGCAGCGCCATGGTGACCAAGGCGACAATGCGTGCCTTGAGGTTCGCCTCCTGTCCCGCCACGATCCGCCAGGCAATTGCGGTCAACACACCAACAGCCAATGGCGCTGCCGCAGCCCAAAGTACCAAGCCCTCGAAACCGCGCTGCATTCCGCAGCCTGCCGGGTCAGATTGGCAGCTCTGGCTTGCACAACTCAACGACAAAGCACCGAGGCTACCCATCCCTGTCAGTGTCACAACGACGGGAACGAGTGGACGTCTGGGCAAGGCGACAAGAGAAGCAGCGACAGTTCCCAGAACAGCTGCTGCTATCAATGCTGCGATAAAGCTCATACGCCCCCCACTTCGGTCCCGGTTCAACGCTGCGGCCAGGGCAGGATTCCCGCTATGGCTCCATTGCAGCGGTCGTGACTGGCTTCGGCCTTCGGTAGAATCAGGCGTTGCCGTCACCCAGTTTGCCTAAACGGGTCGTATGGAAGCCGCAAGTTCGGCCCACTGCGGACATTCCGCAAAAGGGGGCTTTGTTGCACAAATCGAAGTCTGGCCGAACTTCCCCCTTCCCCGGACGGAGTTACCCCACGGGCTCTGTGACAGGCATGCCAAGAGCGGTGTAGCGGTTAAGCACAGCGACACGCACCTGGAT
>NZ_JAGEMH010000026.1:0-29895 GCF_040148795.1 Sagittula sp. NFXS13
AAATCCAGGTGCGTGTCGCTGTGCTTAACCGCTACACCGCTCTTGGCATGCCTGTCACAGAGCCCGTGGGGTAACTCCGTCCGGGGAAGGGGGAAGTTCGGCCAGACTTCGATTTGTGCAACAAAGCAGCTCAACGCCAAGATATCTGACAGTGCTGTCCATCTTGGTGTGCCCCAACAGAAGCCGTACTGCCCGCAGGTTGCCGGTTTTCTTGTAGATTTGCGTCACCTCAGTTGATTCTGAGCTTGACCATGAGTGAAACTTCTCAAACAGTGTTATGACTCGTGCGAACCGGGCAGTCTTAGTAATCCTGTTGTGCATAACATCAGACATCTGCTTGTTCTACTTTGAACATCCGGCAGACCCGGCGCGGTTCGCTTGTCAGATGGGCTTTATATGTGCAGTTCACGGCGTATGAGGTCGAGGGTCTGCATCATGTCCAGGGTCGCATCCAGCGGACGTTTGGTCGTCTCCGTCTTTCCCGCCGCGATAGCGCGGGCGACCTCGGCTGCCTCGTAGAACAGCCCTTCAAAGTGGCGGCCCGGGGTCTCCTCATAGTTCAAGCGGATTGAGCCATCGGTTGATAGCACCTCGAACGGACCAGGCAGATTGAATTCGCGACCGAAGCGCACCGTGCCGCCGGTGCCTACGATCGCGGCATTTGTCGGCGTCAGACCGTAAAGCGTCGTCGACATTGTTCCCTGATTGCCTTTTGCGTCCGACAGGATCACCGAAAGCTGCCCGGGGACGCCACTTTCATCGTCCTGCTTCATGCCGACAACCCGTTTGGGCACCCCCATGAGCCGTGTCAGGAGCGAGACGGGATAGGTGCCCAGATCGTAGAGCGGCCCACCGGCAAGGTCGGGCCGGAAGATGCGGTGATCGCGGGTGAAGTATTCGCCATATTCAGTATGGATCGACTTGATCTCGCCAAGAGTGCCCGAGGCGATAATCTGGCCGAGTACGTCAAACTTCGGCAGGAAATAGGTCCAGAGCGCCTCGGCCAAAAACAACCCCTTCTTGCGAGCGACCGCCACCATCTCGGCCGCCTGTGGATGATCGAGAGCCATCGGCTTTTCAACCAAAACGTTTCGTCCAGCCTCGAGCGCCAGCATCACGTGGTCGCGGTGGAAATTGTGCGGGGTCGCCACGTAGATCACGTCGAGACTGTCGTCCCGGACGAGCGAGTCGTAGCTGCCATGTGCGATCTCGATCTGATGGCGGGCGGCGAAGGCGTCGGCACTGTCCTGGTTGCGCGAGCCAACAGCCGCTATCTCCTGCCGTGTATGGGCGCGGGCCGAGCGGATGAACTGGTCGGCGATCCAGCCCGTGCCCAAAATGCCCCAGCGCAGGGCGGGAGCTTTCATCGGATCAGGGATGCGAGATGTCGGCAATTCGGTCAGGAAGGTCATGCGGTGTCTCCTATCACGGTTTGCCAGGCGCGGGTTTCGAGCGAGCGCTCCATCGCATCCATGATGCGCATGTTCTCTAGGCCGAAAGCGAAGTTAGGGTCGCATTCCAGCTCCCCGCAGAGGCCCGAGATGAGGTCGCGGACCTCGATCACCTTGACGTCGAAATATCCCAGGCCCCCGCCGGCGAAGTCGAAGGGGAAGAAGGCCGAGAATTGGGGGATTTGGCTGCCCGCGAGAAGGGTTTTGAACCCCCGGTCGGGTTTCGGATCGCCGAAGCGGGAGACCTTCAGCTCGTTGAACCGCTCGCCATCCATCAGGATCGTACCCTCGGTGCCCGAAACCTCCCACGAGATGCCGAAGACCTTGCCGGCTGAAACGCGGCTCGCTTCGATCGTGCCTCCCGCGCCGCTGGCAAAGCGGACAAGCGCCTGAATCTGATCCTCGTTCTCGACCTCGCGTCGGGGCGCGTCGGCGGCGGCCTTCGCGCTGTAGCTTGCTGCGCCTTGCGGCACGGGACGTGTCGGGAAATAGGTCTGGGTCTGGGCGATGGTGCTCTCGACCGGCCCCATCAGGTATTGCGCGACCGAAATCACGTGGCTCCCCAGATCGCCGAGTGCGCCCGAACCGGCCTCCTTGCGGGTGCAGCGCCACGTGAACGGCAGGTCGGGATCATTGAAGAAGCCCTGGTCGAACCAGCCGCGAAACCGCATGGGCGTGCCGATCTCGCCCTGCTCGATGAGCTGCCGGGCGAGCATTGCCGCCGGCGTCTTCACGTTGTTGAAGGCCATCATGGTCTTCACGCCCTTCGCCTCTGCGGCGGCGGTCATCTCCTCGGCCTCGGCGACCGTGACCGAGAGCGGTTTTTCGCAATAGACGTGCTTGCCTGCGTCGATGGCCGCCAATGCCATCTCGTGGTGCAGGAGATTAGGCGAGGTGATGTCGACCACGTCGATCGTGGGATCCTCGATCAGCGCGCGCCAGTCGCCGGTATGTCGTTCGAACCCGAAGCGGGAAGCGGCGCTTTCGGCCAGATCGGCGCTTGCATCGGCCAGCATCGACAGATGCGGTACGCCCGGCAGGTCGCGATAGAGCATCGCTGCACGGCGGAACGCGTCCGCATGGGCCTGCCCCATGAAGCCCGAGCCGATCAGGCCGATATTGATGGTCTTCTGTGTCATTTTTTGTCTCCAAAGAGGCTTGTGATGTGGGCGTGCGCGCGTCGGACCGCGGGGAAGGGGGGCGCAAGCGCGGGGTCCTGCTCGGCCTCGACGACGAGCCAGCCCTCATAGCCGCTGTCTTCGACGAAGCGGGCGAGCGGCCCGAAATCGAGATCGCCGTCGCCCGGCACCGTGAACATGCCCGTGCGCACGCCTGCGTTGAAACTGAGGTCCTCGCGACGGATGCGGTCGAAGACGACCTTGCGCACGTCCTTGAGGTGGATATGCGCCACCCTGTCGCCGTGCCGCTCGATCAGGTGGGTGTAATCGACGCCGCCCGCGACCGCGTGTCCCGTATCAAGAAGAAGACCCACCTCTGGACCCGCGTGATGCATGAGCCTGTCGATCTCGTCGCCAGTCTCGGCCACCATCATCAGGTGGTGGTGGTAGGCCAGCCGGAGGCCATGGTCCTCCATCAAACGGTGCGCAAAGTCGGTCAGGCGCTGCGCGTAGGCGCGCACTTCGCCTTTGGGCATGATCCGGCGGACCGACATGCCCACGTCCAGCGGATCTCCATCTGCCATCATCGCGGTCTCGCCGTAGACCATGACCTTGCATCCCATGGCTGATAGGAGACGGGCGTGATCCGCGACGGCCGTCATCTCGGCTTCGACCCCATCCTCGGCCAGCCGCCCGGAATGCCAGCCAGAGGCCAGGTCCAGCCCGAAGCCGTCCAGCAGATCCGTCAGCGCGCCGGAATCGGTCGGGAACTTGCGGCTGGTTTCAACGCCGGTGTAGCCGGCTTCCGCCGCCTCGCGCAGACAGGTCTCGGCCGGTGTATCGCGGCCGAACTCCTCGATAACTTCGTTAATCCAAGACAGGGGGCTCACTCCAAGGCGCACGGTCGGGGGCAGGCTCATGACGCGGCCTCGGGCATCCAGTTCGGACCAAAGGCAACCACCTGGCCGATGGTGGCCGAGACGATGGCGGCCTCGACCAGCCGCTGCGCCTCAAAGCCGTCACGAATGGTCGTGAGTGCCGGCGTGCCGTCGCGGATTAAGTCCACGAAGGCCGTCATCTCGTCGCGGTAGGCGTCCGCGAACCGTTCGATGAAATAGTTCATCGGAGGAGCGGCGGTGCTGCCGTCTGAGCGAGCGATGCGAACGCTCGAGGCGGGCTTGTTGTCCACGAACAGCACCTCGTGCTCGCAAAGCGCCTCAAGCCGCTGGTCATAGCCCAACGGACCGCGCCGGCAGTTGATCACCTGAGCCATGCGGCCCGAGACAGTGGTCAGAGTGATCATCAAGGTATCGATGTCACCGGTCTCGCCGATCTCGGGCGAGATCAGGCAGGATCCGGTGGCGTAGACTGTCGCGATGTCCTCTTCCAGCAGGAACCGGCACATGTCCATGTCGTGGATGGCGGTATCCCGGAACATGCCACCCGAGGTCCGCACATACGAGGCCGGCGGCGGCGTGGGGTCGCGCGAAACCATCGTCACATGTTCCAGCCTGCCCGCCGTGCCGTCGGCGATGCGATCCCGTACCTGCCGGAAGCTAGGATCGTAGCGCCGCTGAAAGCCCAGCATGCAGGCGATGCCGGACGCCTCGACCGCGCGTGCGGCCTCTGCCACCTGCGCAAAATCGAGGCTGACGGGCTTTTCGCAGAACACCGCCTTTTTCGCCGCGGCCGCGCGATGCAGCAGCGGCGCATGGCTGTCGGTCGAACTGGCGATGAGGATGCCATCGACCGTGTCGTCCGAGAAAACGGTGTCAACATCGGTCACAATGGCACCGGTGCGGGCGGCAAGATCCTTGGCCTCGGGGCCCGCGACCGGGTCGACAATATAGACGAGCGCCGCGCCGGGCAGGGCTGCGGCATTCAAGGCATGCACCTGACCGATACGCCCCGCGCCGAAACAAGCCAGCTTGATCATGATGTTCTTCCCTCCGTATGGACGCCCCCCTTCGCTCCTCAAACGGGGGCTGCCGCCTTTTTAGGATTGCGCAGGGGGTGTCGATACAGCAGGCTTGATGAAATTTCCTCAGACGGTGTGACATGGGGTTCAAGGCGACCGCACGCGATGTGGCCCGTGAGGCGGGCGTTTCGCTCGCGACAGTGGACAGAGTGCTGAACAACCGCGGCGGGGTCACCCCGGAAAAGGAACGTCGCGTCGTGCTGGCGGCGCGGCGCCTGAAACTGGACCGTGCGCTTGATTTTCGCGCTGCGCGAACGCTGCGGATCGGTGTGTTTGTGCAACCCCCGTCAAACCCGTTCCACGCCGCGCTGGCGCGCGCGGTCGACGCGCAGAACCGGGGGCCGAACCCGTTCAATTTCGAGCTTTCGGTCGTTCATATCATTCCGGGGGCGGCGCAGCGCACGGCGCGCGCGATCCGTGAAAATGCCGCCCGGTTCGACGCGCTGATGATCTGTGCCGCCGAGCAGCCGGACATTGCCGCCGCACTTTGTGACTTCGCGGGTCAGGCAAAGCCCGTGGTCGCGCTTGCAACAGATTTCACAGCGCAGGTGCCGCATATCTATGTCGGGCCCGACAATGTCCGCGCGGGGCGCGTTGCCGGACATCTCATGGGCCGCTTTATGGGCGCGGCGGGCGGCGAGGTGCTCGTCATCGCGGGCATGACGGCCATGATTGGTCACCGGGAGCGGCGTGAGGGCTTTCGTGCTGCGCTGACCGAGGGCTTTCCGAATGTCCGCATCGCGGAAGAGGTCGAAAGCGGCGAGATCGGAGAGAAGGCCGGGCAACTCGTCGTGCAGGCGCTCGCGCAGCATCCGGGCCTGCGCGGCATCTACAACGCTTCGGCAGGTGCGACCGAGATCGCTAAGGCGCTGTCTCGCGTCGCAGAGCCGAACCGCTGTCTTTTCATCACCCATGAGTTGACCGAAGGTCGACGGCGTCTGCTTCGCGCGGGCCTGATCGACGCGATCATCGACCAGGATCCGGACATGGAGATCCGGGTGGCAGTCGACGCGCTCGCGGCGCAGTTCGGGCGGCTGGGGGCAGGCCCCTCCAATACGGTGACCCCCGTCCAGATCCATATATGTGAGAGTTGCTGAGATTTCTCGATAGCTGTTGCGGTCTCACGCCGATGGACCTTAGGATTGTAGTGCATCAGGAGTGATTGAATGTCATCAAGGCCGACCATCAAAGACATCGCCGCTGAAGCCGGGGTGAGCACTGCAACCGTCGATCGGGTCTTGAACGGCCGGGTTCAGGTGCGCGATGAAACGGTGCGCAAGGTAGCCGATGCCGCGCACCGCATCGGCTATCACGCCCTGGGATTGATAGACCAGCGGCTGGCGCCGAACGTGCCGAAGATGACCTTCGGATTCGTGCTGCACAAGGAAAAGCAGGCATTCTATCAGAACTTCGCGCGCGAGCTTGAGCGCGCTGTCGCCAACCGGCGCGACATTCACGGCAAGGCGGTTATCCGTTTTGCTGCCGATCAGAGCGCCGAAGGATTTCTGCGGGAAATCGAATCTATCTCGGGGAAGGTGGATGCGCTCGCCAGTTCAGCGATCAACCATCAGAACATCAATCGAGAGGTCCAGCGTCTGAAGGATCGGGGTATCCCGTGCTTCGCACTTTTGAACGACTTTGCGCAGGGCGTGCGAGAAAATTACCTGGGCCTCAATAACATGCAGGTCGGGCGCCTTGCTGCCTGGCTGATCAGCCGTACCCAGTCAGGACCGGGCAAGGCCGCTGTATTTGTCGGTGGAAACCGCTGGCATGGGCATCAGCTGCGTGAAACCGGGTTCCGGAGTTTCTTGCGTGAAAGCTCGCGGGATTTGACGGTTGTCGACACCCTCGTGAACCTCGAAACCCGCACTGTCACCCATGAAGCAACGATTGATCTGCTTGCGCGTCATTCCGATCTACGCGGCATCTACGTGGCCGGCGGGGGGATGGAAGGTGCCATTGCCGCCCTGAGGGAAGTCCGCCAGCCCGAAGAAGTCTCGCTCGTGGTGAACGAACTGACTGAGGAAAGCCGCGCGGCGATGGTCGATGGATATGTCACCATGGTCATCGCAACCCCCTTGGCGCAACTCTGCGCCGATCTGGTAGAAATGATGATCAACGCCGTGCAATCAGGATCTGCCGAGACACCGGGCCAGCATTTTCTGGATCCGACGCTGCATCTTCCGGAATCTATCTAAAGTCGCGCCTGCCAGTCTATGATTGAATTACATCATTTTAGCCGCCCGTTGTGTCATCATAGATGATGTGAAAAACATCCTCTCAATTGACTGGATTGGAATTTCACATCAAGGTGACCCTGCCAAGCGAGAGGACAGTGGACCTCGAGAATGGTGGGAGGAATTCAGGGGGCAGTCGAGGCTGGGGCGCTTTGCCGTCGCTGGGAGGCGATGGGGGCTTTCTGCCTTGTTTCGACGACAGCTGGAAATCCTCTTTCGAGCGCGCGGCGTGCCGTATCTTCGGTGCCCGCTCCGGTGGATCGCGAGGAGCCGCCGGGCAATACTTATGGGAGGAGACCCTGAGATGAAAAAGTTTATCGCTGCCACCACGTTGGCGACCCTGATGTCGACCTCGGCCATGGCAGAGACGATCGGCGTTTCGATGGCGCTGTTCGACGACAACTTCCTGACGGTCCTTCGGAACGGCATGATCGAGCAGGCTGAAGGCATGGATGATGTCGATGTCCAGGTCGAGGATGCGCAGAACGACGTGGCCCGTCAGCTGGACCAGATCAACAACTTCATCGCCTCGGGTGTCGATGCGATCATCGTCAATCCGGTCGATACGTCGGCCACGCAGGCCATGTCCAATGCTGCGGCAGGTGCCGGTGTGCCGCTGGTCTACGTGAACCGCATGCCGGTCAATGTCGATACGCTGCCCGACAGCCAGGCCTTTGTCGCCTCCGACGAGCGAGAGTCGGGCACGCTCCAGACCGTTGAAATCTGTGACCTTCTGGCCGCGCAAGGCAAGGATCCCGCGCGAATCTATGTTATGATGGGCGAGTTGTCCAATCAGGCCGCCGTTGTGCGCACCCAAGACATCGACGACGTGATCGCGAACGATCAGTGCGCCGTCGAGATCCAGGAGATCGACCGCCAGACCGCGAATTGGTCGCGCGATGAGGCGCAGGATCTGATGACCAACTGGCTGTCGACCGGCGAGCCTTTCGATGCGCTGATCGCCAACAACGACGAGATGGCCATTGGCGCGCTGCAGGCCATGAAGACATCGGGTATCGTCATGGATGACGTCATTGTCGGCGGTATCGACGCGACGCAGGACGCCCTTCTTGCGATGGCGGCGGGCGAGTTGGACGTCACAGTGTTTCAGGATGCTGCCGGCCAAGGGGCCGGTGCTCTTGACGCTGCGCTGAAGTTGGCGAACGGGGAAGATGTCGACACGCGTGTGTACGTTCCATTCCAGCTCGTGACGCAGGAGAACATGTCGGACTTCACAACGAAGAACTGACGTTTTCCGGAACATCCCGGGCGCCGCCTGAACGCGTCCGGGATATCCACGCATATTGCACATCCAAGGGAAGGAGGGTCAAGGTCATGGCCGAAGCAACGCATGGGATTGGCGGGCTGACGTTCGATACGTCAAAACGCAGCATGCCCCCGGAAGCCGGGGTCGCCATTGCCCTCGTGCTTATCGTCGTCGTGTTCGAGCTGCTCGGGCGGTTTCTGATGGATGACAGTTTTCTTTTCAACACACGAGAGAACGTGGACGGTCTGTTCAACGTCGCGCGGTTGAAGATTATTGTCCTTCAGGTCTCGATCATCGGGATCATTGCCCTTGGCGTGACGCAGGTGATTATCACCGGGGGAATCGACTTGTCCTCGGGCTCTATCGTCGCGGCGACAGCAATGATCGCCATGAGTTTCGCGCAGGTCGGCGAGATCAACGGCCTCCAGAACAGCCGGGCGATTTTTTTCGAGCAGGGGTTGGTCGATCTGCCCCTGATCCTGCCGATCGCGGTGGGCCTGGCCTGCGGGCTGGTTGCCGGTCTGATCAACGGCGCGCTCGTCGCCTATACCGGCATCCCGCCCTTCATTGCGACGCTGGGCATGATGGTTTCGGCGCGGGGCGTTGCCAAGTGGTGGACCGCCGGTCAGCCGGTGTCCTTTCCGACCGAAAGCTATGCCGCCATCGGCGGTGGCATGATGCCGGTTTTCATCTTCGCCTTCCTTGCGATCCTGTTCCACCTGATCCTGCGCCATACGGTCTATGGCAAGCACACCTACGCTATCGGATCAAGCGAGGCGGCGGCGCGCATGTCGGGCATCAAGGTCGCGCGTCACAAGGTGCTGGTCTACACGATCGCGGGTCTGTTGGCCGGGGTTGCGGCTCTGGTGCTCAGTTCCAAGAACCTGACCGCGCAGGCCGGCATGGGCATGATGTATGAACTTGATGCCATCGCGATGGCCGTGATTGGCGGCATCTCCTTGCAAGGGGGGCGCGGTTCGGTGCTCGGCACCGTGCTGGGGGCACTGATCTTTGGGGTCATCATCTCGGGGTTCACGTTTCTGCGTCTCGACGCCTACTACCAGGAAATGGTGAAGGGCGCGATCATCGTGGGCGCCGTGGTTCTCGATCAATGGCGCCAGCGACGCGCCGCAATCGACATGTAAGGGAGGACACCATGGCAAGCGACATCCAGACAAATCTGACAGGGGCCACCGCGCCCAGGTCCGACGCCCGGCTTGGCGACGTCATTCTGCGCACCGAGGGGCTCACCAAGCACTACGGCGGCGTCCACGCCCTGAGCGAGTGCAACTTCGAGATCCGCAAGGGTGAGCACGTGGCGATCATGGGGGACAACGGGGCGGGCAAGTCGACCTTCGTGCGCCAGATCACTGCGGTCGAACAACGCACCGCCGGCAAGGTCTGGTTCGACGGCGGCTACGTCGACTTCGATGGCCCGCTCGAGGCGCGCGAGGCCGGGATCGAGACCGTGTTCCAGACGCTTGCGCTGGCCGACCATCTCGACGTGCCCGACAACCTGTTCCTGGGCCGGGAAAAAACCCGCCTGAACTGGCTGGGGCCGTTCCGGCTGCTTGATTACAAGGGCATGCGCGAGGCGACACGCCAAGGGTTGGAAAAGACCGGTGTGAAGATCCCCAACTTGTCGAACACGATCCAGAATATGTCGGGGGGGCAGCGGCAATGCGTCGCCATCGCGCGCACCGCAACTTTCCACTCCAAGCTCACCATCATGGACGAGCCGACGGCGGCGCTTGGCGTCCAGGAAACAGAGCAGGTCGAAAACATCATCCGCACGCTGAAGGAACAGGGCGAGCCGCTCATCCTGATCAGCCACAACATGCGGCAGGTGATGGATCTGTGCGATCGCATCGTCGTGTGGCGGCGTGGCCGTGTCGTTGCGAACCTGCGCAAGGAAGAGACCGACGGCCAGGACGTGGTCGCCTACATCACCGGCGCCAAGACACAGCCGGAATACGCGGACGCCGCCTGACTTTCACCCCATCGACCGGGCCGAGATGTCCGGTCGCCAAGACCACCTGCCGGCGGCAAGGCCCTGCGCCCCGCCAATGGCCGCCTGCACCCTGGAGGCACCCGAAATGAAGATTGCCATCGACCCGTTCATGCACCGCCACCTCAGCCTCGAAGAGCTGCCCTCGAAGGTGGCAGAGCTTGGCTACGAACATATCGAACTCAGCCCGCGCGCAGATTTTCTTGAATGGTTCAAGGCGCCGCGCGTGTTTCCTGACCGCATCAAGCGGTTCAAGAAGGCGCTGTCCGATGCCCAGGTCGAGGTTGCGACGCTGCTCCCGATGTACCGCTGGGCCTCGAACGACGAGGAAGAGCGCAAGGCAGCCGTCCGCCACTGGAAGCGCGCCATCGAGATCGCCGTCGAACTGGGCGTCGACACGATGAACAGCGAATTCGGCCGCGGCCCGCATCCTGACAAGGGCACCTGCTACTGCTGCCACACAGGCAGCATGATCGAAGCCTGCGAAGATGCGTGGTGGCGGTCGATGGAGGAACTGGTGCCGGTCCTCGAGAAGGAGGGCATCCAGCTCAACATCGAACCCCATCCCGAAGACTGGGTCGAGACGCTGCAGCCCTCGGTCGACCTGATCCGCACGGTGAATTCGAAGAACGTGCGCTTTCTCTACTGCACGCCGCACACCTTCTATTTCGGCGACGACACCGTGGCGATGCTGCGTGAATGCGCCGACGTGCTCGCACATGTCCACATCGCGGACACGTTCAACCACAAGGCCAGCTCCGGCCTTCGCTACATCATCAATCCTCCCGGATCGTCCGCCCGCGTTCACCAGCACCTGAACATCGGGCAGGGCGAGGTGCCGTGGGACGATTTCTACAAAACGCTCGCCGAAATCGGGTTCGACGGGATCATGACCGCCTGCGTCTTCGCCTGGGAAGAGAAGGCCGACGAGAGCGGCAAGTTCATGCGCGCAGAGATGCAGCGCCTCATCGACAAGCATTTCAACTGAGGATCACAAAATGACTATTTCTCAGACCATCTCGGCC
This sequence comes from Sagittula sp. NFXS13, assembly GCF_040148795.1. Lineage (NCBI taxonomy): Bacteria > Pseudomonadati > Pseudomonadota > Alphaproteobacteria > Rhodobacterales > Roseobacteraceae > Sagittula > Sagittula sp. NFXS13. The sequence goes on from NZ_JAGEMH010000026.1 coordinate 11,085, forward strand.
GACACCGGCACCCGACCCGTCCGTATCGGTGTCATCGGCACCGGCATGATCGGCACCGACCATACCCGCCGCATCCAGGAGGTGCTGACCGGCGCCGAGGTCGTGGGTCTTTACGACTATGCGCCTGCGAACGCCGAAAAGCTCAAGGGCCCGCATGCGCCGAGCGCGCAGGTCTTTGACAGCGGCGAGGCGCTGATCGCGTCGGGCGACATCGACGCAGTGCTCGTCTGCTCGACTGGCTCCACGCACGAGCAATACGTTCTCGCGGCCATCGCAGCGGGCAAGCCCGTGTTCTGCGAGAAGCCGCTGGCAACCACCGCCGAAGCTGCGAAGGGCATCGTCGACGCCGAGGTGAAGGGCGGCAAGCGTTTGGTTCAGGTCGGCTTCATGCGTCGCTTCGACCAAGGCTACAACATGCTGAAGCGCACGATGGAGGAAGAGCTGGGCGAACCACTCATGATCCATTCCTGCCACCGCAATCCGACCGTGCCCGAGCAATACGTGACGCCCATGGCGATCCACGACACCTTCATCCACGAGATCGACACGTTCCGCTGGCTGCTGGACGACGACTTCGTCTCGGCGCAGGTCGTCTTTCCGCGCAAGACGAAGCACGCCCATGCCAAGGTCGCGGACCCGCAGATCGTGCTGCTCGAAACCTCGAAAGGTGTGCGGATCGACTGCGAGATCTTCGTCAACTGCCGGTACGGCTACGACATCCAGTGCCAGATCGTCGGCGAGGAGGGGGTTGCCAACCTGCCCGAGCCCATGGCCATCGCCACCCGCAAGGAAGCGCGTCTGGGCCAGTCGATCCTGACCGACTGGAAGGACCGGTTCAAATCCGCCTTCGATGCCGAGCTTCAGGATTTCATCGACCGCGTGCCCGGCGGCACCACCGGCGGCCCGTCCGCCTGGGACGGCTACGTCGCGGCGATCTCGTCGGATGCCTGCGTCGAAGCGCAGGAAACAGGCAAGATCGTCGACATCTCCCTGCCGGCCCGCCCGGCGCTTTATGACTGAGAGGGTCTGGACTATGGATTTTGCAATCAACCACATCTCAACGCCGAAACTGTCGGTACAGGACTTCTTCGCGATGGTCCGGCGGCTTGGATCCGATAAGGTCGAGATACGCAACGACATCCCCGATGTGATGAACACCCTCGCACCCGGGGAGGTGAAGGCGGCGGCCGAGGCGGCTGGCGTCACGATCCTGTCGATCAACGCACTTTATCCGTTCAACGTCTGGTCTGGCGATCTACCGGCCCGGGCTGAGACGATGGCAGACTATGCCGCCGCTTGCGGCGCCAAGGCGCTGGTGATGTGTCCACTGAACGATGGCACATCAGTGTCGCGCGATGACCTCGTCGAGGCGCTGAAGAACATGGCACCGATCCTGCGTGAGCGGGGTCTGACCGGCCTTGTTGAGACGCTGGGGTTTCCGGTGTCGTCCATGAGAACCAAGGCTGAGGCGATCGCGGCCGTTGAGGCGGCGGGCGGCGCGGATGTCTACAAGCTGATGCACGACACCTTCCACCATCACCTTGCGGGCGAGACAGAGTTCTTCCCCGAATGGACCGGCCTCGTACACATCTCGGGCGTGACGGACCCGGACGTGACCGTGGACGACATGCTGGACGCGCATCGCGTGCTGGTCGACGGCGATGACCGGCTGGAGAACATCCCGCAGATCAAGGCCCTCCTGGCCGCGGGTTACGACGGGCCGATCTCCTTCGAGCCCTTCGCCGAGGAGGTTCACGCGCTTGACGACCCCGAAGCGGCGCTGCGCGAGAGCATCGGTTTCGTGACCGCAGGGGTCAAGGACACCGCGTCGGCACAGTGATCGGTGCGGACAGGCCGGGCGATCGTCTCCTCCCAAGGTCGCCCGGCCAACTCTATGGACGAATGAAGGAATGCGGACATGAAGACCCTTGACGTCATCACAATCGGCCGGTCCTCGGTGGACCTTTACGGCGATCAGATCGGCGGGCGGCTCGAGGATATGGGGTCGTTCTCCAAGTATATCGGCGGCTCGCCCACCAATATCGCCTGCGGGACGGCGCGGCTTGGCCTGAAGTCGGCCGTCATCACCGGTGTCGGTGACGAGCACATGGGCCGCTTCATAACCGAACAACTGACCCGCGAGGGCGTGAACACCGATGGCGTGAAGGTCGATCCCGACCGGCTGACGGCACTTGTCTTGCTGGGCATCCGCGACCAGGAGCAGTTCCCGCTGATCTTCTACCGTTCGGACTGCGCCGATATGGGGCTGACCGAGGACGACATCGACGAGAATTTCATTCGCAGCGCCCGCGCGGTCGTGGCGACCGGTACCCACCTGTCCCATCCCAAGGTAGAGGCGGCGACGCTCAAGGCGCTGAAGATCGCGCGTGAGGCCGGCCTGCAGACCGCGCTCGACATCGACTATCGCCCGAACCTCTGGGGCGTCGCCGGCCACGGCGAGGGTGAAAGCCGGTTTGTCGAGAGCGCCGCGGTGACAGGCAAGCTTCAGGAATCGCTTCATTATTTCGACGTGATCGTTGGGACAGAGGAAGAATTTCACATCGCCGGTGGGACAACCGATACGATTGCGGCGCTGCGGGCTGTGCGCAGTGTTTCGGATGCGACGCTGGTGTGCAAGCGCGGGCCGATGGGGGCGTCTGCCTTCGCGGGCGCGATCCCGGACAACCTTGATGACGGTCAGACCGGTCCGGGCTTCCCCATCGAGGTCTTCAACGTGCTGGGGGCAGGCGACGGATTCATGTCGGGGCTAATCAAGGGCTGGCTCGATGGCGAAGACTGGCCGACCACGCTGAAATACGCCAATGCCTGCGGGGCCTTCGCCGTCTCGCGTCATGGCTGCACCCCGGCCTACCCGTCGTGGGAGGAGCTTCAGTTCTTCTTCGAGCGGGGCATCGTGCGGCCGGACCTGCGCAAAGACGTGGACCTCGAACAGGTCCACTGGGCCACTAATCGCGCGGGCGACTGGACCTCGGTCAAGACCTTTGCGTTTGACCACCGCGTGCAGATCGAGGAAATGGAAGGCTACACCCTAGAGAAGGGGTCGGCCTTCAAGGAACTGTGCCTTGACGCGGCGCTGCGGGTGCAAGCCGGTCGACCCGGCTACGGCATCCTTTGCGACAACCGCATCGGCCGCACGGCCTTGCACAAGGCGTCGGGCACCGGGCTCTGGATCGGCAGGCCGACGGAGCTTCCCGGGTCTCGGCCCATCGAGTTCGAGCCGGAACTGGGTGACGATCTCGGCGGCCTGCGCGAATGGGCCAAGGAGAATGTCGTGAAGCTTCTGGTCTTCTGCCACCCGGACGACGACGACAAGACGGCAGGCATGCAGGTCGCACGGGTCAAGCGGCTCTTCACGGCTGCGCGGCGCAACAACCTTGAGTTCCTGCTGGAGATCATCCCGTCGAAGGTCGGGCCCGTCGACAACGAGACCTCCGCGAGACTGATCCAGACGTTCTATGACGCGGGGGTTTATCCCGATTGGTGGAAACTCGAACCCTTCAAATCCCGGGCCGCTTGGCAGAACGCCGTCGACGCGATCGAGCGCAACGATCCGCGCACGCGCGGCATCGTTGTGCTGGGCCTCGACGCGCCCGAGGCCGAGCTGGCCGAAAGCTTCCGGCTGGCGGCTTCGTTCCCGCTGGTTCGGGGCTTTGCTGTCGGCAGAACCGTCTTCGGTCAGGTTGCCCGCGACTGGATGGCGGACCGGATCGGCGACGCCGAGGCTGTTTCGACAATGGCCGACAATTACACGCGGCTCTGCCGCATCTGGGACAACGCGCGCGCAGGCGCGAAGGAGGAGGTGGTCGCATGACCAACACGATCAAGCTCACGGCCGCGCAGGCCATGGTGAAATGGCTCTCGGTCCAGATGATGGAAGCGGAGTCCTCAAGCAGTGAAGCGGTAGGGCAACCAAAGCTCGAACGCTTTATCGAAGGCGTCTGGGCCATCTTCGGCCACGGCAACGTTGCCGGTGTCGGCGAGGCGCTGCATCGGTATCGTGACGATATCCCGACGTGGCGCGGCCAGAACGAACAGACCATGGCCCATGCCGCCATCGCTTACGCCAAGACCAAGCGGCGGCTGAAGGCGATGGCCATCACGTCCTCCATCGGGCCGGGCTCGACCAACATGGTCACGGCCTGCGCGCTTGCGCACGTGAACCGTCTGCCGGTCCTGATGATCTGCGGCGATGTCTTCGCCAACCGGCGCCCCGATCCGGTGCTGCAGCAAATCGAGGATTTCGACGACGGCACGATTTCGGCCAACGACTGCTTCCGCCCAGTCGCGCGCTATTTTGATCGCATCTCGCGGCCTGAACATTTGTTGACCGCCTTGCCGCGCGCGATGGCGACGATGACCGATCCGCAGAATTGCGGCCCAGTTGTTCTCGGCTTTTGCCAGGACGTCCAAGCCGAGGAATTCGACTACCCCGAGGATTTCTTCGCGCCGCGCACGTGGCGCATCCGTCGGCCGGAGCCCGACGCGCGCGAGGTGGCCGACGTGGCCCGGATGATTGCCGAGGCCGAGTGCCCGGTGATCGTTTCGGGCGGCGGCGTGCTTTATTCCGGGGCCGACGAGACGCTTCGTACCTTTGCCGAGACGCATAACATTCCCGTGCTGGAAACCCAGGCCGGCAAGGGCGGCATCGCCGCGAGCCACGCGCTGAACTTCGGCTCTCCTGGCGTGACCGGATCGGGCTGCGGCAACGAACTGGCGGCGAAGGCGGACCTTGTCATCGGGGTGGGCACGCGGTTCCAGGACTTCACCACCGGCTCTTGGACGGTCTTCGGCCGCGAGGGGCGCAAGCTCGTTTCGATCAACCTGCATCCCTATGACGCGTCCAAGCACCTTGCGACACCGCTCGTCTGTGATGCGAAGGTCGCGCTGGAGAAGTTGACCGCAGCACTCGGCGATCTGCGCTTCGACGCGCATGATCCGTCCGCGCGCGAGGATTGGAACGCTGAGGTGGGCCGCGTCACCGCCGCGCCCGAGGCTGACGCCAACGCGCTGCCCACCGACGCGCAGGTGATCGGGGCCGTGCAGAGGATTTCAGAGGACAACACCGTCGCGATGTGTGCCGCCGGAACGATGCCCGGCGCGCTTCAGGTGCTTTGGCAGGCCGCGAGGGGCGGATACCACATGGAATACGGCTATTCCTGCATGGGCTACGAGGTCGCGGGGGCCATGGGCATCAAGCTTGCCGCGCCAGAGAAAGAGGTGATCTGCTTCGTCGGCGACGGCTCGTACATGATGGCCAACTCGGAGCTTGCTACCGCAGTTGCGCGGAAGGTGCCCTTTACCGTCGTCCTGACCGACAATTCGGGCTACGGCTGCATCAACCGCCTTCAGATCGAATGCGGCGGGGCCGAGTTCAACAACATGTACAAGGACAGCGACGTCTGGCCGAAGATCGATTTCGTCGCGCATGCCGCATCGATGGGAGCACATGCCGAGAAGGCCGCCGACATCGCCGATCTGGAGCGAAAGATCGTCGAGGCGCGCAGCCGCGACGTGCCGAGCGTGATCCTGATCGAGACCGACGCCGTGCCCGGAGCCGGGGCGGGTGGCCACTGGTGGGATGTGGCCGTGCCACAGACTGGCGGCCCCGACCGGCTTGACGAGGCGCGCGGGCGCTACGACGCGAACGCGGCGCTTCAAAGAACCTTCAACTGACTTGTCCTTCGGGAGACACACCATGATCCTTTACGGCACGAACCCCATCGCGTGGTCCAACGACGACGACTGGTCCATCGGCGATCACCTGAGCCTTGACGACTGCCTGACGGATTGCCGCGAGATCGGCTTCGACGGGATCGAGAAGGGTCACAAGATGCCCGATGACGGCGCCGCGCTGAAACAGGCGCTGGGCGCCTACGGGCTGCGCTTCGCGGCGGGCTGGTTCTCGACCAATATCCTCACGAACGACATCGAGACCGAAAAGGCCCGACTGAAGGCGTGGATCGATTTCACCCAGGCCGCCGGCGGCGACCACATCAATGCCTGCGAATGCTCGAATACCGTCCATGGCAGCGACGGGATCCCGGTGAACGACCGCCCCATCATGACCGATGCCGAATGGGATCGCTTTTCGACCGGCTACGAGGCGCTTTCGGCCTATGCGCACACGCTTGGCGTCAAGATGGGCTATCATCACCACATGGGCACGATCATCGAAAGCGCGGCGGACATCGACCGCTTCATGAAGATGGCGGGCCCTGAAACGCGACTGCTGCTAGATACCGGCCATGCCTGGTTCGGCGGCGCCGACCCGGCCGAAGTCGCGCAAAAATACATGGATCGCGTCAGCCACATCCATTGCAAGAACGTGCGCCCGGACATTGCAAGGCAGGTCCGCGAGCAGGGCCTTTCGTTTCTCGAAGGTGTGCGCCGTGGCGCTTTCACCGTTCCCGGCGATGCAGAGGGTGTGGTGGACTTTGCCCCCGTGCTGAAGGTCGCTGCGCAGCATGGTTACACCGGCTGGCTGGTCATTGAAGCGGAGCAGGACAGCGCCGTGCGCGACCCGAGGCAATATCAGGATCTCGGTCTACGGGAGCTGAAGCGCATGGCGGCAGAGGCAGGGCTGGACAGCACTCGTGCGGCTGTTTGATCCCGCACACGCTTTTTTCGCCCCCCTCTGGCGGCGGGTCGTGATCGTTGCACTCTGCCTCGGCTGGGCTGTGTTGGAACTTGCGACCGGCGCGGTGTTCTGGGCGATCCTCTTTGGCACTCTCGGGCTGTGGTGCCTTTACGAATTCTTTCTGTCCCCACAGGCCCGGGCGCTGGGACACGACCAAGAGGACGATCAATGAGCGATTTGCAACGCAAACCCTTCGGCACCCATGGCAAGGTCCACGAGATCACCCCGCAGTCGGCGGGCTGGCGCTACGTCGGCTTCTCCCTCTACCGTTTGCGCCCGGGCGAAAGCGCTGATGAGGCCACGGGCGAACGCGAGATCATCCTCGTGATGGTCGAGGGCAAGGCCGCGATCACCGGCGCCGGACAGGACTGGGGCACGCTGGGCGAGCGCATGAATGTCTTCGAAAAGACGCCGCCGCATTGCCTTTACCTGCCGAACGGCACCAACTGGAAGGCTGTAGCCGAGACCGACTGCGTGATCGCGGTCTGCTCTGCGCCCGGACAGGGCGGTCACGAGGCACGACGCATCGGACCGGACGGCATCACCCTCACCGAACGCGGCAAGGGCACTAATGTTCGCCACATCAACAACATCGCCATGGAGAACGAGGACTATTGCGACAGCCTGCTCGTGACCGAGGTTTTCACCCCGGCTGGGCACTGGTCCTCCTACCCCTCGCATCGGCACGACGAGGACGACTTCCCGCGCATCACCTACCTTGAAGAGACCTATTACCACCGGCTCAATCCGGCCGCGGGTTTCGGCATCCAGAGGGTCTATACCGATGACGGGCAACTCGACGAGACCATGGCGGTGTCAGATGGCGACGTCGTGCTCGTCCCCCGGGGACACCATCCCTGCGGTGCGCCTTACGGGTTCGAGATGTATTACCTCAACGTGATGGCCGGACCGCTGCGCAAGTGGCGCTTCGTGCCGGCGCCAGAGGTCGGGTGGATCATGCAGCGCGACGCATGAGTGGCGCAACGTCAAGAGCAGAAGGCTGCCAAGACAACCGCTCTCGACCTGCAATTAGACCCGACCTCGAACGGTCTATCCCTTTTCAAACTGGACCGCGCCAAAGACGCGAATTTCTGGTCGGTTCGGGTTGACGCTGACATCTGGATGATCATCCACCGTACGGCCTCCAGCATGCTCTTGGCCTACGTCGATCACCATGACGATGCCTGCAAATGGGCGGAGCGGCGCAAGATCGAGCGTCTCCCGACCACTGGCGCCATGCAGCTGGTGGAGGTGCGCGAGCGGGTTGAAGAGTTCGAAAACTTCACGCCCAAAGAGACGCCCGTCGACATTGTACCTGATGTCAAACCTGCCGCCCGGCTGTTCAACAACCTCCGCAAGTTCGAACTGATGGCCTTTGGTGTACCAGAGGAATGGGTGAACGATGTCCGTACCGGGACCGAGGGCACACTGTTCGACCTCGTCGAGCATTTGCCACAAGAGGCCCAGGAGGCTCTACTCAAGCTGGCCGTGGGTGAGAAACCTAAGCCGCCAGAGCCCGCGCCAGTTGATGCGGGCCCCTTTACGCAACCGATGCCCAACGCCGCTTCCGCGTGTTGACCAATGCAGATGAACTGAGGCAGGCGCTGGATTACCTATGGGACAAATGGGCCGTGTTCCTGCATCATGCTCAGGCCGATCTGGTCGAACGATCCTTTTCCGGCCCGACCCGAGTGTCTGGATCGGCGGCAACGGGCGAGATGATCGTGGCGCTGCACCGTGCTGTCTATTTGGCACGTGTCAATCCTAATGCCAGTGTCCTCCTGACCACGTTTCGAAGGCGCTGGCCAACTTCTTCCGGATGAAGCTGGCCAGTCTGGCGGGCAGCGAGCCAGCGCTCGCGTCGCGGATTGTCGTAAAGTCCATATCTGCGGTCGGCTACGACCTTTGCTCCGAACTGTACGGCCAGCCACGGATCGCCGCACCCGCGATGGTTCGCGCGTTACTTGCCAAGGCGGCATCGGAGGTCGAAGGCAGTCGTTTTTCTCTCCAGTTCCTGGTTGGCGAGTGGGGAACGGTCTAATTGACCGCATGGATAGCCGGGGCAACCGTTCTTCTCGGATGGGGCCGGAAGCCATCGGCTTGATGATGCGAGAAGTGCGCAAATATCATCTCAGATGACAAGCCTTCGATCGAGATCGTCCATGAGTGGGTTCAGCTAAGTTCTCGCAATCGCAATCGCAATCGCAACGAGCAGCGCGCGGAGGAAGGTCGTGACAGCCTGCCGATCCCGAGTCGCGAGACCGTTCGACGGGCGGTCCGCGCTCTGAATCCTTATCGGGTCGAACTGACCCGTAATGGTGAGGCTGCCGCAAGCAAGAAATACCGCCCTGTCCTGAATGGGATTTCCGTCACGCGACCGCTGGAGCGTATCGAAATCGATGAATGGACAGTCGACGTCATGACGCTGATGGAAAGAAGCGAGATGTACGATCAACTCAGCGACGACGACAAGCGCCTGCTTGGTCTTCATGTTGAAAGCGACCTTGAAGATTGTGGGAAAGGAAGCGCAAGAAGATGGGGCGCTGGACATTGACCGCTGCAATCTGCTGCGCCATGTCCGCACACCGACGATAAAGCCGTCAAAATGCTGCGCTCTGCACGAATGGCAGCAGTGACGGGCTGCACCGCAGCATCTTAAGTAGGTCTTGGAGGTCGGCTGTGGGCCGGGAGCGACGGTCGCTGCTGCCAGCCAGGTGACGAGCTGGCTGCGCTGCTGCACGTCCGCTTCGAGCCCTTTCCTGACGGTCTTGTCATGAGCTAAGGCAACGTATGTCCAGAAAAAGCCTCCCAGGCCCCAAGCGTGTCTCGTCCATCTACAGGACTTTCGGCGCGCCACAAACGACCCTTGAAATGCTTGATCGCGAGTTGCCGCCACGCGCTCCTGGGTCATTTCGCGTGGAAGTCTCCTATGCGCCGGTCAATCCCTCCGATCTGATCCCGATCTCAGGAGCCTACGCACATCGGATTTCGCTGCCGGCCGTCGCTGGATACGAGGGTGTCGGGCGCGTGGTTGAAGCCCCGGAGGCCCTCTCTCACATGGTCGGTCGACGTGTCCTGCCTCTACGGGCAGAAGGCACCTGGCAAACCTATGTCGATTGCCCGGCCCACCATGCCGTGGAGGTGCCCGACACGATCCCCGACATCGTCGCGGCGCGGGCTTATATCAATCCCATGGCTGCCGCCACGATGCTTCGGCTTTGGCCCGTCCGCTGCAAGGTGGTGCTGCTCAGTGGCGCGGGATCCAGCTGTTCCGAACACGTGGGACGGTTGGCTATCGCCCATGGAGCCGCACGCGTCATGGGAATCTATCGTTCGGAGAGCCGGAAGGATCGGTTGCGCCAAGTGGGGATCGAGCCGATCTCAATACACGATCTCGGCGCCATTTCGGAGGCTTCCGCCTTGGCCGACATTGCCTTCGACTCTGTCGGTGGCGACATCGGAACACATGTTCTGGGGCAGATGCGTAGGGAGACCAACTTCGTAGCCTATGGCCTTCTGACGGGTAAACCAGTGCTGACCGGGTCCGGGCTCAGGGCGAGCTATCACCGGTTTCACATGCGCGATCACTTCGCGGTCTTGGCAGGACAGGGTATGCAGGCCGCGTTCTCCGAAATTTGGCCTGTGCTCGCAGAGGCCCCGCCCTCAGAGCCAAGAGTATTTCCAGCCCAGCAATGGCAACAAGCCCTTGCCGAGGCCGAACGCCCCGGTGGCCAGAAACCGATACTCGACCTTTCCAGCCTCAACTGAGGAATGACAACTTCGTCCCGCACTGGCGACCCTGGATCGTTGGAAATGCTGCGGCGAGGCCCTAACGGCCGCTTTGGTGGAGCCGCGCCGTGGCGCCCAGCAGGACAGCGAATGTCCGTTCAGGGCCGGAAGCGAAGCCGCGCGAGGGGCGACCAGGCGCTCGCCCCTGCCGCGCCGCCGCAAGTCCGGTTTGAGCCCAATGCTGCCTCCCGGGCCGCCTTGGCATGAAGTGTCAGCTCAGCTGCTGCTGCATGATCGAGGACGCATTGTAGCAGTGGAAAGCCGCGATCTTCCCGTCCTTCATCCTGAAGACATCGCAGCAGGGGACGTCGATGACCTTTCCGGTTGCGGCAAGCGGGCCCGACGGCGTCATAAGCGTGCCGCGGATGGCCAGTTCGACGACTACCGTATCGCCCGATACATCGATGCTGAAAAGCTCCCGGTGAATGTCAGGGAAGGCTTCGGCCATCCCGCTTGCGACGAGCGCGATATCGGAGCCGCGGAAATCCATCTGAGTGGGAATGTCGCGGGCGTAACCGTCTTGCCAGAAGTAGGAAAGAAATGCCTCGACGTCGAGGGAGGTCGCCTCGGCCGACGCGTAGAGCTTCCGAATGGTGTGCTGATGATCCGTCATCTTGGTTGCCTTTCCCGCACAGGGCATGGAGTTTAGTAATTGGCCGCGGCCATGGCATCCAAGTAGACACAGGATTACCTGAATGGTAGAACCTACCAAAAGGTAAGGGCAAGATTGACATGGATCGAACGAACACGCCCTGCGGTCTAGACGTGGCGCTGGCCGTTATCGGGGGCAAATGGAAGCCACTGATCCTCTTTCACGTCCAGAGCGGGCCCACGCGCTTCTCCGAGATCCGACGACGCGTTTGCGGTATCAGTGAGAAGGTGCTGATCCAGCAACTGCGCGCTCTGGTGGAGATGAATGTCCTGCTTCGGCGCGATCATCATTGCGTCCCGCCCGTGGTTGACTATGCGTTGACGCCATTCGGCGAGACACTCGTCGAGGCTCTGGCTCCCCTGTGCGAATGGGGCACCGCGAACCGGGAACTGGTCAGCGCGATGAGAGCGCCATCGGCCAAGGAACGGAGTGCTTAGGTCGGGCGAAGGGCAGGAAAGTCCCGCTCTGCCGACCTTCGCCCCTCGAAAATGCTGCACGATGGATGAACGGCTGGTCTGGTGAAGCTGCACCGCAGCGCTTTGCCATGGCGCGAATGTCGGCTCCGGGCCGAGTTTGACGGAAGGCGGACCCGAACCGGAAGGTCCACGTTGCGCTGCCGCATGACCGCACCGCGCCCGAACTTCGCCTTGGTGTTCCAATCCCTCGTCGCATAGACATATTCATCTTGCCAAAGTAGGGACTTTTGCTTTTGTTGGGCTTTGTTGCATTACGCTGGCTTGAGGCGTGACTGCCCCTTCCCCCGCTGACGTCATGCCATGCGAACGATCTCGGCGGTGCCGAGGGCGTTGAAGCTGTTCATGAGGGCGATGCGGATGTGGATTTCGGCAGTTTGGCGGTCGGGGTCACGTGCGGCGATGCGCTCACCGAAGGATTTCAGGCAACGCATCCTTGCCTCGATCCGGCTGCGGGCGTGGTATCCGGTCCACCGTTTCCAGAACGCCCGCCCTCAGTATCGCGTCGCCCGAAGGGTGTCGTTGCGGGCACGTGCGGCTGGGCAGTCTTCCTTCCATAGCCGTCCGTTCTTGCGGATCGGGATGATCGGAACCGCGTCGCGCTCGATGATAGCCTGCTGGCAGCGGCGCGTGTCGTAGGCGCCGTCCGCGGTCACTGTGCCAATCGGTTCGCTCTCCGGGATCTGGCCCAGCAGGTCGGGCAGCACAGGGCTGTCGCCGTCGCGGCTGGGGGGAAATTCCACGGCGCGGATGTTGGATGTGGCCGGGTCCATGGCAAGATGCCGCTTGCGCCATTGGCGCCGCCCCCGCACCCCGTGCTTGCGCGCCTGCCATTCGCCATGGCCGAGGAACTTGATCCCGGTGCTGTCTGTCACCCGGCAGGGCATCCCGCAGGGATGTCCCGAGAGGGCACGAGCAGGTTCAGCGGGGCATCCGTGCGGCGATAGGGTACTTGAACGGCCAGGGTCTTTTGCCTGCGGCACAACGTTGAGAAATCCGGCACAGGCCAGTCCAGCCCCGCCAGCTTCAGCAGGCTCGTCACCATGCCAGCGGTCTGGCGAAGCGGCAGCTTGAACAGGATCTTGATCGACAAGCAGAACTGAATGGCCGCATCGGAAAACACTTCTGGTCGTCCGCGGCGCCCGTCACGCGGCGCCAGCCAGTTCATGTCCTTGTCGACCCAGATCAGAAAGGACCCCCCTTCCGGAGCGACGCATTGTAGTTGGACCAGTTCGTCGTGCGATAGCGGGCGGGAGATGGCTTGCTCATGCCGTCCATATAACCGCATGGATTCGCGAAATGAATCCCCAAGCGCCAGAGTTCTGCAACAACGCCATGGAGCTCGCAAATTTCCCTTGAAAAGACAGGCTTGCACGAACTTACACGCGAGCCTGCTTTCGAAATTTGTTAAGTTGCGAAACGCTTTTTCTGCGTTCCCGCCGCGCCGGCTGCCTACCCGCTCTGTGACCCGCCCGAACGTAAACGATCCATCGCGAACCCCACGGTAAAGCCGTGGAGCATAGTCGACAACAGCACGACGATCGCAACGATAGACCATAGCTCGGCCTGCTGCTCGATCTCTCCCTGAGAGGCGGCGTAGGCGAGGTAGTATATGGATCCGATGCCACGAATGCCGTAGACTGCGACGATCATCCTCTCACCTCTCCTCAAGCCGGTTCCCGACAAGCTGATCCAGCCTGCGAGCGGTCGGATCACCAGAATTAACCCCAAAGCGATGGCGAGATGAGTCCAGTTCAGGTTGGTCAAAAGCACGGGCAGGACGCTTCCGAAAGCAACCAGGAGAAGCGCCGTCAGCCCATGCTCGATTGCCTCGGAGAAATCGTGAAGCCGGCGATGAAAGTCGTGTTCCTTCTCGATCCGCCGCAGGTTGAAGCCCATGACGGCGACAGCGATGAAACCGTATCCTTCGACAAGCTCGCTCGAACCGTAGCACAGGAAGACTCCCGCTAAGGCAATCACGCCGGAGCCCGTTTCAGCGAGAGTGGCATTGCGGGGAATCTTGAACAAGACGAGGCCCAACATTCGCCCACCGGCCCAGCCGACCACGCCACCGACTAAGATCTTGTAGAAGACATCTATGCCGACCCACTCAAGCGCCCAGGAGGTCGGTGTCATCCCTTCGGCAGCCACGAACAAAGCGAGGTAAACAAAGGGGAAGGCAAGCCCATCGTTCAGGCCCGCTTCTGTCGTCAGTGCGAAGCGTACCGGACGCTCGCCTCCCTTATGCGGTGGGCCAACCTGAACGTCCGATGCCAGCACCGGGTCGGTGGGGGCCAGAATCGCGCCGAGCAGGACCGAACTTGCAAGAGAAAGGCCCACAAGACCTGCCCCGAGGATCGCAACCGCGATGATCGTAAGGGGCATCGCGATGATCAGCAGCCTCGTGGCAGGCCGCCAGCGCCGCCACGAGCCGATTTCGTCTATGCGCATCCCTGCACCGAAAAGCGCGACGATCACCGCCATCTCGCTGAGATGCTCCCATATCTTTGGCGAACTGACAGGATCGGGCAGTGGTGACACCTCGGGAAGCAGAAAAGCGGTGCCGCCACTGAAGACGAGTATCAGAGGCGCAGCGACAGGCTCCTTACGGGACACCAGCCGAGGCAGCCAGTAGGACAGGATGATGACCATGCCCACGAAGGCGAGCTGCAGGTGGTAGGTCTCGATTGCGAAAAACGCTGACAGTTCGTCGAAAATCATCACGCTCAGGATCGCCACTTCGGGGCATTACTGAAAGGGGTGCTCATCGTTTAAAGGCCCTCTGCTGGAATTTGGATGCCAAATTCAAACAGATGAGGCGCTTGCGGGTTCCGCTGTGGCGCGACAAAGAGAGAAAACTCAGTCGAAGTCTGCCATTGCGCCGCCGGATCACGCTGCACGACGCCTTAAATGACTGGTTCGCGGAGCTGCGCCGCAGCGGTCGCTTGAATAGCGAATGTCGGGTTAGGGGCGAGCTGGCCAACCTGCATTGGTAGTGCGAGAGACCCTTATTGCACAGATGCCCACGCAACAGTCGTGTCTGTGCTCTCCGGCTCTGGTCGAGATGGGCACCGCGCACGTTGCTGCGGAAACGCAACTTGCCGCAACCGTCTCGACGCAGGTCAAAGCACGAGAAACGTCAACATAATCGGGATCGACAGGACTGCGGCCATGGTCTGAAAAGTGACGATGCCAGCCATAAATTGCCCGTCTCCCCTCATCTGCTGAGTCAGCACGTAGGCAGTCGGGGCAGTTGGAACGGCGCAGAAGACGGCCATAATGATGGCTTCGGTTCCTTCCAGGTCGAACAGATGCCCTACGGCAAGGCCGAGAAGGGGCATCAGCACCAGACGGGCAACGCTTGTGGTCATCAGAGGCAGGGCATTGATACGAAGCGAGGCGGGCCGAAGCGCTGCTCCAATGCAGAGCAGACCGAGTGGAAGGCTGCCTTGGCCCAGCAGCGTCACCAACCGGTCCAGACCGAAGGGGAGGCCGACGCCCGTGATCGCGAGCGCCAAACCTGCGAGGCAGGCGAGTATTAATGGGTTGGTCAGAACCACACGCATCAGGGCTCGAGGCGCTTTCGCGGCGCCTGCGTCGCTGAGAGCGAGAATGGAGAGCAGGTTCACAAGTGGCACGGCGAGGGCGAGGTAGAACGCTGCCGTTTCCAAGCCGTCCGGTCCTGAAAGCGTCGCGATGAGTGACAAGGCGAGATAGGTGTTGAAACGGATCACCCCTTGGACAACCGGCCCATAGCGTTGCGACGGCATTGGCCGGATCCGCCGGAACAGAGCGAGCGCGGTCGCTGCGATCACGATCGTAGACACTGCCGCTCCCCCCAACCGAAGTACCTCCGGGTCACGCAAAGGCGCGTCTGCGAGGCTGGAGATAAGCAATGCGGGGAACAGGACGAAGTAGTTCAGCCGCTCTGCCGCGGGCCAGAACTCGATAGATGGAAAGCGACGGTGCGCGAGGCCGAAGCCAAGCCAGATCAAGGCGAATATTGGCCAGATTGATGTCAGCATCTCCGCGTCGTCCGTATTCTGAATAGCCTGTTGGCTGTCTGCTTTTCATCTACTCTACCGTTGCTGTCCAGCAGGCAGGTCGGCGTTCCGGGGGATTGAAGCACCCCGGCGTCGCGGACGGAAATGAGGTTTCGCATCATTTTCGATTTGTCTGCTTCGTACCGTTGACGGCAGGCGAACCCGAACCGGAAGGTCCCCGTTGCGCTGCCGCACGACCGCACCGGGTCTAAGCTTCACCTTGGCTTTCCAATCTCTCGTCGCATAGAGATATTCCTCTTGCCAAAGTAGGGACTTTTGCTTTTGTTGCACACCGATGCGGCGGGGATTGAAAATGGCTTCTTACAAGGCTCTGGAGATTGTGCAGGACGGGCTGGATCACCACGCCGGCGCAACAATGTCTGGCGACATCGATACGATGATGGCATACAGTGACATCCCGTGCGCCATCGAGACTCTGTCGGGCAGAGTGATTGCCGCGAACACGTCCGAAATGAGAGCGATATGCGAAGCCTTGGTTTGTTCCATCAATGCCAAGAAGCTTAGCCACATGGTCCGCCGCTGTTTTGAAGCGGAATTCAAAGATGACGATACCATCTGGGCCACATATGAAACTCGCTTTCTCCGAAACGGCGTCGAATTGGCAGAGGACACCTACACGTCCTTTATTATCTTGAAAAAGCGAATTGATGGCTGGCGTTTCAGCGGTATCCAGCTGCTGGTCTCTGAAGGAGATCCCGTAAGCGCGACCCTAAAGAGCCGGTTCGGTTGAAGCCCGGAAAGCCATGATTTCATTGTTCTCGTGACGTCTGGAAAGACTTTAGTCGACACTGGAAGATAATCTTCGTTGCAGGCAAAAAAATTGATGTCTGATCCCACGGCGTGGCAAGAAAGGAGTGATGGTTATTCCCGCTCTGTCGCCCGTCTCCTTACGAAACTGCCGCACGATGGACGAATGGCCGGTCTCGTGAAGCTGCGTCGCGGCGTAGCCGAACTCAGCCAAGGTCGGCTAATGGGATGTACCGGCTGCTTTACCTGGCAGGCTAGGCTGTGCCTATGTCTGCAAGTTGGAGAAGTAGCATGGAGAATAAGACCCTCGATCAGCTGATGTCCATCGACATCGGCAACGATACGTTCCATCTCGTCGGGTTTGACCGAGATGGTCAATTGGTGCTGCGCAAACAGATCAAGCGGTTGGCCCTCGTCGCGACATTCGAGAAGTTGCCGCGATGCATCGTCGGGATGGAAGCCTGCCTGAGCGCCCATTTTGTCAGTCGGACGCTTCGCAAGATGGGCTTTGAACCGCGCATCATCCCCGCAATCTACGTGAAGCCGTTCATCAAGGGGCAAAAGAACGATTACAATGACGCCGAACTGCGTCAACGTCATGACCATTCCCGGCATCGGATCGATGATCTCGACGGCCATGGTTGCTGCAATCGGCACAGGGGAGGCATTCAGGCGTGGGCGGGATTTCGACGCATGGGTCGGCCTGGTTCTCAGGCAATACAGCACCGGCGGACGAACGGTGCTCGGCCGCATTTCTAGACGCGGCAGCCGATACCTGAGGATGTTCTTCGTCCAAGCCGCAAAGGTCATCCTGATGCGGGCCAATCGATGGCCGGATCTCAGCTGTGGTGATTGGCTGATCAGGGCATCGGAAAGAATGAACAGGAACAAACTGGCCGTCGCACTGGCCGATAACCCTATCGGGACATGCCTGCGGCATGCCCTGCCGGGCAGTGGATGGCACGCATGGCCTGGAGCATTCTGAGACAAAGAACCGCGTTTGTCGCACCACGAGACGATGTCGCCGCTGGCATCTGAGGCGGCGCGCCCAAAAGAGTTCGCGACAGATCGAAAGCATGGAACGGAACAATTACGACCCAGAATCTGACGGCCCATTCGGTCCTTGTGGACCTTTCCGCCAATTAGATCACGGCGCGTGCATAACCCCAACAAGGCCACGATCCGCGTGTCGATCAACAGGCCGGATACATATGCGCGACTTCCGAAATCGTGCAAAAAATCATTTGCGAACAGCAGCCGGTACATACATATGGGCCGCCCGCGACAGGCGCGCGCGTGCTGCGACTGCGAAACTTCCTACGACCAGCGCGGTTAGTTAGGCTCGAAGCGGACATGCAGCGACGCAGAGGGTCGTGCGCCTGGCAGGCAGCGGCGGCCGTCGCTCCCGGCCCAGACCCGACATATAAAATAGGTGAAGGTGCTGCGTCGCAGCACCTCATACCTGACGTTCGTCTGTATGACGCTGATCGAGATAGTCGACAACTCAAGTGCTATGTATAGTTGAGGCCAAACAACGGCTTTTCCAGTGTAGGATCATCGTGATGATCAAGATGAGAGATTTGAATTCTGGCTTTGCATATCGATCTTCGTGGACCGGATACGCCAAGGGGCGAGGCCTGGATATCAGCAACGCGCCGATACTGCACGGCGCACGAATTGATGCCAACCAAGTGTACAGGGACCCTTTCAAGGGACCTCGGCACAGTTTTTCAAAAAAGTATGAGCAGTTCATAGACGCCCTAGAAACGAGCGATTACGCCATAATCAGACAGGGCGGAAAAGATGAAAATGGAGAACTGTTCGGTTCGGGCAAGCTGATTGCTGTTTATGAGCTTGTTTCCCACAAAATTGACGAAAGCGGAGGTGTCGAGATCCAGCTCGGGAAACGGGTGGCATTTTGAAACGAAATTTTTCCTACTTTATACCACACGCCGCTACACTTTCGGGCAGTCAATCTGACGCAGTAGCGAGCGGCCCCGAGCCGACCTTGAGCAGCGCGTGCGCATGCTGCAATTGCATTCCGCATAGTGGTCATTCCCTACTGTTAGAGACTTGAAAGTTACAGAGACTGCGCCACCGGATTCGGATAGAAAAGCGCCGCGCATTGGAAAATAAAATTTGCCAGGGCGACGAACCGCAGAATGTGCCATAGCACATGGCGCGAACTTGTTTGCCTTGCGTCAGACGGCTGTATGGTTTCTCGATAGTGATTGGTCCAACCGAACTGACTGCTCAGCGCTCGCTCTATGTTCGCCAAATAATCATCAACTTGGTCCATGTGGCGGGCTTTGTTGCACAAATCGAAGTCTGGCCGAACTTCCCCCTTCCCCGGACGGAGTTACCCCACGGGCTCTGTGACAGGCATGCCAAGAGCGGTGTAGCGGTTAAGCACAGCGACACGCACCTG
>NZ_JAGEMH010000027.1:0-28595 GCF_040148795.1 Sagittula sp. NFXS13
AGGTAGTGTCCGGATCAAACCAAATCGATAGCGATCCGCGTTGCTTCAGCGATGTGTTGTACGAAGGCCAGTTCCTGGTCTTGTACTTCGTAGGGGCCCAACTGCTCATGTCGCCCAGCTATCATGCTGGATTCACACAGTGAATCCCTGAAGCGATTTGTGCAACAAAGCCCACCGGCGAACCCCTTCACGGTCTTGCGAGGACTGGCCATGCCGATTTCCGCCGTCGCATGGCTGCCGCTGATCGCTCGGCGATGCTCCCCCGTTCTTGATCGCACGGTTCTGGCGTGAAGTTCTGTCCGACACCGACCGGTCGGGCGGCGCACGGCGAACGTCAGTTCCGCGCCCAGATTGTCACCTTGCCGCGTAGGGCCGGGCTGGCAGACGAGACTGCGGTGGATCGTGGAGTACGATGCTCTGCCCGACCAAGCCCATGGTGGAGGCAACAACCTTGCATGAAGGGAATAGCATGCGGACTGCCAAAGCGGTCCGCATCGGAGTGCGTAGTTAGTTCACCGCCTTGGCGGCCTGCGCGATCACCTCGGCCACTTCATCGGGGTTTGTCATCGGCAGCATGTGGCCGTTTTCGATCTCAACGAGTGTCGAACCGGCGCGCTCTGCCATGCGGCGCTGCAACTTCGGCGAGATCAGAAGGTCCTCGGTCGCGACGGCCGCCCAGCTCGGCTTGTCCTGCCATGCCGCGGACGTGACCTTGTGCGCAAGGTTCCCGGCGTTGGCCCATGCCTGCGACCTTGCCACGAAAAGCGCGTCTTCTTCCGAAAGACCATTGCCCGCCAGGGCGAGGAACGCATCGTCACCGACCATGAGAAAGCCATCGTCGGTGATCGTCAGCTTGTCGGCGGTGAAATCACTGCCCGCCGTGGCCAGCAGGTCGCCGCCGCTTTCCCCGACATCAGGCTGGAACGATGTGACGTAGACGAGGCCTTTGACATCCGGGTCGATGCCGGCTTCGGTGATGACGATGCCGCCATACGAATGCGCAACGAGCAGCACCGGGCCGTCCTGCACGTCCAGGCTGCGCCGCACCGCCGCGACGTCGTCTTCGACCGAGGTCATCGGCAGTTGCGTCACTGTGACGTCGTAATCCTGAGCGATCAGCCGGTCGTAGACCCCGCGCCACGTGCTGCCATCGACGTTTCCGCCATGAACCAGAACGATGTTGTGAACTTCGGCGGCCGCCATGCCCGGCACGGCCATCATGGTGCCGAGCGCCACGCTTCCGGACAGGAGAAGAGTGCGAAGGTTGGTCATTTTCAGTACCTCTGTGGAATGTTGAAATCAGTGTCAGGGGAAAGGTAGCCATAGCCACGAACGATCACTATACTGCTTCGAGTGATACAGCTTATCAGTGAGGCCTATAAATGGATCGTCGCGACCTGCCCGATTTGCAGTTGTTTCAGGTCGTCGCCGAGGAGGGCAGCTTTACCCGCGCCGCCCTGCGCCTGGGGCGTGCGCAGTCGGGGATCAGCCAAGCGATCGCCGCGCTGGAAGACCGCATCGGGGTGCCCTTGCTGGCGCGGACAACGCGCCACGTGCGCCCGACTGAGGCCGGACAGCGTCTTCTGAAAACACTGAGCCCGGCCCTGCGATTGATCGAGGAAGGGCTGACGGAGCTCAAGGAAGCGCGCAGCGGCGTCGTTGGAACCCTGCGGCTGACCTCGATCGGCTACCCGGCAAGGGCAATCATCATCCCCGCGCTGACGGGATTCATGGAGCAATATCCGAACGTGACCGTGGACCTGCGCATCAGTGACCAGCTGACCGACATCGTCGAAGCCGGGTTCGACGCAGGAATCCGGATGGGCGCGCACCTGGAGAAGGACATGTCGGCTGTCCCCCTTGGTCCCGACTTGCGCGCCGTGGTCATTGGCTCACCGGACTACTTCGCCCGGCGTGGCGTGCCGAAGGGTATCGAGGACCTCGCCGATCATGCCTGTCTGAACTATCGCCAGGCAAGCCACGGCGATCTGTTCCGGTGGGCGTTCCGGCAGGGAGAACGCCGGGCGGAGGTTGCGGTCAACGGTCCGCTGATAGCCGACGATGCCCATACGTTGATCGAGGCCGCACGCGCGGGCCAGGGGCTGACCTACCTGTTCGAACCTTTCGTCTCGGAGGACCTGGCGGCGGGCCAGCTTCGGGCGTGCCTGGAAGAGTTCTGCCCGCTCTGGGCGGGGTATCACCTTTACTATCCCGGCAGGCACCAGAAATCGCCCGCGCTCACAGCGCTCGTGGATTACCTCCAATCCAGAAGGAGACGAGGTGCCTGAGTTTGCAGGTGCCCCGTCATGTCACCACGGCTGAATGCGGTGTTCTGCATTTATATATGGAAGGCCTGCTAAGCCCCGCAAAGCTGACTTAGAGGGGCGCTGTTTCGCTGCACGATGTCATGAAGGGGCGGTTCGGGGAAGCTGCGCCGCAGCAAAGCTGAACCTCTCGAATGTCCGGAGAGGGCCGACTTACGCGTCTTCACTTCCGACTGTTTGAGCAGCATCCAGGATTTCGTTCAACATGGACAT
This sequence comes from Sagittula sp. NFXS13, assembly GCF_040148795.1. Lineage (NCBI taxonomy): Bacteria > Pseudomonadati > Pseudomonadota > Alphaproteobacteria > Rhodobacterales > Roseobacteraceae > Sagittula > Sagittula sp. NFXS13. The sequence continues at coordinate 2,538 of NZ_JAGEMH010000027.1, forward strand.
AATGATGAGAGCGTGGATGGCCTGTCGCTTAGTTGTTGAAATTTGCCCGTGCAAATGTGTGTTTCGGTAAAACGCTCGCACACCCTGCAACAACAGCATTGTCCCACGTTGAAAGTTCTTGGCGGTTGAGCTTTCTAATTCTGGTAGAACTTTTATTTTCGGGCTGTCAACTTTGAAAGCTCTTCCTATTTCACTGTCTTGATCATCTACGGCACCAGCCTTGTACTTGAAAGCGTCCCCCAACATTATGCATGCTTTTGCAACGAGGCCGTGGAAGTCTGGATCAGCAATTAAGATTTCTCTATCCAACCGCGCTCGATACAGTGGGTGCAAGTAGTCCCCAATCTCTCCCGAGGGCGTTTCTGGAATATGTTCCTGAGCGTAAACTTCCGCCTTTTCAAGAATGTCTGGAATGTCAAATGCCGCAATGTCGATGCAGTCATTAATTTGGCAAAAGTGGATGTGGCGACCTAAGTCATTTACGCGACTGGCCGGGAAATCTCCCGGCAAGAGTTCCAACAAGTCTGGGAATATCGCCTCCAACGCCGACTTCGTAGCCTCTAGCGTTCCTCTGCTCCCGACAGCAAGCGTTTCCGCGTCTCGAACTGCGACTACAGAAAGCTCCATCATTCGTCGACACTTATTTGACACCTTCGCCAGCCACCTAGTCGGATTGCCGATTGTCATGTCGCTTCCCTTCTGATCTCCGAATCCTAATCATCAATCCTAGCCTGCGGTATCAGAGACTGCGAGGCTCAGTCGATAAGGTCTGGCAGATGCAGCTAGATGTCTGAATGTCCGGAATGCGGAAGTTGCACTCCGGCGCCTGTAAAAACAACAGATGGCTGCTCTGGGCCGGAAGCGACGACGCACGAGGGGCGACCAGGCGCTTGCCCCTGCTGCGCCGCCGCAAGTCCGGTTTGAGCCCTTTCTGCTTGTTGAAGCGATATCGCCGGAGTTAGATTTATGCTGTTCATTTGAGGCGTAAACTAAATGGATTTAGTTTGGGAATGCATAGACTGGGAATGGTCTGGTAATCAGACACCAGATGATACCGCGATAAAACATGCGACCGAACTACTGAAGGCCGCTAAGGCCGCCGACCTTTTCCCAGAGTCGGCTGCATCGGGTTACTACCCTACCGTACGCCTTTTTTGGCGAGGCGGTACTGTCGAAGTTGAAGTCTTTCAGAATAGCTTTGAACTCTATTTTCTGCCGTGTCATGAAGACAAGCGAAGCTTTTCGATCACTGAGTTCGATGCAACATCACCTGATGCGCTTCCAAGACTTATCATGCAGTTAACCACCACACTGTCACAACTCTGAGACTGGATCCAAGGAGCGCTTCGTCCCGCTCTGCCGACCTTCATCCTCCGAAAATGCTGCGCCATGGACGAATGGCTGGTCCGGTGAAGCTGTGGCGCGGCAGCGGCGTGGTCGGTGGAAGGCGGCTCTGGGCCGGAAGCAGCAGCACTGCCGGCTGAGGCCTCACACCCGCGCATCAAGCAGCGCCTAGCCGACTTGCGAAGGTCTCGAGCCAAAGTCACTTCGCCGCCGTATCGTCAGCCGCTGTCGAGAGAAGTGCTTCGAGGAGCCCTGGTTCAAGCCAATTCCGGTCTTCAAGAATCTCTGCATCGACAACGCTCGGCTGACGCCTCAGCTCTGTCAGGCCGGAGGCCATGATGCGTGACATGCGATATCCACCGCGACGGCATAGATAGACGGAGCCTGATCGACCAAGGAAGCGGTATTCGAGTTCATCCGCATGAATGGTCTGGATGCCTGAGTTTATTCGCCATGCATCCCCACTGAGATACCCGCCGCGCCAGCCGCCCAACACTCTGAGCTGAGTGAAAGCTCTGTCCCGCGTCGCAAATGAAACGTCCAAGATCACCCAGTCGTCAGGTGAATAGTCCATGTGTGTCTTCTCCTTATTTCGTTGTCGGGAGTGCAATATGTGGTGGGCGTGACACCGCCGGCCAGGGATGAAGCCCGATGCAAAGACTGCATCGGGGTTTGCGCTCGTCATGCCGTGAAGCGGGGTGACCGAGGGCTTTGGGGGATCCCGTTTCAGCTCGACCGCAATGCTGGCCAAGTGGCCTGGTCTGTCTCGCAAGTGGTATGCCTCGCGTGGCGAAGCCGCTCGTCACCTACTTCTCGTCGAACGGAGCCAGGATCTCTCTCAAGAATTCATATGTCTCTTCCGCCACGTCCTCCGCAGCTGAAGCAGGCAGGTCGTGATACCAGAACGACATTGGCAGGGTTGGCTGAATCCAAGCGGGCTCCGCGTAGGTGTTGTCGAGACGAGCGATAAATTCCGCAAACTCGGCCTCGTGGGCTTTGATGGCTTGGCTCCGGGGGCCAGTAAGTTTTTCGCAGTGAACGAAGACAGTACATTTTTCGCCCAGAACCAGCGCGTAGATGCATGGGATTTGATGAGCTTCGCAGTAGTTGGCATGATCCGTCACATCATGGCGGTCATATGTCGTGATGAGGTATTTCATTCTCCGTCTTTCTCCTTGTTTTGTTGGCTTCTTGGTTTCGTGGAAGCAAGGTCAGCTGCGGTAGCGACATTGCGCTCGAAAACCGCACCGTAGTCCTGCCCGTCTGGACTGAAAGGCTCGATCCCCGCAGCCGCCAGCTTGGGCCGGAGCGCCTGCCAGGGCATGCCAAGCTCGACGGCCAGGCCGCGCAGGGTCACGAACCGCTCATGGAAAGCGGCGAGGTCGCCTGGTGCCAGGAAGCGCTGCCGTGCCTTGGTCTTGGGGTGTCGGCCTTCCGTGGAGGCCACCAACGAAAGTGCGAGCTTCGGGGTGGTCGGCTCGCAGCGCGGTTGGAACAACGCCGCCCCCGGCCGCGTGCTTCAGACCATCATGCAGAGCCGGGTCGGCAATCCGATCGTCATCATCGACGAGGTGGAGAAGGCCGGATCTGTACATTCGAGCAACGGGCGCAGCTTTGATCTGACCACTTCTCTACTGCCACTGCTGGAGTCGGCGACGGCTGGCAACTGGAGCTGCCCATTTTTCGAGGTCAGGTTCGATATGGGCTGGATCGGATGGGTGATGACCTCGAACGATTACCGCCAGCTTCCAGCGCCGCTTCTCAGCCGTTGCCCCCCGCTTAAACTGAGGCCCCCATCCCTGGAGGAATTGATCGACTTCGGCTTGCAGCAGGGGGGTAAGCGCGGGATTTCGGAGCCCTCGAGCGAGGCGATGGTCGAAACACTGCGACGAGCGTCGCTTCACACGTCTCAAATAAGCCTACGGACGGTGATCCGAATGCTTGATCTCGCCGAACGGCTCGAGGCGGGGCCGGTGACCCAATGAGTCGGGCTTGTACCTGGGCCTGCCGCCCCCTTCACAATCTCATGAAAGCATGGTCCCGTGCCCTTCAGGAGGCACAGAAGATGGTGCGGACGAGTTGGGCAGTAAGCCGGATAAACTGGGAATTGGAGCGGGCATGACAGCTCAGCCTCTTGGCGCCCCGGCCCTGTCGCGGGAACCGAGCCTTAAGACCAGTGAGCTCGCCTTGCCGCCCTACTGATCAATGACCGCCGGGCGCGGCGACCGCAGGCCCATTGCCAGCGACGAGACCTCTGCAAGGAAGGCGCTGGTGTCATTGCCTTCGCACAGCAACATGGCATGGGCCTCGGCATCAGGTCTGCCGCAAGTCGATCCACATGAGGTCGGGCTTGCATGGCGGGAACTGGCTGGCGCCCCACGAATTCCTGACAAAAAATTGGGAATGGCAAGCCTGCCCCCGCCCCCCTGCGCGTCACCTGTCCCAAGTCATGGATCTGATGGCACGTTATCATGTCGAGAGCTTCTGGCGGTTCGCTCACGGCGCTACGTCGGACGCCAAGACGCGCTTTGAAGACATCAGCGCGATTGGTCATCGTCCGCGCCTGCCGGCAGTTCGGCGCCCCGCTCCCGGTCGCGCCGCTTGGAAAACGGAACGGCAGGCCAAAGCACGCCTGCCAAGGACCTGTTGCCACAAAGATACAAACGCCATGCCTCAATAGGTCGTCATCTGGGCAGGTGGATTGACGTTATCCGACAAAAACTGTCAAGAGGCGAGAAGCGATGCCTCAGCCATGAAACAGCCAAGGCCACCAGGATGGAGGCTCCCATGCTTGTTTCTCGAATTGCCCTGCTCGCCGGTCTTGCAGCGGCGTCAACCACAATGCTCGCCACGAGCGCCATGGCGCAGGATGGCGCCGGGTTTGATCTCGGGACCCTCGTGCTCGAGGCGGAAAGCGACGACACGCTGGTTCAGAACGGCTATGTCGCCGAGAGCGGGCGGCAGGCAACGCGCACCGATACGGCGATCCGCGACATCCCGCAGAGCATCAGCACGGTGACGCAGGACCAGATCGAGGATCAGGAACCGCGCACGCTGCTCGATGCGCTCGGCTATACCTCCGGCGCCAGCACCACCAACTTCGGCTTCGACAGCCGCTACGACGCGATTTACCTGCGTGGCTTCTCGTCGTACTACACCGGCCTGTTCCGCGACCGGCTGCGGCAGGTGAACGGCCCGTCGGCATGGTACCAGAACTACCCCTACAGCTTCGAGGCGGTCTCGGTGCTCAAGGGGCCGTCGTCGTCGATGTATGGCGTCAGTGGCTCGGGTGGCATCGTCAACATCGTGTCCAAGCGGCCCAAGCAGGATCCGTTCCGCGAGGTGCAGCTGACCTTCGGCACCGAGGAGCATCAAGAGCTCAAGTTCGACTTTACCGGGCCGGTCGGGGATGGCCGCCTCAGCTACCGGCTGACCGGGGTGCTGCGCGACGCCGCAACGCCGCTCGACGGCTACCGCGACGACCTCGCCATGATCGCGCCGGCAGTGACCTACGAGCTCACCGACCGGACCACCGTGACGCTGCTCGGCGAATACGCCAAGTCCACGCGCGGAGGTACAGCCTCCTACTACAACCCATCCCTTGGCGAGGCCTCAGACATCTACGCCGGCGATCCCGATTACAACGATTTCGACAACGAGCAATGGCGCCTCGGGTACGAGATCGAACACGAGCTGACCGACAGCGTGACCCTGCGCCAGAACCTGCGCTACTCCGAGGTCGATGCCGATCTCGAGTTCAGCGGGCTTTACGCTGCGACCCCCGACCTTGGCCGCTACTGGGGACACTATCTCGAAGACTCCGAAACCTTCGCCGTCGACACGAGCGTCGAGGCGTTCTTCACGACGGGCGCGCTAAACCACACGCTGGTGACCGGGCTTGACTACAGCGATGCCTCCTATGACGCTTATTACGGCGGCGTGGGCTATGTCTCGGCGGACGAGACCGACGCGATCGACCAACCCTATTCCGGCGGTCAGGAGACCGAACAACTCGGGCTCTACCTGCACGACCAGATCAAGAGCAGCGACTGGACGGTCTTCCTCAGCGGGCGCTACGACTGGGTCGAGACCACCACCTTCGATGCTGCGAAGACCGGCACCGACAAGTCCGACGAGGGCTTCTCGGGCCGGATCGGCGTCAGCTATGCCCTCAATGACGACCTGTCGCTCTTTGCCAACCTGTCGAGCAGCTTCGTGCCGACGACCGGGCTGGTCTTCGACGGGCCCGATGCGCCGAACAGCGGACGCTCGGGCGATCCGACCCGCGGAGTGCAGAAGGAGATCGGCTTCAAGTACCAGCTGCCCAACACTGAAAGCCTGATCACCGCCTCGCTCTTCGACATCCAGCAGGAAGATGGCGTGGTGTTCCAGACAGTCGACCCGACGGAGTTCGGCGGGCTCAACCAGGTGCAGGTTCCGTACGACTTGCGCTCGCGCGGCCTCGAGCTCGAGGGGCAGTTCAACTTCGAAAACGATTTGCGGATGACCGCTGCCTATACCTATCTCGATATGGAAATCGAACGCGGGGCCTCGGGCACCAAGGGCAATCAACTTTCCGCAACCCCCGAGCACACCGCCTCGCTCTGGGCCTTTTACGAGCCACGCGCCGGCGTGCTCGAGGGCTGGGGCTTCGGCAGCGGTCTGCGCTATGTCGGCGAGAGCTGGGGCGATGATGCCAACAGCTTCCGCAACGACGACCTGTTCTTCGCCGACCTGTCACTGTCGTATGATTTCGGCCAGCTTGGATATGACGGGCTCGTTCTGCAGGTGAACGTCAAGAACGTCTTCGACAACACCGACCAGACCTGCAGCGCGGGCAACTGCTACCGCATCGAGGGCCGCACCGCGACCGCCAGCGTCGCTTACCGGTTCTGATGTCCGGACAAGGGGGACACTGGGGCGTCATCGGTGCCATCGGTGGCGTCTACGTGGCGCAAAGCGTCATTGGTGGTGTGACCTGGACCGGGCTGCCCGGTGTTCTGCGGGCGCAGGAGCTGCCGCTCGACCAGATCGGGCTGGTCTCTCTGCTGGTGCTGCCTTGGGCACTGAAATTCCTCTGGGCGCCTCCGGTGGAACGGTTTCGCCTGCCAGATGGCGGGCGCGACCGGTCCGCGATGATCGTGCTGTGCGGCGCTGCGGTGGTGACCGTCGCGCTGCTGGCGGTCGGGTTCATCGGCCCGTTTCCGGTGCTGCCGGTGCTGGCCGTCCTTATGATGGCGGCCTTCGCGACCGCCACCGTCGACATCGCCTGCGACGGCTATGCCGTCGCGGCGTTGCAGGACACGCGCTATGGCTGGGGCAATGCCGCGCAGGTCGCCGGCGCCTATCTCGGCTCGGCCATCGGCGGCGGCGTCTTTCTCATCCTCGTGGATCGGGCCGGATGGCTCAGCGCAAGCTGGGCCATGGCGCTGGTCATTGCGGTGCTCTGCCTGCCCTTCGCGCGCATCGCCCGCAGTCCGAGGCTCCAGCCCCGCACGCATACACCGAGCCTCAGAGCAGCGCTCGAACGCCCGGAGGTCCGCAAGGGCCTGTTGGTCGCTGCGCTCTATGTGGTGGCGCAGAAGACCGCGATGGGCATGTTCGGCCCATTCTTCATCGATGCCGGCTACGATCTGGCGCAGCTCGGCATCCTGAGCGGAGTCGGCAGCCTGACGCTGGGCTTTCTCGGGGCGATGCTTGGCGGGGCATTCGTGCGCCGCTTCGGGGCGCGGAGCGTTCTGGTCGGTGCCGTGGCGCTGCAATCGGCGATCCTCGCGGTCGTGGCGCTTTCGGCCGGCGACGTGATCCTGCCGGCGGCCACGGTGGCACCGCCCGCGATGGTGGTAAGTGCCGCCGTGATGGCGTTCGGCTTCGTCGCGCTTTATGGACAGTTCATGCGCTGGTCCGATCCGCGTCAGGGTGGCGTCGATTTCACCCTATTTCAATGCATGGATGCCGCGATCTCGATGGTCGCCGGGACCGCCGCAGGCTTTCTTGCGGAACATCTCGGTTATGGCGTCTTCTTCGGCCTCGCCTGCGCGCTCTCGCTCGCCGCGCTGCCGATGGTCTGGCGCGTCGCCGGACAGAAAGCGAGGTCGCATGCCTGAAATCACTGCCCGTACCGCTCCTCTCGGCCTCGCCTATGCGCCGCTCCGACAGGCCGCGCTCGCGCAGGCCCGCGAGCATGACTTGCCCGTGTCGCAGGACGACGCAGAGGGTCTTTCGCTCGATACCTATTATGGCCGGATCAGTTTCCTGCCGGGGGCCGAGGGGCTCGAGGTCGAGATCCGGGCGCCGCATGCGGAGTATCTGCAGGTCCTTAAAGACACGATCGTGGCGCAGATCGCGGCGGCGGACCCGAAGGTCGCGGACGCGATCCGCTGGCGCGATGCCCCGACGGAGGGGCGTCTGCCCGCGAATGCCGTGATCATGACCGTGCTCAGCGTCGCGCCGCTCGCGGGTGGCTTCCTCCGCGTGACGCTACAGGGCGACGTGGCGCGCTTCTCAGACACGGCGATCCACTTCCGTCTTGGCATCCCGCCAGAGGGACGCGCGGCGCGCTGGCCGAGGGTGGCACAGAACGGCGCAACCGAGTGGCCCAAGGGCGAGGACAGACTGCACCTTCCGGTCTACACCGCGCGCTCGGTCGACGCGGACCGCGGGAAGCTCTGCTTCGATCTCTTCGAGCACGCGGCGGGGCGCGCAACGCAATGGGCACGGACAGCGCAGCCCGGACAGGAGGTACTGGTCATGGCCCCTGGCGGCGGCGGATGCCTGGTGTCGGGCGAACTGCGGGGCTTCGCGGATGAAACCGCCTTCCCCGCGATCGCCCGCATTCTCGAGACCAATCCCGAGGCGACCGGGCGTATCACACTCTACACCGACGCCGCCGGCGCGGCCTATCCTCTGCCCGATCATCCGCAGCTGCAGATCGATTACGCCGAGCCGGAACGTCGTGAGGATATGGGACAGGACGCGAAGGCCGCGATTGCCGATGAGCGGGATATCTTCCTCTGGTTCGCGGGAGAGCGGGAGCTGGCCACATCGGTTCGCTCCGCCTGGCGCGCTTCGGGCCGACTTCCGAAAGACGCCTATGTCTCGGCCTTCTGGCAGAAGATATAAAAGCCCGTAGCCTCGCGGCGCCTAGATGTTTGAACCCACGGTTTGATGGTGTGATCCTTTCGAAGGAATGGAAGGATGCCCTATGGGACAGGTTCGTCACGGAAGCGCCACTTACTGTCAAGGAGGGTACCCTCGCGCCGTTCGCTGGAAACAGGAACGTGGCATGCTTCAGGCTCTTTATGGTGCGCTTGGGAACCACCGCTTTGGGAATAAGCGGGCAGTGCATTCGAGAATTCCGGTGCGGTTTCGGCCTAGTTTTTCAGATTAAGCGGCATCAGGGTCTTGGCCAGTACCAGCGCCTGATCGGCAAGAGCGCTGCGCTTTGAACGGGGGCGGGCGGCGAGGAGAGGTAGGTCCATCGCATTGGTTTCCACGTCCACGATGACCAACTGGCCTTCCGCCACCTCGCGTAAGATCGCAGCAAGAGGCAAAAGGGCCAAGCCTGCGCCCTCAATGGCGAGACGGATCATCATGAATATGCTGTCGGTGTGCAAAAAGCGCCGATGCCGCGCGGTGCCAAAGGCGGGCGCGTGGGTGTGGTCGTGGATAGGCGACTTCCATCCATAGCTGATGATGGGACAGATGCCGAGTTCTGCGTCTGATAGCCGGGGGGGCGACAGGCCCGGTTTTGCAACCCAAACCATTTTATACGCGCCTATAGGTTCAAGCCGAAGACGCGGATCTTGCGGGTCTTCGGACAAGAAAGCAAGGTCGAGCTGATCCGTCGCGAGGTGTTGCAGGAGGGTGGCCGACTGATTGACCTCGATTTCGAGGCGCAGGCTCGGCTGGGCATCCTCAAGGCGCGTCGCCAGCGGCATTAACCACGTCGCGGCCACTGGCCCGTTTGCCCCGATCCTAAGCCGCGTCTCAACAGGCAGCGCCGCTTTGTGAAAAGAGAGGTCCTCTGTCAGACGCAAAACCTTGTGGGCATAATCCAAGAGTTCGTGGCCCTGTTCGGTGAGTGTCAGGCTTCGGTCTCTGCGCAGCAGTGTCACGCCCAGTTCTTCCTCCAGTCCCCGAATGCGCGCAGACACGGTCGGTTGTGATACATTGAGCCGCTCGGCAGCCCGTCGAAAGCTGGAGAAGCGGGACACCCAAAAGAATGTCTCAAGGCTGTGGGTTTGCATCCGTGTTTCCGGTGATTAATTTTTTCTATCAATATGATTAAGTAAATCAGGTGGACGAGCAAGGCTATCCGGTTGCGTAATAGAGAAAACAAACTGGAATCTGATATGACCTATACTATCGACCCCATGCCCACTGCCGTCTCCGGCGCACTCCTGTCGCGGCTCGCACGCTTTGAGACTGTCCTCTTTGGACACTTCCTGGATCGGGGGGTGCTTGATCCCGGTGTGGCCCCGGTCTTTCCAGCGGGCACCGTCACCGGGACGGCTGTCACCCTGAGCCTTCCGGGGCTGGATTCAACTTTGTTGCACCACGCCGCCGGGCTGTTGCGACCCGGCGATATTTTGGTCATCGACCGCCGGGGGGATCGCTCGGCGGCCTGCCTTGGCGGCGGCGTGGCTCGGGCGATCCTGAATGCGGGGGCCGCGGCTGTGATCATCGACGGTTTTCACACGGATACGGCCGAACTTGCCGCTATGGGTTTGCCCGTCTTTAGTCGCGGGGCTTCGGTGCTGACCACGCGGCTCCAAGGGCAGGGGGGCGCCCTCAATCGCCCCGTGTCTGTCGGCGGTGTTCCGATCCTTGCAGGCGATGCGATCCTCGCCGATGCTTTGGGTGTCGTGGCGATCCACGCCACGGAATTGGAACACAATTTGACACGGGCAGACGCCCTCTTGGCGCTGACCAAACGTACGATTTATGGCGTTGAGGCGGGACAGCGCATTGGTGATCTCTCCGGGGCCAGCGCCATCGTGGACAGCCACATGCTCTCGGAGGGCTAAGGGATGGCGACGGTCCCACAGCTTGTCGATGCGGCTTTTGCGGCCTGCCCCGAGGGCGCACTGGGCCTGATCTATGACTATGCGACGACGCCGTTTTCCCCTGATCCGGCCAAGTTTGCGCTGCCGGATGTGATCGAGGCCCGCGGGAGGGCCGAGCGTTTGGTCGCGGATTGGTGCGGGCAGGCGCTTTACCGTGCGGATCCGGTCCAAAACATGGCCGCTGGCATCACGCGCCCTTTTTCGTGGAGCTATCACCCACAGGAGCCCTCTCTTATTACACGGGATTTGGAGCGTGAGGAGGTAGGGGACGTGTCCGAGCGTCTACTCGGCTGGGCCCTGGCACGCGGGGTAACGGTGCCGCTGCATCTGCCAGCTCAGGGGTTTGCGACAGTCACCGTGTTTTTGCCTGATTGCGCAGGCGCGCAGACAATTCTCGCCGATTTTGCCCTTGCGGCACATCGGTTGCAGGATGAACTCACCCCAGTTTTACCGCCGGTGCGAAACCTGTTGAGCCCGCGCGAGGCGGAGTGCCTGTCGCTAACGGCGAATGGGTTATCTGCCAAACAGATCGCCCATGCGCTGGATCGCTCCGAGAGCATGGTGGTCAAACATCTTCAGGCGGCAGGCGTGAAATTGGGAGCACGGAACCGCAGTCATGCGGTCGCCATCGCTACACGTCAGCGCTGGATCTCTTGATAGGCCCGCGCTGCCGCGTCCCTGATCAACCCGACATCCGAGGTTGCGCTGACCATGGCGTAGCCGCGCGCGAACAAAGTGGCCGGGGCCTCATTTGGCAACGCCGCCCCGCCCAGAAGTTTTCCCGTCGCCAGGATGCTTTGTTCGGCCCTCAGAAGAGCTTCTGACAGGTCTGAGGAGCCAAGATCGCCAAAGGCACCATAATCGGTGGTCAGATCAAGTGGCCCGAGGAACAGCATGTCGATGCCGGGTGTCGCGGCAATGTCGTCGATGGCCTCAAGTCCTGCGCGGCTTTCGATCATGATCGCGACCAAAAGGTTTTCATTCGCCTGCTCTGCATGGTTCGTATCCGCGCCATAGCGCGCCGCACGCGATACGGTAAACTGCGCGCCACGCCTTCCGATAGGCGCATAGCGGGCCGCCTGCGCAATGGCACGCGCCTCGTCGCCTGATTGGACATCCGGCACCATGATCCCGTCAAAACCGGCATCGAGCAGCGGTTTGATCGCGGCAGGCGAGCCGTCCTGCGCACGGGCCATGACAAAGGCGTTCGTGGTGCTGCGGATTGCGCGCAAGCTGTGTAGCGAACTGCCAAGGTCTGTGGCCGCGTGTTCGTGGTCGACGATCATCAGGGGAAAACCCGCCAACCCAATGATTTCTGCCACATCGGGCTGGTTTAGGAACAGAAAGGCTGCGGGCAGTCTTTTACCGGACAGAAGGGTTTGTCGCAGGGGGTTCATGTGCAGGCTCCACTTTGGGACCAGTCTAAAACAACCTTGCGTGGTCGGCAGGGTGTAAAATGTTGCAGCTTACGCGGGGGATTTGCGTTGCGGCAAAGTGGAGGGATACAGACGACCAAGGACACCCGATATGCTCGCTGCCCCCGACACCCAACATACACTTGCCCAAGACGGCCTTTGCCCGTTTCGGGAGTACATGACCTGGTATCGGGTGGTTGGAAATCTGCGCAGCGGACTTGCGCCGCTCGTGGTGGCGCATGGCGGTCCGGGATGTACGCATGACTATGTGGATGCCTACAAGGCAATCGCGCAAACCGGACGTGCTGTGGTATTTTATGACCAGCTTGGCAACGGGCGTTCAACGCATTTGCCGGATGCCGCCTCCGATTTCTGGACTGTTGAGCTGTTTCTGGCGGAGTTGGATTGCCTTTTGCGTCATTTGGGCATTCAGGACGACTATTGCCTGCTCGGGCAAAGTTGGGGCGGAATGCTTGCGGCAGAGCATGCTGTTTTGCGCCCGAAAGGACTTAAGGCGCTCGTCATTGCCAATTCGCCCAGTTCGTTTCGCACATGGGTGGAGGAAGCTCTGCGCCTGCGCCGCGATTTGCCGGACGGTTTGCATGAAACGCTGTCGGCCCACGAAGAAAAAGGGGCGTTTGACCATCCTGATTATCTTGCGGCGACGGACGTGTTTTATCGCAACCACGTCTGCCGTATGGACCCTTGGCCGGCGGAAGTGGTCGCGACGTTTGATGCGATTGCGGCCGATCCGACCGTTTATCACACGATGAACGGGCCGACGGAATTCCACGTCATCGGCACGCTTAAAGACTGGACCATCGAGGATCGGCTGCACCTGATTAAGGCCCCGACGCTGGTCCTGACAGGACGCTTTGACGAAGCCACCCCGCGTGCAACGGAGGCCTATGCCAACAACATCCCCGGCGCGCAGTGGCTGATCCTGGGTAAGTCGAGCCATATGCCGCATGTCGAAGAGCATGATCTGTGCATGTCTGTTGTCGCTGATTTCCTGAACCGGAGCACCAAATGACTGTTTTTGCCGCCCTGCAACTGTGCTCGACCTCGGATGTGGCACAGAACAACGCCACCATCGAGGGGCTTGTGCGCGATGCGGTCCGCCAGGGCGCGCGGGTCGTCAGCCTTCCAGAGGCCGCCAATATTCTTTTGAAAGATCAGATGGCTTACCCCCGTCTTTGCCTTCCCGAGGCCGAAGATACGACGCTGGCGTTGTGTGTGTCACTCGCTGCGGAGTTGGGCATCTGGCTGCACACAGGCTCTTTGCTGGTGCGCACTGAGGATGGCAAACGGGTTTGGAACCGCGCGCATGTGATCTCGCCCGAGGGTCGGATCATCGCGTGCTATGACAAGTTGCATACCTTTGATGTGGCTCTTGGCGGGGCAGGCGATTTTATTGAAAGTCGCGCCGTGTCCCCGGGCGAAAAAGGCGCTGTGATCTGTGACGCGGCCGGGCATGCGCTTGGCTTGTCGATTTGCTACGATTTGCGGTTTCCCTATCTTTTCCGTGCCTTGGCGACGGCGGGGGCAGAAGTCATGATGATCCCGGCCTCCTTTTCTCCGATCACAGGTCCATTGCATTGGGAGGTTTTGCTAAAGGCGCGTGCGATTGAAACAGGGTCTTATGTGGTGGCCGCCGCACAATGCGGGACGCGAGATGGTGTTGCGACCTTCGGGCAGTCGCGCATCATTTCCCCGATGGGCGAGGTCTTGGCCTCTGCCGGGGACGCGCCTTGCGTGATCTTGGCGGACATTGACGCGGAGACTGTTGCCAGTACACGCCGCCGCTTACCGGTTCTTTCGCAAACCCGTGAGATCGGGGAGGTCAGTTATGCCAGTTGAGAGTGCAGTGAGCGCGTCGAAAACGTCGCAAAAAGTCACATGTCAAAAATTGGCGCCAATTTTAGCGCCGATTATGGTGCATTTGGAGACCGAGGCCTATAGTTCGTCTGAATCGAAGGATCCGCGATGAAATCCAAACCACGTGCGCCTTGCAAAACCAGCCTGTCCAATGCTTCACCCGATCCATTGGAAGGCCTGCCTGCTGTTACTCTGTCAGGCACCGATTGGCGCTATGGCTTGCGGCCCGCCGAGGCTCCCGGGGCCCCGCTGCTGATCGCGGCCCATGGCAGTGACAGGGATGTCCGAGGCCTGTTGAAAGGTCTGGACCTTGGCGGTGCCGTATCCCTTCTTGCGCCGCTGTTTCCGGCCAAGATCGACGAACACGATGCGAGTGATGATTATAAATTCCTGATCGGCGGAGGCACAGATTACCTGCACCTCATGGACTGTATACTGGCCGACGCTCTGGGGCATCTGGGCGAGAAGCCGAGCTGCATTTGGCTGTTTGGCTTTTCCGGTGGGGCGCAGTTTGCCCAGCGTTACGCTCTGTTTCGCGCCGCCGAACTGGACGGGCTGATCCTTGCGGCTCCGGGTGGCGTGACATTGCTACGCGAGGATGTGGCGTGGTGGCCCGGTCTTGGCGGCGCTGAGGCGGCCACGGGCGCAGAGCTTGACTGGGAGGCTCTTGCCGCTCTGCCCACGGCGCTTTTCGTCGGGAGCGAGGATCGCGCAAAAGGTGTCGTCAATCGCGGCCCCGGCACACGCTTTGGATCGGAGCAAGCAGGCCTCGCCGGGGAAACGCGCATCGACAAGGTCCATGCGCTGCGCGACAGCCTCACGGCTCTGGGTGCGCCAGTAACCCTAACCCTCATTCCAGGTGTGGGGCATACGCTTGCCCCCTGCGCCGAAGCGGCTTCGCATGTTTTGCGAAACTGGCTTGATCAACAACAAGCAAGCACCGTTCATACCCTCAACAGGAGTTCCAAATGAAACATCTCTGGATTGCCAGCGCCTGCGCGTTGCTGATGGCCCAAACGGCACAGGCACAAACAGTGCCCGAAGGCTACCCCGCCGAATACAGCGATCTGATCGCACAAGCGCAGACGGAAGGTTCGCTGCTCATCTACACCAACCTGTCAAGCTCCAACCTCGGTCCGGTCATTGAAGCCTTTAACGCGACCTATCCCGATATTGAGGTCGAAATGATCGAGATGGGGCCCTCCGAGGCCTTTTCGCGATATGATGCGGAAACCGGCACCGGGGTGCAGAGCGCCGATCTGATCATCGCCAATTCGATCCCCGACTGGGTGCGTGCGGTCGATACGGGAACGCTGGATGACTATGCATCACCCGAGCAGGCCAACCTGCCGCAGTGGTCCTATCCAGAGGCCGGTCTCTATACGTTTTCGACCGATCCGATGGTCACGATCTACAACAAACTGACAGTGCCAGAAGACCTTCAGGTGTCTTCAATGAAAGAGTATTTTTCCAATATCGTTGCCCACCCTGAGGTGTTTGAGGGCAAGGTTGGGACTTATGATGGGCGCTACGCCTTTGGCGGTTCGATCGGTTACGCTTTTGCCAAATTCCATGGCGATGCAGCGTGGGATTGGTTTGCCTCCGCAGGTCCGATGACCCGCCCCGGCGGCGGGGCAGGTGGCATGATCGAACGCACGCTCACAGGCGAACTGGCATCCTCGTTCTTTGTCTCCGCACCGGTCGTTTTGAGCCGTATGGACCCCGCGCTGGAGCAGGTTTTGGGCTGGACGTTCCCCTCTGACGGCACGCCGGTTTTCCTGCGTGGTATGGGCATCACCAAGGAAGCGCCTCATCAGGCCGCCGCCCGCGTGTTCCTGGATTATGTCCTCTCCGAACCCGGCCAATATGCTGTCGCGGATGGCAATCTTACAGCCTACCGTCCGGGGGTCACGCCCGAAGGCGAGAACGCTTATTCGCTGGATGAGGTCATCGCGGCCATCGGCTCCGAGGATAAGCTGATCCTGATCGACTACGATGCCGAGATGGTCGAGAGTTTCGACGCGTTCAATGCCCGCTGGGGCGCTGCGTTCAAGATGTAAGCCGGACAGGACCGGTTTGCTCCACGGGTGCAGGCCGGTCCCCACCGAAAAGGATATTCCATGACATATGCGACCCTCTCGGACCGCGCGTCTCGCGGTGGCGGGGTACAGCGATCCTTTGACCGGGCGCGTCTGGCGCAATGGTTGATTTTTATCGTGACCGCTGCGCTGATGCTGGCACCAGCCTTGCCGATCTTGCTTCAGGTCTTTGTTGACCGCCCACTTTACGCCGATGGATGGCAGTTCACCCTGTCAAATATCGGCGACATTGTGCAGTCTGAACGAATTGGGGGCATCGCGCTCACAACTGGCATTTTTGCCCTGTTCAGCGTGATCATCGCCGAAGTGCTGGGGATCGGTGCGGCGCTTCTCATTGGCCGGACTGATTTGCCGGGCCGTCAGATCATGGGCGATGTCCTGATGTGGCCGCTCTATTTGTCTCACCTGATTTTTGCGCTTGGCTGGGTGGTCATGTACGGCCCGTCAGGGTTTGTCACCCAGACGATTGCACAGCAGACAGGTGGTGCGCCGTGGAACCTCTATTCCATCGCGGGCATGTCGCTTGTTGCGGGAATTTCGCAAGCCCCCTTGGCCTATCTATACTGCCTCTATGGCGCTGTCCGCTCGGTCGACTCCACGTTGGAAAGTGCCGCTCGCACGGTGGGGGCGGGACCTTTGCAGGTGCTGCGTCGGGTCACTCTACCGTTAATGGTGCCCTCGATCATCACCTCTGCGGCGCTCAATCTGGTGATTGCAGTCGAGACATTGTCCATCCCGCTGTTTCTGGCGCGGCCGGCGCGGATCGACACGCTGTCGACGTTTCTTTACGCCGAAGGGATTGCCGCCTCGGACCCGAACCACGGGCTTGTTGCCGCCTCGTCGCTGCTTTTGATGTTGCTCGTGGGCTCTGCTCTCGTGGTGCAGCGCATCTTGCTGCGGCAAGGGCACCGCTATGAGACCGTCAAGGGCAAGGGGTCGCGGCCGATGGTCCTGAGCCTTGGAAAGCTGCGATGGCCTATGGCACTTTTGACGGGTCTCATTCTTCTCGTCGCGGTGGTCTTGCCCATCGCAGGCATCCTGTTGCGGGCCTTTACCTCGTTCCTCTCGCCTCTGGTGCCACTCACCAAAGTCCTGACCCTAGGCAATTTCGAGCAACTGTTCGGCAATCCTGCCAACCTGCGCGCGATTGGCAATACGGTCCAGATTTCGCTGCTGTCAGCGGCGCTTGGAACCGTGCTTGCCGTCGCAGTGGCGTTGGTCATTCAACGCTCGTCTTTCAAGTTCGCCGGTACACTTGAGGCGCTGGCCTATTCTCCGCGTGTCATCCCCGGCATGATCACGGGATTGGGGGTTTTCTATGCGGCGATCATTCTGCCGCCGATGGGATGGCTGCGCGGCAATATCGGGATCATGGTCGTGGCCTATGTCATGGCGACCCTGCCGCTGGCGCTGGGTGTGATCCAACCTGCGATTGTCCAGATCGGGCGTGACCTCGACAAGGCCGCGCGCACGGTGGGTGCCGACTGGGTCAGCTCCATGCGTATGATCATGGTGCCCCTGCTCAAACCCGCGCTGCTGGGCAGTTTCATCTTGCTATTTGTGTTCCACCTCAAGTCCTACATCATCGCCATCTTCCTGATTGCCCCCGGTCTCGAAATCATGGGCGTGACGATGCTGTCTTTGTGGACCAACGGCGATGTCGGTGAACTGGCAGCCTTTGCAACCCTTCAAATCGTGATGATCGCTGTCCTGCTGATCCTCTCACGTCTCCTTTTCAAGGTTAAGATCTATGACTGACCTCGTGCTCAAAGACGTCTCGCGCCGATACGGCACTGCCCTTGCCATCGACGGCATCAACCTCAGCGTCACAGACGGCGAATTTCTGACCCTTTTGGGCCCCTCCGGATGTGGCAAGTCCACAACGCTTTCGGCGATTGCGGGGCTGGACCAACCCACAGGCGGACGCATTTCCTTTGGCGATCAGGTGTTGGTGGATGCTGCATCCGGCACCTTCCTGCCGCCTGAGGCGCGTGGTTTTGGTGTTGTGTTTCAAAGCTATGCCCTGTGGCCGCATCTGTCCGTGGAGGACAACGTTGGCATGGCGCTAAAGCTGCGCAAAGTGCCTGCCACCGAAAGGCGAACCCGTATCGCTCAGGCGCTGGAACTGGTTGAGCTGGGTCCACTTGCCAAACGCTATCCCGGGGAATTGTCCGGTGGACAGCAACAGCGTGTGGCACTGGCGCGTGCGATTGTGTTTCGCCCGCCGCTGTTGTTGCTGGACGAGCCGCTGTCCAACCTCGATGCCCAGTTGCGCCAACAGGCCCGCATTTGGCTCAAGGATATCCAACAGGAATTGGGGCTTACCACGATCTACGTGACCCATGATCAGGACGAGGCTCTGGCCATGTCCGACCGCATCGTGGTGATGCGTGGTGGCAAGGTTGTACAGCTTGGCACACCGCAAGAGATTTACCGCGACCCGATCCACCCGTTTTCCGCGAGTTTTATCGGCAATGCCAATCTGTTGGAGGTGACCGGCAGCGCCGCGTCACGTGTTGGCCCGTGTGAGGCAATCCTGGGCGACGGTCAGGTCGTTCGGGCGCGCACGCCGCTTACGGATTTGGCCGCAGGCGCGCAGCTTCTGGCGATCCGACCGCATCTGATCCGTTGCGTCCCAACCGATGATGCGTCAGAAATCAAGGTTGAGTTCGGTCCCGAAAGCTACCTTGGGGATCACTTCGAACAGGAGGCCCATGTGGCAGGCTCCACGATCCGGTTGACCATCGACACACCACAGCCACGCGGTGCAGGCCGGATTTGGGTGCGTGCGCAAGATGCTGTTGTGTTTGGGGTAGACGGATGAGGGCACAGGCATGACCGTGGCGGCGTCTTCGTTGATCGAGCATATGCAGGATGACGTGACCGAGCGTCTGCGCAGCGACATCGTTCTGGGGGTGCTACGTCCGGGCGAGTGGCTGCGCCAGATAGATTTGCAGGATCGCTACAACTGCACACGCAGCGCTGCGCGCACCGCTTTGGCAACGCTCGCAAGTGCGCATATCGTGGAGCACACGCCAAATCGTGGGTTCCGCGTGGTACAGCCCTCAATCGAGGCACGCGCGGAAATCACCGACGTGCGTTTGATGTTGGAATTGCCCGCTGCGACAGAAATCGTGGCCAATGCCAGTGATGCAGACATCGCTGACATCCGGGCGGCGGCTCTGGCTTTTGACGCAGGTGTGGATGTTCTGTCGTTTCAGCAGATGCGCGGTCTTAATCATGGTTTTCACCGTGCGTTGATCGCCCCGCTCCAAAACACAACACTTGCCAGCTTGATCCATGAATTGCGCGAACGCGATCTGCCGGGTGATTGGTCGAATTGGGCCACGACGGCCAAAGCTCGTCAGTCCAGCCTTGACCACCTGCACATGGTCGATGCGATAGAGGCGGGCGATGCATCCACTTTGCAGGATCTCATCAAGGCGCATTTGACCCGGTGGCAAACGCTCGACGGGGAGCAAGATTGAACCTCGGGAAAGGCGAAGGGCGCGCGTAGGGCAAAAGGCGATTTCTAAAGGCCCAATCGACACGGAAACGGACCCCATCTCATGAGCTATTCGCATGTTTTCGGCACCACGCGCTGGCACTTCAAGGACCTGCGGACGCTGCTGGCGCGCGCAACGCCGCACCGTTCGGGCGATGTCCTGGCCGGACTTGCGGCGCGCAGCGCCGAGGAACGGATCGCTGCACAATATTGTCTGGCGGATTTGCCACTTAAGGCCTTTCTCTCGGAGGCCCTTATGCCCGAGGTCGAAGATGAGGTGAGCGATCTGATTGCGGCCCAACATGATCTTGATGCCTTCGCGCCAGTCGCCTCCCTGACTGTGGGGGCGTTTCGTGAATGGCTTTTGGGCGCAGAGGGTTCGGCCATTCACGCCCTGGCTTGGGGTTTGACGCCGGACATGGTCGCCGCCGTCAGCAAACTCATGCGCAACGCCGATTTGATCAGTGTGGCGCGCAAAATCAATGTGGTGAGAGCATTTCGCACCACGGTGGGCTTGCCGGGGACGATTGCGGCGCGCAATCAACCCAACCATCCGACTGACGATCCGTTGGGCATCGCGATCAGTGCTGTGGACGGGCTGATCTATGGCTCAGGCGATGCTGTGATTGGCGTTAATCCGGCCACCGATGGCGTCAGCGACTATATCCGCACCGCGCGGTTGCTTGACGAGCTGCGGCTTACCTATGACCTGCCGGTACAATCGTGCGTGCTTGGCCATGTGACGACCGCGATTGAGGCGATCAACCTCGGTGCGCCGGTCGATCTGGTGTTTCAATCTATCGCGGGGTCGCAATCGGCCAATGCAGGCTTTGGCGTCTCACTGTCGATCCTGCGCGAGGCTCAGGAGGCCGCTCTTGCGCTTGGGCGTGGCACGGTGGGCCAGGATGCGATGTATTTTGAGACGGGGCAGGGCGCGGCCCTGTCGTCAAATGGTCACCATGGCGTCGACCAGCAGACCATGGAAGTCCGCGCCTATGCCGTTGCCCGTGCTTTTGACTGTTTGCTTGTGAACACTGTCGTGGGATTTATCGGACCGGAGTATCTTTACGACGGCAAGCAGATCATCCGTGCGGGGCTTGAGGACCATTTCTGCGGCAAGCTTCTGGGCGTGCCGATGGGCTGTGATGTCTGCTACACCAACCATGCTGAGGCCGACCAAAATGACATGGATCTTTTGCTGCACAGTCTGGCGAATGCGGGGGTGAATTTTGTCATTACCGTTCCGGGGGCCGACGATGTCATGCTGAATTATCAAAGCCTTGCACACCATGATCTTGCGCAGTTGCGCGAAACGCTGAGCCTCAGCCCTGCGCCGGAGTTTGCCGCATGGCTGGCGCGACATGACATCCTCGATCATGCGGGGCGTGTGACCGGTGCGCAAACGTGGTTGCAGGGCAACGGGGCAAAGCTGTTGGAGCTTGGCGCATGAGTGATGACAGGCCCGTTCCACGCCGTGTTGCGGCATCTGATGTGATGGCCAATCTCAAGCGGTTCACGGATGCGCGTATTGCTTTGGGCCAAGCGGGTTCTGGTCTGCCAACGCAGGCCGTTTTGCGGTTTTCCCTCGATCATGCGCGGGCACGCGACGCGATTTCCTCGGCTTTTGAGGTCTCGGCACTTTCCCAGGCGCTCAAAGACGGTGCTTGGCCTTTGGTGGTCGAGAGCGCTGTCACATCACGCGAAGAATATCTGACGCGTCCGGACCTTGGCCGTCTCCTCTCAGACACATCCCAGACGCTGCTCTCGCAGAGCGCGCTGAGTTGCGATTTGTGCATTGTTGTGGCCGACGGATTGTCGGCTCTGGCGGTCAACCGCAACGCTGTGCCTCTCATCGAGACGCTGCGACCATGCCTGACAGCGGGGCTGACGGTTGGCACGGTTTTGCTGCGAAACGGGCGGGTGGCTGCGGGTGACCGCATCGCGTTGGCGCTCAAGGCACAGGCCGTTATAACACTCATCGGAGAACGCCCGGGCCTGTCGGCGTCCGACTCGCTCGGGGCCTATGTGACATGGCACCCGCGCGCAGATACGCGCGATGCCGAGCGCTATTGCGTGTCCAGCATACGCACAGGCGGCATGGATATTTCCGCTGCCGCCACCTTGATCGCCACCCTGTTGGAGCGCAGCCGTTTGGCTGGGCGCAGCGGTATTGCTTTGGAATGAGACCGCTTCGTTGCGCGCTTTGCACGTAGCCAAGCTATAGGCCATGTACCACATTCCGAGTGGGGCGGTACTCGGCCCGTGCGTTGTGCCTACGGGACTGGCTAGGCTCTGGGCTCATAACCAAAAGATCACCGTTGCGGCGAGAGCGATGGCTGAGGCGTTGTTGCATTACGCCTGCCTGAGGCGTGACTGCCCCTTGCCCCGCTGACATCAGGCCACGCGGACGATCTCGGCGGTGCCGAGCCCGTTGAAGCGGTTCATGAGGGCAATGCGGATGTGGATTTCTGCGGTTTGGCGGTCAGGGTTTCGTGCTGCGATGCTCTCGCCAAAGGATTCCAGGCAGCGCATCCTTGCCTCGATCCTGCTGCGGGAGTGATATCCCGTCCAGCGCTTCCAGAAGGCCCGGCCGTAGTGCCTGGTGGCGCGCAGCGTCTCGTTGCGGACCTTTGCGGCCTGACAGTCATCCTTCCATAGCCGCCTGTTCGTGCGGATCGGGATGATCGGAACCGCGTCGCACTCGATGATAGCCTTGTGGCAGCGGCGCGTGTCGTAGGCTCCGTCCGCGGTCACGGTGCCGATCAGTTCGCTCTCCGGGATCTGGCTGACCAGGTCGGGCAGCACAGGGCTGTCGCCGTCGCGGCTGGGGGTGAATTCCACGGCGCGGATGTCGGATGTAGCCGGGTCCTTGGCCAAGTGTACTTTGCGCCATTGGCGCCGCCCCTGCATTCCGTGCTTAGGCGCTTGCCATTCGCCATCGCCAAGAAACTTGATGCCCGTGCTGTCTGTCACCCGGCAGGGCATCAAAGGGTGATGTCCCGAGAGGGCATAAGCAGGTTAATCGGGCTATCGGCGCGGCGATACGGGACCTGGGCGGCCGGGGTCTTCTGCCTGCGGCACAGCGTGGAGAAATCTGGCACAGGCCAGTCCAGCCCCGCCAGTTTCACCAGGCTCGCCACCATACCGGCAGTCTGGCGAAGCGGCAGCTTGAACAGGATCTTGATCGACAGGCAGAACTGAATGGCCGCATCGGAAAACACCGCTGGCCGTCCGCGTTGCCCATCACGCGGCGCAAGCCAGGTCATTTCCTTGTCCACCCAGATCAGCAAAGCCCCCGCATGCGCAGCGACGCATTGTAGCTGGAACAGTTGGTCGTGCGATAGCGGGCGGGAGATGGGGTTGCTCGAGGACGTTGATTTCGACGCGGTGCCCGGCGTCACAAGCCTTGCCAAGCGCAAGACGCGGTTGCTGCGGCTGGATGGCCGCGGGCTCTACACGCTTGGTATCGTCTGCATCGTCGACAGGACCCGTCCTGGCGCTGTCGTGGATGGGCGGCGAGGTGGTCGCGCATCTCGCACTCGATGCCGACATGTCCGATCCGTTCGATGTCGCGCGTACCGCCGGGGCAAGTGTCGACGCGTTGCTGGCACAAGCCGGCGCGACGCGGGCGCAGCTGGTCGCAGCCGGGGTTTCTGTGCCGATCAATTTTCACCAGAGCCCGGGGCGCACCTTCGTGCCCGGGCGATGGACGCACTGGCGGTGCGCGAGGTCTTTGCCGAGGGGCTGGGCCTGCGGAAGTGGATCATCAACGATGCCCGTGCGGCAGCGCTTGCGGAAAGCTACTTCGGTGCTGGCAGGGCGCTGGAGAGCTTCAACATCGTCTATTTCGGGTACGGTATTGGCGGCGGAAGCATCATTGAGCGGCGACTCTACGCGGGCAGTTTCGGAAACGCAGCGGCTTTGGGCAGCTACTTCCCACACGCGGCAAGGCGGCCTTCGGGCCAAGATCGTCTGAACTATGCTGCGGATCGGGGCCTGCGGGTCGACAGCCTGTTCGACCTCCCCGAAGACCTCTCCCAGCACATAGATGTTGGCCCCTGGATTGACTGGACCTGCGATCAATTGCATCCGGTGCTGGAACTGGTGAAGGTGATGTTCGACGGCGAGGCGATCGTGATCGGAGGGCTCTTACCCTCCGCGGTCGAGCAGCGAATTGCGGAAGGGCTCGAAGCGCGGACGCCGGCACACGTGCGCGAAACGCGCTATCTTGCCTCGTCACTGGCGCGCCAGGAATTCCACTTGGCCGCAGCAAGCATACCGCAGTTCGAAATCACGCACCCGCATGCATACAAGGGGCAAGTCGCGAAGGGTGCCCGAGACCCGCACCGCGCGGATAGACACACCAAAGCTCAGGCTTGGACGCGTCGGCAAGCATTTGCCAGCGACAAGGAAATAGCGCCTCTACCTGCGTAGGGGGCGTTTGCGTTAGGGTGCGAAATCCTACGCTAAGCCGACAGCGGCCTTTCGTGTAGAGCGCGGCGAGCGGCCGAAAAGAGCCCGACGCCGTCTTTCGTTAGCTTCCTTATCCGCGGCTTCCGGGGCGGAAGCCAGACCTGCGCGCACCAAATGTGACAATGACGCCCGCAACCGCCAGGATAAAGACCGCCCATGGAAACGCGCCCGCTCCTGCGGCATCGAGAAGAATACCGCCCACGATGCTTCCAGAGGCAATCGCGGAATTCCACACCACGACATTCATTGACAGAGCAACGTCCGCGCCTTCACCGGCGGTATCGGCAAGTGCCGTCTGAAGGAACGTTGCAGCGCCCCCAAAAGTCAGGCCCCAGATCACGGCGCCAATGAGGACCGCTTCAGGATGCTGCCCGAACAGACCCAGGCCAAAAGCCATCAGAGCGAAAACCGACAGGCTGATCAGGACCGAACGGCGCAATGCGCGATCTACCAATTGTCCTGAAATCCAAATGCCCAGCAAGGATGCAACGCCAAAGATCAGCAGCACGAGATCTACGTGATCGCCCAAGCTGGCGCGTTCCGCGAATGGCGCGATGTAGGTATAGAGGATATTGTGGCCGAGCATCCAGAGCAGCACCACGGCGAGAACCGCGCGCACACCTGGCATGGCAATAACGCTGCCAAGATTTATGCGGCTTTCCGCTTTCTGTCCCGGATGGTCCGGCACTGCGATCAGGATCCACGCGATCAGCAGGGCGGATAGCCCGGACATGACCGCGAACGCCATCTGCCATCCGATGGCGGTTCCAAGCCATGTGCCGAGCGGAACGCCGAGAGAGAGGGCTACAGGCGTGCCCACCATCGCAATGGCCATCGCTCGCCCTTGCTGCGCCGCCGATACCATTCGCCGCGCGTATCCGCCAATCAAGCTCCATGCGAGCCCTGCTGCCGCCCCGGCCATGAACCGCGCGCCCATCGTCAGCCAATAGCTCTCCGACAGGGCTGTCGCTGAGTTGAATATCAGAAAGCCGAGGACGGTCAGCAGTAGAACAGACCGACGTGGCCATGTTTGCGTCAGCATCGTCAGAGGAATGGCTGCCACGAGCGAGCCGAACGCATAGGCCGTCACGGTTTGTCCTGCCAGGGAGGGTGAGACACCGAGCTCATCGGACATCTGCGGCAACAGCCCCGCAGGCAAGGTCTCGGTCGCAATGCAGATAAAGCCTGTCATCGCCAGCGCCAGCAGGGCCGCGATGGGTAGGCGCTCATCAGCGCCAAAATGTGTCGTGGTTGTCATTGAGTGTCCATTCCGTATCGATCGATGCGGAAGTAAGGGGTATCTGCTGCCCTTGTCAATGAATTCTGTATCAATTAATTCATTAATCGACAGGAGGACAAACATGGCAAGAACCGGAAGACCGCGCGGTTTCGACCGCGGCGCAGCGCTCGACGCGGCGATGCACCTGTTCTGGGAACATGGCTACGAGCCGACGACGCTCAACCTGCTCAAGGAGGCCATGGGCGGCATCTCACCCACCAGCTTCTACGCGGCCTTCGGATCGAAGGAGGCCCTGTTCCGCGAGGTTGTGGAACGGTATCGCGTCACGCATGGCAGCGTCACTGACATCCTGCGGGATGAAAGTCTTCCGCCGCGCGAGGTGGTCGAGACATGTCTGCGCCGCTCCGTCGCCATGCAGACGGATGTCTCTCATCCGACCGGTTGCCTTGTGACGCAAGCTGCGACGAATTGCGGACCCGAAAACCAGTTTGCCGCCGACGTTCTTTCGGCGGAGCGAAGAGCGAACTTCGAAGCGATCTTCAAGCAAGTCGAGCGCGATATTGCATCAGGACATACGCCCCCGGACACCGACGCCCATGCGGTCGCGACCTTTTTCAGCACGTTCATGGTCGGGATCGCTACATCGGCACGCGACGGCGCAAGCCGAGAGGAGCTTGAAAGGGCTGTAAGTTTGGCCATGGCAAGCTGGAGTGTCTGCCTGCCAACCGAGCAATAGCGTCCTCGACCGGCAAAAGGCCTTTGCATCTCCAGTCATGCTATTCGGAGAAACTAATGTCAGCTCTGTCCGCACTGGAGACCTTCGGACCCCGCCGGGGTCGCAAATGCGGCGAACGGGAGCTTTGACGGCCTGCGATGCGGCATGCTGATCCAAGGCTGAAGGTCGGCTCTGGGCCGTTCACGTCGCTAGTATGCCGATCGGACCCCGCATGGCACATGCCTCTATCTTCGCTTGCAGCGAATGGCGACTTCGCTTCCGATCCAGAAACGGCTATGGAGCCGCGTATGGCAACACGTG
>NZ_JAGEMH010000028.1:0-25664 GCF_040148795.1 Sagittula sp. NFXS13
TCAGCGATGTGTTGTACGAAGGCCAGTTCCTGGTCTTGTACTTCGTAGGGGCCCAACTGCTCATGTCGCCCAGCTATCATGCCGGATTCACACAGTGAATCCCTGAAGCGATTTGTGCAACAAAGCCTTCCGACCCTCTCGTTTGCGCAAAACCAAGTCCATTGCAAAAATTCTTCCCGGACATTGAACGTATTTCCCCAAGAGAAGCCAAGTGCGCTGCTTCTTGCGATATAAAACATGATATTGAAACTATATTGGCAGTGTTTACGAGCTAGGCTGATGCGCAACTCATGACGCATGGCTGCTTCGGGGAAGCCCCACCGCGGCGTAGCCACACTCTCGGACCGCGACTCAGGGCCGCTTGACCTTTTCGGTCGAGCGGGTAACAATGTATTCGGCCTAGCGCGTAGGCCGGTGTGCCCGCCATGCGAAGCAAAGCAACGCGATTTCATTTTTTGGATACCATGCCGTTGGCAGGGTCCGATAAGCAGCGGGCACCTTTTCGGATCCAGTTCGGATATGGATCATGAAACCGACATACTACTTTAAGAAACTGAAAGAATTGTCCAAGCGCTACGCGCGAGCTCAACAGGTACCTCTCCACAAAGCGCGTGATACGGTTGCCGAAGTACTGGGCTTTTCACACTGGAACGACGTTACTAAGGCACAAAGAGCCGGTTGGACTCTAACAAAGGAGCAAATCTCTGCCGTTGAAAGGTTGCTCGTCGAAGCGCTGCCCGGCGATGAAGCTGGTGGACCTCGATTGGGGTCATTTATTGAAGACTCAGTCTTTGAGACAGATGTTCAACAAGGCACCATTGAAGGGCACGAATACTCTATCTCAGCTTCAATGGGCGACGTTCATATGCATGGGACAGGTTGGCACCTTTATGTGCCTGAAGCTCCAAGCGGGGAACCTCGTCTAGAGATCTCAAAACAGATTGTGCACGAGGCTCCAGTTTATGAAGCCGCATTTCAGCAAGAAGCGCTCGACATCGCAATCAAACGAGCGGAACAGGTTCGTGCGGGAATAGCATCAGATTGGCCAAGACGTTCTACAAAACCAGACAAAGACGGTCTCGTCCGTCATCCCTTAAACGGAGCCGTGTCGGAGAAGTGGTTCTGCTTGCATTGTGACACTTCGATAACTGGCGAACAGATTGCTAGGGGGCTTTGGCATTGCCCACGTTGTGACGCGTCTCCGCTCGATATCTTCGAAAGTCCCTGGTGGCTTGAAGAGCATGATACACAGCCAAAGCCATTTGTTGACAAAGAGAAGCAAGGGAGGCCCGAGCTGGTGGTCGATATTGCGGATACACGACTGAAACTGGAACTAGATGCCGAAAAGGTAACTTTACTGATGCGAAGTGCACTTGTTGAGGATGCTTCGAACGTTAGTGAGCGGTTGGGTGCTTTATTCGCCGATATCTTTGTTGATGATGACAATGATGTATGCATCACCTTTGATGAATACCTTTGGCCGGAGGGCAAGGAACCTATTTCAGCACTCGCAGTTGCGGCTCAACTCGGGATAAATGTTGATCAGGAACTCTGTCTGCGGGAGTTGCCCTTTGCTTGGCCCGGGTTGGATGAGCACACCAAAAGCACCGTAGAGTACACGGAAATGATGCTAAAAGCCTACGCCAGCCAACGGGCTCACAAAGATGTTGAATGAATAACGACCATTAAATTGTAGGTTGCGGGGAGTGTCTCCGCAACCTGCGACGTGTGAGTTCTATGATCTTTAGGTTTCGCAACTGTAGCCAATGTCCAGAATGCAGGCTGCCGCTGCAGCATTGGAGCTGCACAGTCAAAGGCAGCTCTGGGCCGTGACCGATGTCCGCTGCTGGCTGCCAAGTGTCTGCTCTGCAGCGACGCCGCATGTCTGCTTTATTTCCTAAAGTGTTGGTCGGCTGTTTGCTTCGCTTAAGATCCCATCCGGATCGGTTACTAAATTTACCTCCTCGCACCAAAGCCGTCGCAACCATTAATGCGGCTTGCTGGGAGCAATGGCATGGGAGGACATCGCAAAGTCCAGCCATCAGTTTGTTGCAGCGCGCAATCGCAGCTATCCGAACATGGCGAGCAGCGGAGCCTAGATGCCAGGATTTGCAACCGCATTTCCAAGAGCGCCGCCGATAGCTCCCTCAACGATGGTTTTAAGTGACTTACCTGCGGCCCTTACAATACCCTGATCGGGATCTTCGTCGACTATCTGCGCTTCAATGGTTGCTACGGCCTTATCAGCCCTCTGCCGCTGCGTAGTATCAAGGTTCAGGCTGTCGACATGCTGGCGGTAGAGGTCGATAACGGTACGCAAATCGTTAACAGTTGTCTGATATTGAATATTTTGAACACCATGACCACCTGCTTCAATATGCTGAAACGGCGAGTTTGTTGCCGAGCCTATATTGTAGGTTGTCCCACCGCTTTTAGCTGCTTTCGTGCGTGCAGATGCACGTAGGCGCGCCGTTGAAGACAGATCGACATGACTTAACGGGCCTGCTGGATTCAAGATATCACCAGCGCCTTCGAGGGCCTTTGCCGCATCAATCAGGCGATTGCGGTCCCATTCCGGCAGGTGCAGCATTTGCGCCCTGATTATCGAGGGCCGCATTCCTGTTGAGAGTTGGTATTCGTAAAGCGCATCAAGAAGAACTTCTTTGTCCTGCTCTACTGACATAACTTTACCCCCTTTTCTTTTCTCCCTTGATCATATTCGAGTTCAGAGCGGACTGGAAGCTTCCTGCCGCATCGAACGGCCGGAAGGTCCGCCCTGCCGACTTTGGGCCCTCGAATTTGCTGCAACAGGTGTCGAAAGGAAGCTTTAGAAAGCTGCGGCGCAGCGTTTGATTCTTCGGGCAACGGCGGCTCTGGGCCGTTCACGTCGGTAGACGCGAGGGGCGGGAAACGGACCCAAGCTGCGTCTGCGAAAGTACTGTGCCAGAATTGCAAAAGCGGCCATTCAAACCGTAGCAGACCGAAGTCCACATGCTGCGCTACGCACCAAAGTCGGCTGTGCGCAGAGCTATAGCGGGCTTTGCAAACTCTGTGATTAGACTAAATCCGCCGCAGCTTTTTGCTGCGGCGCCACCCGCAGGAGCTGACGTTCGCCGCAAGTGCAGCCTAGGGTCACAGGAGTCAATGGCGAGCGAATGCGGTAGTCGCCGGTGTGCTCAGGCGTCTGCCCGTGTGCCTCGGCTAGAAGGGTGGTGACTGTCAATCCGCGATAGCGCCCTTGGCACGGCTCCATGCCTACGCGCCCGAAGGCCTTGGACTGAGGCAGTCGGCGCGGGCATCGTCGCGGCGACTGCCTCAGTCACTTCTTCGCACCGGCAGCCCCACGGCTCATCCCGGGGCGACAGTTCCTGCGCGCAGGGCGGATACACGCGGGCCTGGGCTGTAGGCTGATCGTACCGTCTCTTGGCGATGCGAACACGAACCTTGCCCACCGTCGCGTCGGGCCACCCTCGATGAACTAATTGTCGTCTCCGCCCGCAATCAGGGGCGGCCGGGGCCCTTCATGGCAGCTACGTCCGAGGGCGTTGGTAACTTTATACCCGCGACCTACCTACTCGAACCCGAAAACCGGTTGGCCGGGCCCGCGGTCGCCGCGAACGTCATTACGGTCAGCTTGGTGGCGGGAAGAAGCCTTCACCACTGTGCCGTCGACCGGCGCAGTGGTCGACCGACAGCAGCACGGCGACCTTTTGATGCGCGAGAATGGCCGCCATCTCCTTGCGCGACATGTCCGTGGTCAGAAGGCGGCAGCGGTTCTTGCTGAACACGGTCGGAACACAGGCCTGATCGTCGATGAAAGCCCCACAAACTAGCGGAACAGCAGGTTGTCTTCCAGCTACCCCATCAGATGCCCCTCCGAGCGGGCCGAACACAGCATTTGCAGCGTTCTCGCCAAGGCGTCAGGCCGCAGCCGTCACCGGGCGAACAGCACGCCGGGGTTCATCCGGCCATCAGGGTCCAGCGCATGCTTGAGCGAGCGCATGATGCGCAACGACACCGGGTCGACCACTGCTGCGAATTCCTCGCATTTCAGCCGACCGATTCCGTGTTCCGCGCTCAGCGTGCCATCCAGGCGGATCGCCTCCTCGGCCAGGATTTCCGTCAGGGCCACCCAGTGCTCGCGGAAAGCGCCATGTGCCATCGTTTCGGGGCGCATCAGGTTGAAATGCACGTTGCCATCGCCCAGGTGCCCGAAGGGAACCGGGCGCACCCCCGGAAGAAAGCGGTCCACGGCGCGCCCCGCCGCCTCGAGATACTCGGGCACACGGCCGACCGGCACGGCGGTATCGCTTTTCAGACAGCTTTCATCGCGGATCAGGGCCTCGGCGATGGCTTCTCGCAACTTCCAGAACGCCATGCGCTGCGCTTCGTTCTGGGCCAGTAGGGCGTCCTGAATCAGCTCTGCTTCGAAAGCACCAGCCAGCCCATCTTCCAGCAACCCGCCCAGGTCCATCGCCTCCGAGGCAGTTTCGGCCTCGATAAGAACCGACCAGGCCCCCGGCTTTTCCAACGGGTCGCGCATCTTGGTATGGGCAAGCGCCGCGTCGAGCGCCCCGCGCGAGATCAGCTCGAAGGCGGCGACCGTGCCGCCCATCCTAGCCGACAGCGCGTGCAGCAGCTTCAGCGCCGCGGCGGGAGTCTTGACGCCAACAAAGGCCGTGGCGCGGGACACCGGAAGCGGGCGCAACTTGACCACCGCGCCGGTGATGATGCCAAGGCTGCCTTCGGCCCCGATAAAGAGCTGGCGCAGGTCATAGCCGGCGGTGTTCTTGCGCAGCGCCCGCAGCCCTTCCCACAGTGTACCATCGGGCAAGACCACCTCGAGCCCCAGCACCTGATCGCGCGCCACGCCGTAGCACAGCGCGTTGTTGCCGCCCGCATTGGTCGACAGGTTGCCGCCGATCTGGGACGACCCGACAGCGCCATGTGACAGCGGAAAATAGAACCCGGCCTCTTCCGCGCGGGCCCGCAGGTCGGCCAGAACCATGCCCGCATCGACCGTGGCGGTCGCGCTGTCGGCATCGAGATCGCGCAGGCGGTTCATCCGGCCCAGCGAAAGGATCACCGTCTTGTCCAGATCGACCGGCACCGCTGCCTGGGTCAGCCCGGTCAGGCCGCCCTGCGGCACCACCGACAGCCCCTCGGACTGGCACCAGCGCAGCGCCGCCTGAACCTCGGCGGTCGATCCCGGCCGCAGCACCGCGCGGGGCGGTGTGACGGTCGCACCCAGCGGGTCGTCCAGAAAGGCCACCATATCTTTGGGTGTGGTCAGCACGCCCTTCGCGCCCAGCATGTCGCGCAGAGTTTCCATCACGCGGCCTCCAGTTGGTTTTCGATTGCCGCGAGAACGCGTTCGTTTTCCTCCGCCGCACCGATGGTGATGCGCAGCGATCCATTGGCATCGGGCCAACCCAGCGCCTGCACCGCAATCCCCTGCCCGTGCAGCGCCTGCGCCAGAGCGGCAGCGGAACCGTTGAACCGCACGGTCAGGAAATTGGCGAAACTGGGAAGGACGGCAAACCCGAGCCGTTCCAGCCCCGCGCGCAGCTGTTCACGCCGGGCGACGGTTTCGGCCACCGCCGCACGCATGTACGCCGCGTCCTCGAAGGCCGCCCGGGCCGCGGCAAGCGAAGGCCGCGAAACGTTGAAGTTGTGCCGGATGCGGCTGAACCCGCGCTTCAGCCCCTCGTCCGAACACAGCGCATAGCCGACCCGCAGCCCGGCCATGCAATAGGCCTTGGAAAAGGTGCGTGTCACGACCCAGGGTCCGGTGCGGCTGCGCAGCAGTGTCAGGGTATCGGGCTCGTCGCCGCCGCAGGCGAACTCGAAATAGGCCTCGTCGATCACCAGAAGGCAGGTTGCGGGCACCTCGCGGATCGCGCGCTCAAGATCCGCTTCGCCCAGGATGTTTCCGGTCGGGTTGTTCGGCGTACACAGGTAGAACAGCCGCGTGCGGGGCGTGATCGCCGACAGCATCGCCGCGACGTCGTTGGCCCCGTCCGGGCGCAGCGGGACCTTGACGATGTGGGCGCCAGTCATCTGCACGCCCTTGCCGCAGGTCGGGAAGGTCGGGTCCGGCATCACCGCCTCGTCGCCGCGGTCCAACGAGACCTGCGCGCATTGCACCAGCAACTCGCCCGAGCCATTGCCGAACACGATTCGATCCGCCGCGATGCTGGTGCGGGCCGCAATTGTGCCTGCCAGCGCGACCGCGTGGTGATCGGGATAGCGGTGGCTGTCGGCCAAAGCCACTTGCGCCGCCGCCAGCGCCAGCGGCGAGGGCGACATCGGCGCTTCGTTCAGGTTCAGCCGCGCCAGATCGCCGGACGGGCGGTCGCCCGCCTCGGGCATCAACGGCAGGGCCGGAAAATCGATCGCCTCGACACTCGGGACAGGGATCGGATGCGGAATGCTTTGATCGGGCATGACAATGGGTCTTTCGGTAAGAAGAAAGGGAAAAACAGCACATGCAAGCGTGGCCCGGCCGGGGATCAGACCACGTTGCGTTCGCGATAGGTTTGCAGGAAGCTGCGCAGCCGCGCGTCGCTCGGCTCGGCGCCGAAAATCTCGCCCGGCGGGCGGCAGGTCACCAACCGGCCGCTTTCCAGAAATGCCACCCGGTCGGCGGCATGAGCTGCAAAGCCCATTTCATGGGTGACGACCACCATGGTCATGCCCTCTGCTGCCATGTCTTTCATCACGGTCAGCACCTCGCCCACCAGTTCCGGGTCCAGCGCCGAGGTCGGTTCATCAAACAGCATGATGTCGGGTTCCATCGCGATGGCACGTGCGATCGCCACCCGTTGTTGCTGCCCCCCCGACAGGCCCGAGGGAAAGTTCTCGGCCTTGTCCTTCAGGTTCACCTTGTCCAGCGCGTCCAGCGCGCGGGCGTTCGCGTCGTCTGCGGACAAACCTTTGACCTGCCGCAACGCCTCTGCCACGTTCTGACGGGCAGAGAAATGCGGCCAAAGGTTGAACTGCTGAAACACCATTCCGATGTGGTGGCGCTGGGCCCGCAAAGCTGCGGGCTTCAGCGGCTTGCGCGGGTCCGAGGTTCCGTCCTGCCAGCCGATCAAGGCGCCGTCCTTGCGCACTTCGCCCTTGTCGTAGTGTTCGAGGAAATTGAGGCAGCGCAGAAGCGTGCTTTTCCCGGAGCCGGACGGCCCGATGAGGCACAGCACCTCGGAGCGGTTCACATCCAAATCGATTGCGTCCAGCGCCTTGAAATTGCCGAACCATTTCGACATGCCGCGCACGGTCATGATCGGGTCAGAGGGTGAGGTTTCAGTCTGCGTCATGAGGACCGACATCCTTTCAAGTCGAAGAGGCGGCGCGCTTGAGATGCCGCGTGGCGCGGATCTCGATGCGGCGGCCAAGCTCGGCGGTCAGGACCACCAAAAACCAGTAGAACAGGGACAGAGCCAGGAAGGGCTCCACATAGGTGAAGGTCTCGGCCGCCATCGTCTGTGTCTGGAACAGCAGCTCAGGCACGGTGACGACCGACAGGATCGCCGTTTCCTTGCTGAGGATGATGACAAAGTTGGTCAGCGGCGCGGTGATCAGCACCAGCGTCTGCGGCAGCATGATCCGCCGCAGGATCGTGAATTCGCTGATCCCGATGGCGCGGGCCGCCTCGATCTGTCCGGGGGGGATCGCTTGGAACCCCGAGCGGAAAATCTCGGCGAAATACGGGCTGCCGTAGACGATGAAGCTGGCAATACCCGCCTGCACCGGCGTCAGCACCAGACCCATGTAGGGCCCGCCGTAATATAGCAGGAACAGCTGGATCATGAAGGGCGTGCCCCGGATCAGCTCGATATACGCGCCAAGCACCCAGCGCACCGGCGCCGCGGACCAGCGCATCAGGCAGGCGATGACGAAGCCAAGCACCGCGCCGCCTGCCGAGCCGATGATCCAGCACAACAACGTAATGCCAAAGCCCTTCAGCAGATCGGGCCCGTAGCGTAGGAAAAGATCGAATTCCATGGCGGCCTCTCAGGTCAGGGCCAGACGCCGTTCGGCGAAACGGCCGAGCTGCGACAGCGTGAAGTTGATGACAAAATATATCAGCGCTGCGGTGATATAGATTTCGAGCGGGCGGTAGGTCTGGCCGTTGATGTTCTGTGCCACGCGGGTCAGCTCGCCAATGCCGACGACGGACGCCAGCGAAGACACTTTGACCAGGAGGATCAATTCGTTGATCAAAGACGGCAGGCCGAGCCGCAACGCCTGCGGGATCAGAATGCGCTGCCATAGCGCGATGGGCGAGATACCCAGCGCCTCGGCCGCCTCGGTCTGCCCCGATGGGATCGACTGGAGCGCGCTGCGCTGAATTTCCGCGACATAGGCCGCCGAGCACATGCCGACCGCCAGGATCGCTGCGGGCATGGCGGGCAGGTCCAGCCCGATGCGCGGCAGCATGTAGTAGAACAGAAGCAGTTGCACCAGCAGCGGCACACCGCGAAAGGCGCTGATGTACAGCCCGCTCAGCGCGCGCAGAACCCGGCTGCTGCCGATCCGCGCGGCGCAGATGAAGGTGCCCAGCACGATCGCAAGCGCAATGCCGGTGATCGAGATCAGCAACGTAAAGCGCGCGGCACCTAGCATATAGGGCAGGTTGTGAAGGATGACGTCAAAAGAGAATTGCACCGCAATAAGTCCTGTCTCTGACCGGTGGCCCTTCCCGCGGGCGAGACCGCGGGAAGGGAAAGGCACAAGGGATCACTCGACCGCGGGCATCTCGGTCGGCAGCTCGGCGTTCGCCCCCAGCCACTTTTCATTGATCGCGGCCAGCATTCCGTCTTCGTGCAACTTCAGCAGCGCGGCATTGACGGCTTCAATCAGCGACGCAGTTTCGTCATCGCCACGCACCACCCAGCCGAAGTACTTCGGGTCACCGAACGGCGGTTCGACCAGCGCGAACAGCTCGGGGCGCTGCACGGCGGCATAGCCCATCAGCGGCATCGAGTTGGCAACCGCCTGGATACGCCCGGCGGCAAGGTCGGCCAGGGCTTCGTCGATGTTGACGTATTCACGCACCGTTGCCGGTTCGCCCAGCCCTTCAGAGAACGTCTTGAGCTGTTCGAGCTGTGCCGAGCCCTTCTGCCCCCCGACCGTCAGGCCCGCGATGTCCTCGGGCTTGATGATCGCGTCGTTGTCGACGCGCTTGGCCAGTGCCACGGTCGCGTTGCCGATTGGCAGGGTGAAATGATAGCGCGACATCCGCTCGGCCGTCATAGTGACAGGGGCATTCACGATGTCGAACTTGCCCGCTTCCAGCCCAGGCAGGATCGACGACCACGGAAGGTCGATATATTCCACCTTCACGCCAAGTTCCTTGGCGACCGCGTCGAACAGGTCGCGACCGATGCCTTGGTATTCGCCATCCTTCAGCATGTCGAAAGGGGCATAGTGCATTTCGGTCGCGGCAGTGATGGTGCCCCGCTCGCGAATATCGGCCAGCAGGTCGGCCTGGGCAGGGGCTGCCTGCAACAGGCCGACAGCCGCCGTCATGGCCAGCGTTGCGGCTGTGATGATCGCTTTCATGTTCTCTCTCCTTGTTGGTTTTTTTTCGTTGATCTTCTGGTTTGGTCGTCAGTTCCCGAGGATCGAAGGAAGCCTAAGACCCTTTTCCCGTGCGCAATCCACGGCAATCTCGTATCCCGCGTCGGCATGACGCCAAACGCCAGAGGCGGGATCGTTCCAAAGTACACGTTCGAGGCGTTTTGCGGCCTCTTGCGTACCATCTGCGCAGATCACGACACCGGCGTGCTGGCTGAAGCCCATCCCGACACCGCCGCCGTGGTGCAGGCTGACCCAGGTCGCGCCGCTGGCGGTATTGACCAGCGCGTTCAGCAGCGGCCAGTCGCTGACCGCGTCCGAGCCATCCTTCATCGCCTCGGTTTCACGGTTGGGCGATGCCACCGAGCCGCTGTCGAGGTGATCGCGCCCGATCACCACCGGCGCCTTCAGTTCGCCATTGGCGACCATTTCGTTGAAGGCCAGTCCGGCGCGGTGCCTTTCGTCCAGCCCGATCCAGCAGATCCGCGCGGGCAGACCCTGGAACGCGATCCGGTCGCGGGCCATATCCAGCCAGTTGTGCAGATGAGTGTTGTCGGGGAACAGTTCCTTCATCTTCTGGTCGGTCTTGTAGATGTCCTCGGGATCACCCGACAGCGCCACCCAACGGAACGGCCCGACGCCCCGGCAGAACAGCGGCCGGATATAGGCCGGCACGAAGCCGGGGAAGGCAAAGGCGTTTTCAAGACCCTCTTCCAGCGCGACCTGACGGATGTTGTTCCCGTAATCCAGCGTCGGCACACCTGCGTTCCAGAAATCGACCATCGCGGAGACATGCACCTTCATGCTGGCCCGCGCAGCTTTCTCGACAGCCTTCGGATCGCTTTCGCGCTTTTCGCGCCATTCTGCCATCGTCCAGCCCTGCGGCAGGTAGCCGTTGATCGGATCGTGGGCGCTGGTCTGGTCGGTCACAATGTCGGGGCGCACGCCGCGCTTGTAGAGCTCGGGGAAGATATCGGCGGCGTTGCCCAGCAGCGCGACGGATTTCGCTTCGCCCGCCTTGGTCCAACGCGCGATCATTTCGAGCGCCTCGTCAAGGCTGTCGGTTTTCTCGTCCACATAGCGGGTGCGCAGGCGGAAATCGACGCTCTCAGGGTTGCACTCGACCGCCAGACAGCAGGCCCCGGCCATCACGGCGGCCAGGGGCTGCGCGCCGCCCATGCCTCCAAGGCCGCCGGTCAGGACCCATTTGCCTGTCAGGTTGCCGTCGTAGTGCTGGCGCCCTGCTTCGGCGAAGGTCTCGTAGGTGCCCTGAACGATGCCCTGGCTGCCGATGTAGATCCACGACCCCGCGGTCATCTGGCCGTACATGGCCAGCCCCTTGCGATCTAGTTCGTTGAAATGTTCCCAAGTGGCCCAATGCGGCACCAGGTTCGAGTTGGCGATCAGCACGCGCGGGGCATCCTCGTGGGTGCGGACCACGGCAACGGGCCGGCCCGATTGCACCACCAGCGTCTCGTCTGATTCCAGCGTTTTCAGCGTCGCGACGATCTGATCGAAGTCTTGCCAAGTGCGGGCTGCACGCCCGATCCCGCCATAAACCACCAGTTCGTGCGGGTTTTCGGCCACGTCCGGGTGCAGATTGTTCATCAGCATCCGTAGCGGCGCCTCGGTCATCCAGCTTTTCGCGTTCAGTTCGGCGCCGGTCGGGGGAAAGATGTCGCGAGTGTTCTTGCGCGGATCGGTCATGAGGTGCCTTGCAGGTTCGGGGCCAGATCGGCCAGTTGTGTCAGGATGTCTTTTAGGTGGACGCGCAGCGGCGCGGCGCGATCCTCGTCGTAGCCGAATGGCAGGGTTTCCTGCGCCAGGTGGGTGGCCTGGGCCAACTCCATCTGAATGGCGTGAAACCCCTCTTGCGGGCGGCCGTAGTGGCGGGTGGTCCAGCCCCCCTTGAAACGCCCGTTCAGCACATGGGTATAGCCCTGTGCCGCGACGCAGACCGATGTGGTCGCGGCCTCGATCCGGGGATCGCAAGTGGCGCCGTTGTTCGTCCCGATGTTGAAATCCGGCAGGATACCTGCGAACAGGAACGGGATATGCGACCGGATCGAGTGGCAATCATACAGGATTGCAACCCCGTGCCGCGCCCGTACGCGCCCCATCTCGGCCATCAGCGCCGCATGATAAGGCGCGTGATAGGCCAGCCTGCGCCGTTCGATCTCGTCGGCATCGGGGGCGGTGCTCCAGATCGGCTCGCCATCGAAGTCGCTCAGCGGCACCAGCCCGGTGGTGTTCTGCCCGGGATAGAGGCTTTCGCCGGACGGGTCGCGGTTGGCGTCGATGGCATAGCGGTGAAACGTCGCTCGCACCGTCGTCGCACCGGGCAGGAGCCCGTCATAGAGCCGATGGATGTGCCAGTCGGTGTCGGTCAGCGCGCGCCCCCGCGCATTCAGCGCCGAGAGGATGTCTTCGGGCAGCCATGTTCCGGTGTGCGGCAGGCCCAGCACCACGGGGCTGTCACCCCGATGCACCTCGACCGGGGTCATTGCGCCAGCTCCGGCAGGGCCACGCCGGAGGCCGCGACACAGCCCCCCTCGCCGACGAAGCGCGCGGCCCGTTCCAGGTCCGGGGCCAGGTAGCGGTCCGTGGTCATGGTCGCGACCTCGGCACGCAGGGCCGCGATCACCTTGGCAAGCGGGGCGCTGGTCTCGAGCGGCGCACGAAACTCGACGCCCTGCGCGGCGCAGAGCAGCTCCACCCCGAGGATGCGGTTGAGGTTCTCCACCATCCGCGACAGGCGGCGCGCGCCATGGGCGGCCATGCTGACGTGATCTTCCTGGTTGGCGCTGGTCGGCGTGCTGTCGGTGACGCAGGGGTTGGCCAGGTGCTTGTTCTCGCTCATCAGCGCAGCGGTTGTGACCTCGGCGATCATGAAGCCCGAGCTGAGGCCGGGATTCGGCGTCAGGAAGGGCGGAAGATGAAAGCTTAGCGCCGGGTCGACCATCAGGGCAATGCGCCGCTGGGCGATAGCGCCGATTTCGGACAGGGCCAGCGCAATCATGTCGGCGGCAAAGCCGACCGGCTCGGCATGGAAATTCCCGCCCGAGACGATCATCCCTGCCTCGGTCAGCACCAGCGGATTATCGGTCGCGGCGTTCGCCTCGGTTTCAAGCGTGCCGGCGGCCATGCGCAGAATGTCGAGCGCCGCGCCTGTGACTTGGGGCTGGCAACGGATGCAATAGGGATCCTGCACCCGCAGGTCATCGTCGCGGTGGCTGTCGCGGATCGCCGAGCCGTCCAACAGCTCCCGCAGCGCGGCAGCGGCGTCGATCTGGCCGGAATGGCCGCGCAGGCTGTGGATTTCGGGCTGGAATGGCGCGGTCGAGCCCATCACCGCATCGGTGGACAGCGCCGATGTCACCAGTGCGGCCTGCGCCGCGCGCCAGCCGCCGAACAGACCGGCCAGCGCAAAGGCGGTCGAGAACTGGGTGCCGTTGATCAACGCCAGCCCCTCTTTCGCGCCCAGTACGACCGGCGTCAGTCCAGCCGCCGCCAGTGCTTTCCCACCGGGCATCACCGTACCATCGCATTCGGCCTCACCCTCGCCCATCATCACGGCGGCCATATGCGCCAGCGGAGCCAGATCACCAGAGGCGCCGACCGAGCCTTGCGCCGGGATCACCGGGGTGACGCCCTGCGCCAGCATGGCCTCGATCAGACTGACGAGGTCGAGCCGCACGCCCGAGGCGCCGCGCCCGAGGCTGAGCAGTTTCAGCGCCATCATAAGCCGCGCGACCGGGCGGGGAATCGCCTCGCCCACGCCACAGCAATGGCTCAGGATCAGGTTGCGTTGCAGGGTCGCGGTGTCCTTGGGCTCGATCTTCACCGAGGCGAGTTTGCCAAAGCCGGTGTTCACGCCGTAGACGGCGGCATTGCCGGCTGCCGCTGATGCGATGCGCCGGGCCGCCTCTTCCATTGCCGGGTGACAGGCGGGATCAAGCGCCACGGAACATTCGTCCCAGTATATTTGGGCAAGGTCGGCCAGCGTGGCCTTGCCGGGCGTAAGGATCAGGTGTTGCACAGGGTGCCTCCGAAAATGCGGCTGTGAAGTGGGTTGAAACCGATGCGATACGCCAGCTCCGCTGGGTGGGCGACGGACCAGACCGCAAGATCGGCCCGCATCCCCGGCGCGATCATGCCGCGATCCCTCAACCCTAGCGCGCGCGCAGCATGCGCCGTTGCCCCGCGCAGCGCCTCTTCCGGGGTCATGCGGAACAGGGTGCACCCCATGTTCATCGTCAGCAACAGCGACGCGAGCGGCGAGGAACCGGGGTTGCAATCTGTGGCCAGCGCCATCGGCACGCCGTGTTCGCGAAACAGGTCGATGGGCGGCATCTGCGTCTCGCGCAGCGTATAGAAGGCGCCCGGCAGCAGCACCGCCACCGTTCCCGCCTGCGCCATTTCCGCGACGCCGGTGGCGTCGAGGTATTCGACATGATCCGCCGAGAGCGCACCGTAAGACGCGGCAAGCTGCGCCCCGCCCAGGTTCGACAGCTGTTCGGCATGCAGTTTCACCGGCAGGCCAAGCTCGCGCGCCACGTCGAACACGCGGGCGATCTGATCGGGCAGGAAGGCGATGCCCTCGCAGAACCCGTCGACCGCATCGACCAGCCCTTCTGCATGGGCCTCGCGCAGGGTGGGGATGCAGATCTCGTCGATATAGGCATCCGCGCGACCGGCGAACTCAGCCGGGATCGCGTGCGCACCCAGAAAGCTGGTACGTACCGTCACCAGGCGCAGCTGCGCGATCCGGCGCGCCACACGCAGCATGGTCAGCTCGGTTTCGCGGTCCAGCCCGTAACCGGATTTGATTTCCAGCGTCGTCACCCCTTCGGCGATCAACGCATCCACGCGCGTCAGCGCCTCTTCAAGAAGGGTCTCGGGCGTGGCCGTCCGCGTCGCGCCAACGGTTGACACGATACCGCCCCCTGCCCGCGCCACCTCTTCATAGC
This sequence comes from Sagittula sp. NFXS13, assembly GCF_040148795.1. Lineage (NCBI taxonomy): Bacteria > Pseudomonadati > Pseudomonadota > Alphaproteobacteria > Rhodobacterales > Roseobacteraceae > Sagittula > Sagittula sp. NFXS13. The sequence goes on from NZ_JAGEMH010000028.1 coordinate 14,553, forward strand.
TGGCGCCATGAAGCCGCATTTCGAATTCGCGAGCGCGGTTACCGCCAAACACGATATGGCTGTGGCAATCGATCAGGCCGGGTGTCATCAGCCGCCCGCCGAAGCCGGTGCTAGCAAGGCCGGCGTATCGGGTGGGCAGATCGGCTTCGGGGCCGACCCAGACCACCTGCCCGTCCTCGACCACGAGAGCCGCCCGCTCGATCAGACCGTAGGGCGAGTCGCCGTAAGAGGTCGCAATGGTGAGATCGGTGAAAATATGACTAGCAGCGTTCATAATATCCTCGGCGTCACTATTCATATTTATTTGTATGCAATTTTGTTATTATGTCTAGTCATATTGTCGAGAAAAGGAGCCGAGATGGCCATTTTTGCGAAAAACGCCTTACTTTCAGATGGTTGGGCAAATGATGTACGAATCGAAACAGATAGCACCCGGATCGCCACCCTGCGAATCGGCAGCAAAAGTGCCCCCGGCGACACTTTGGTCGATACGCTGCTGCCCGCGCTGTCGAACTTGCACAGCCATAGCTTTCAGCGCGCGATGGCTGGAATGACCGAGTATCGGGCCAGTCAACGCGACAGTTTCTGGAGCTGGCGCGAGCTCATGTACCGCTTCGTCGACCGCCTGACCCCCGAGCAGATTGAAGCGATCGCGGCGCTGACGTTCCTTGAAATGCAGGAAGCGGGTTATGCCGCCGTGGCCGAGTTCCACTATGTTCATCACCAGCCCGACGGGCGCGCCTATGACGACAAGGCCGAGCTGTCGGCCCGGATCTGCGCGGCGGCGGGGCATACCGGCATCGGCCTGACGCTGCTGCCTGTGCTCTACAGCTATGGCGGGGCGGGTCAGACCCAACTGGCAGGCGGCCAACTGCGGTTCGGCAACACGCCCGAAGCCTATCTTGCGCTGATCGACGCGGCCCTCACGCATCTGTCGGACCTGCCCGGTGACGCCGGCCTTGGCATCGCACCGCATTCGCTGCGCGCCACCTGCCCCGACGAGCTGGCGCAGGTGCTGGCCGCGCGGCCAGCGGGGCCGGTGCATATCCATGTCGCCGAGCAGGTGAAAGAGGTTGAGGACGTCAGCGCCTGGCTTGGCCAGCGCCCGGTCGAGTGGCTGCTGGATCATACCGACGTCGGGCCGGACTGGTGCCTGATCCATGCCACCCACATGACCGACGCGGAAACCCGCGCGATGGCCGCAAGCGGCGCCGTGGCCGGCCTGTGCCCGATCACCGAAGCCAACCTGGGTGACGGCGCGTTCAACGGCGCGACCTACCTCGAGGCAGGCGGCGCCTTTGGCGTCGGCTCCGATTCGAATGTGCGGATTTCGCTCACCGAAGAACTTCGTACCCTGGAATATTCGCAGCGCCTGCGCGACGTGGCTCGCAACGTGCTGGCAAGCGACGCCCTGAGCACCGGCGCCACGCTCTATCAGGGTGCCTCGACCGGCGGTGCCCGCGCGCTCGCCCGCGACTCGGGGCGGATCGAAACCGGGGCGCTGGCCGATCTGGTGGCCATCGACAGCGCCACCCCGGCGCTGTGCGCGCTCGGCAATGACCGGCTGCTTGACGGCCTCGTCTTTGCGGCGGCCGACACCGCCGTGACAGATCTGTGGAGCGCAGGCCGCCACCAAGTCCGCGGCGGTCGCCACATCGCGCGCGACACTATCGAAAAGAACTATCGTCAGGCGATGACCGCACTGATGGCAGCGCTCTAGCGCAGCCAGACACCGCTACCCGCCCTGCGACAGCGAGATCAGCAATATGCTGCCGCCATCGGCCAGGGTCAGGGTGGCGGCCTCGCCCTCCAGCAGGACGGTATCGCCCGCATCGAAAGGAGCACGGTTCAGATGGAACCCCTCGGCCAGGCCAAAGACCACACGCAGCGGGGCCTGCGCGTCAGGGACAAGGGGGCCTTCGAACGGGCCCTCCAACACGCTGACCTCGGCGTGCACCCGGCCCGATTCATACATCAGGTTCAGATCGCGCAGCGGACCGTTCGGCAACCGGGCCGAGACAGGCAAACCGCCATCGAAGGTCAGCGGCGCATGCAGCGCCGCAACCAGTGTCTCGCTGGGGGTGTCCAGCATCATCGGCCCTCCCCGGATCACGGTGAGCACTCGCGTCAGGCCCGCGAAATCGGAAAACGGCCCTTCCGAGCCCACATCCGCGATGCTGAGGCGCCACAGCAGGCCGCCATCATCTTCGGCCCGCGCCACCTCGCGCGTGATGCCTCCACCATTGCGCCAAGGTGTTTCTTTCGTTTCGGTAAATCTGATAGACTTCATTCGTGGCCTTTTGAGTGGGATTTTCACCGTCGAGCCCGATAGTAATCGCAGACATAACAATAATAAACATAGGAAATAACTGTGGCAAATCTGACCTATCGCGACGTGAAAGCGGAAATCCTGCGACGCATCCGCGCCGACATCTGGCCACCCGGAATGCTGTTGCCGGGCGAAGTCGACATCGCCACGGAAATGGGCTGCGCTCGCGCCACGGTGAATCGCGCCATGCGCGAACTGTCGGACGAAGGCGTGATCGACAGGCGCCGCAAGGCAGGCACCCGCGTCAACACCGCGCCCACCCGCCAGGTAAAGTTCCAGATTCCAGTGGTGCGGCGCGAGATCGAGGCAACGGGTGCCGAATACCGCTATGCGCTGGCCTCGCAAGACATCGTGCCCGCACCCGACTGGCTGCGCGCGCGCCTTGCGCTGAAACCGGACACGCGACTGCTGCACCTTGAATGTATGCACTATTCCAACGGCCAGCCCTTCCAGTTCGAAGACCGCTGGATCAACCTGTCGACGGTACCGTCGGCCGAAGAGGTGAACTGGTCGGTCGAAATGCCCAACGAATGGCTGATCCGCACGTTGCCCTTCACGGATGCGGAATTGCGGTTCTCGGCCACCTCGGCGGACGAAAAGCTAAGCCGCTTTCTGCTGGTGCCGCCCGCAGCGTCGATCTTTACCATCGAGCGCTCGACGTGGCTCGACCTTGACGCGGTGACGACCGCGCGCCTGTTCTTCGGCCCTGGCTACCAGATGGTCGCGCGCTATTGAGGCCCAGCGGCGACAGGCGCGGTGATCGTCCGCGCTGATCGTCCTCCTTTGTGGATCATCGCAGACCCACCTTGGCACATTGATGCCGTCGGGGAGCGGTCACATCATCAGAGCCCGGACACGTCCATTTCTCGGACTCGGCTGGAGGTGTCGAGATACGCTTCGATAAGCAGTCCTGTGGGATATTTCTTCCAAATATCCGGCGCCTCTCAAGCGCCTGATCCCAGCGACGTCGACCTTGAGATATCTGGCTGTTTCTTCTGCGCTGAGGCCCTCGATGAGCTCGACGAGTGCCCTATGGGATAGGAAATCCCAATCAACTTCAAGGAATTGCAGACCAAGCCCTTGCCTCGACAGCGCTTGCCGTCAAGCGTCCCCTGCACCCACAGGTCAATGATTTACACAATAGAGACCTGCTTTAAGTGAACCACCCCGGTTTTCCCGTAGGCTGATTACGCTGTTTCACGCGACTTTATCGAACGTGTTGCACTTTCCATAGAACTTCTCCTCTGAGGCGAATGTCAGCAATGGGCCGGAACCGACGTCAGTTATTTGGGAAAGGCCCAGACAACCCGTCTCGAGCTCATAGCATACAGTAAACGTCAAATGGCCGCCCAACGCAGATACGAACCTCCGCAACGGCCGGATCGGACATCTCGCACTCGCGGTTGCCGATCTCGACGCTGCCATGGCGGATCTCCAGGACCGACAGGTGGAGATCGTGGCGCCGCCGCGCGACGTTGCCGACGGCAGCGGATCGCGTTTTGCCTTTATCCACGACAACGAGAGCATGCCGTGGAGCTGTTCCAGCCGGGATGAGGTCGGGTCCTTTAACAGGCTGCTGAAGAAGTCGGGCTCGAAGGACGTTGTTCCTTTCGCCGCGATTTTCAGGCGGTCTTCTACGGCATCGACGCCGGGTCTGGGTTGCCTTGTTCGTCACGCTGCCAGGAGTTTCGGCAGCCTTGCGAGGTTGCAAGCCGACATGGTCATCGTGAACTGCGCGCGGACCCTGTCTGGGCCGCGGTGAAAGGTCTTGGCCATCCCGCCCACGGTCTTGGCCCAGCCGAAGGGTTCCTCGATCTTCTTCCGGCACATTTGGGACAAGGCGTAGCCGGGACGGTGGGTGGTCCGCCCGTCGATGGCGGAATGTCGGGCCTTCTGCGCGACATGTGGTGTCACGACCATGCGCCTGAGCGCGGCGACGAAGTCGGCGCTGTCGGATCCCTTGTCGGCCCCGAGCGTCAGGCGCCGGGTCGAGCCCGGTGAGTGGCGATTGATCATCTCGAGCGCCGCCTTGCGCTCGCCATGACCGTCGGCGTGGGTCAGGTCCGCCTGCACAACCAGGCCGTTGCGGTTCTCCATCAGCGTATGGCCCATGAAGCACAGCATCGCCGCGGCGCCCGGCACCTGCTTGTAGAGACGGGCATCGGGGTCCGTCACCGACGCATGGGTCACGTTCGAGCGCTTCTCGCCCCGGAAGTTCACTTCGGCGTTGCGGGGCGTGTCGGGCATCGGCTGGGTCTGTGTCTGCTGGTCGGTGTCTGCGGGGAGCTCTTGGATTGATGGCGGCGGGCCGCCGGGATCGTCGTCGTGATCGGGTGGAGGGCTGTCCTTCGGCTGAAAACTCTTCATGGACTCCCAGGCCTTGACCAGGGTGCCGTCGACCGAGAAATGCTCGTCCGACAGCAGTGGCTTGACCTGAGGGTGCTCGAGGATACCGGCCATGACCTTGTGCGATATGTCGTTCGTCAGCAGCCGGTCGCGGTTCTTGCTGAACACCGTGGGGACCCAGACCGGGTCGTCAATCCCGAGCCCGAAGAACCACCGGAACAGCAGGTTGTAGTTCATCTGCTGCATCAACTGCCGCTCCGAGCGGATCGAGAACAGGATCTGGAGAAGGCTCGCCCGGATCAGGCGCTCCGGCGCGATGGAGGGGCGGCCGAAGTCGGTGTATAGCACGTCGTTCACGATCTGCCGGATCTCGCGAAGCGGATGACCCGCTGGGACCCGCTCCTCAAGGTCCACATAGCTGAACAGCGATCCGCTCGCTTCGTCCGTCCCACGCATCGTCACCCTCACCGCCGCTGCCGTGCCGGAAGTGAATCATGTTCTCGAAACCGCGTCGAGACCGGCCTTTTTCAGCAGCCTGCTAAGGTATAGCAGTGCATCTCAAATTGATCAGTTTGGCGTGCAACAATTTGAAGATGCAGGCTTCTGGTTATGGCTGATCTTTAGTTCATGCAATCGGTTCAACAGGCCATCTATGGGTATTGCCAACTTGCTGACGCCTTTGGACGTTTTTAGCCTATCGCTATGAAAATTCCAACAGAGATGCCGCGCCTGAAAGGCCATCGTTTCCCCCGCGAAGTCGTGGGCTATGCCGTCTGGCTCTGTCATCGTGGCGCGCTCAGTGCAGCCGATGTGGAGGATCTTCTGGCTGAACCTGGTTTAACCGTCAGCCGGGAAAACGTGCGCAAATGGGTGAACCCATTTGGCTGACATTTCGCCGATTGCATCAAGCGTGACCGCCCCGCCGTTGCAGACAAATGGCATCTTGATGAAGTTGTGGTATCGATCAACGGTGTCAAAGCCTGGTTGTGGTGAGCAGTGGATGCAAACGGCGACCCGCTCGATATCCTTGTACAGCTGCTCCGAAATGCCAAAGCCGTCAGGCATTTCCCTGCCCGGCTGATCGCCCTGCTTTGACAAAGCTTGTGTCGTCGTGACAGACGAATTGCGCAGCTATATCAAGCCGATCTAGGCTCTTTCGCCTGAAGCTGATCATCGGGTGCACAAAGGTCTCACTAATCGCATCGATGGGTCACACCGACGAACCTGAAAGCGAGAGAAGGTCATGGGTCGGTTCAAGTCGGTCCGGCAAGCGCAGAGGTTCCTCGCTGCTCAAGATCAGATCAACACAATCTTCAGACCCCGCCGTTACCGCCTCTTACCGCCACGCAAGATCCGACGCCTTCGACCTGTGGCACGACTATGCGCTCGAAATGGCCGCCTTACACAAACACCCTTAGCGGTCGTCTTATGCCGCCGTCGATAATTTGGCTATCCCGCCTGCCCCCCCTTGCTGAGTGATCAAGTTTACCAGTCAAGTCGGGCGAAATGAATTTAGTACGCAAGTATATGAAAAAATTCGATGATCTGCTATCCCGACCAGAACGCTCCTGAGTTGGAATAAAGTCTTGGAATCAATGCTCGCCCTGCTTGCCTGTGTCCTGATCGCAATCCCGGTCGCCGTGATCTATCTGCTGATTTCGAACGCTGGTCTGAAACGTCGCGTTGTCAATTTGGAAACGCTGCTCGCAAGGGGTGCGACTGCGGAGGCGCAGAAGCAAGACGCGGAGTCGGTGTCTGCCGCGCCCCTCGCACCAGTCGGGCCATGGGACGCATCGAGCGCGATGGACCAATCAAGGCAAGCGGTTCCCAAGCCCATAGCGGCCACCACTATGACCGCCTCCAATACCACGAAAGATGACGCCTCATTGCCGCCCGCCAGCCCCCCAAAAGCTGTGGTGTTGAGTGACGAAAGGCTTAGGGCGCTCATCGCCTGGATCACACAGAACTGGTTCTATGCGATTTCCGCTGTCTCTCTGGCGCTCGCGGGCATTTTCCTTGTCCTCTATGGAGTCGAACAGGGGATGCTGCCACCAGGCGTGCGTATTCTGGCCTCCTTCGGCTTTGGGGCTGCGCTGACCGCAGCCGGCGAATATATCCGCCGCCGATTTGGCGATAGTGAGGAGAGCAGCACCGCCTATCTGCCCTCGACATTTTCCGGTGCTGGCATCGTGACCCTCTTCGGTGCCGTGCTGGCCGCCCGCATACTCTACGGCTTTATCGGCCCCGAGGTCGCATTGCTGGGCATGGCATTGGTTGGTGCGCTTGCCTTGGTTCTAGGCTGGTTCTACGGCCCGCTTCTGGCGGCGGTCGGTGTCATCGGTGCGATGCTGGCGCCCTTCATCATCGGCGGCGCGACAGATGATCCGTCATTTCTGCTGATCTATTTCGGTGTCACGGCCATTCTCGGTCTGGCGATAGATACCATCCGTCGGTGGGCCTGGGTCTCCGTACTCTCGCTGATGCTCGGCTTTGTCACTGGGTTTCTGCTGGTGCTGGGGGCCGGGTGGACAGTGCAGGCCGCTTTCATCCTCTATTGCGGTGCCCTCGTGGTTGCCGCAATCGCCATTCCCGTGCGCAGTCTTGTGCCAGACCACATGGGCGCTCCGCTGGGCCTGTCGATCTTTGCGCGGACCAAGGGCGATCCATGGCCGGAATTTCCAACACGGCTGGCCGGTGGCGCGATACTTGCAGCCAGCCTGCTGATCGCTGTGACGGCCTTCGGAACGTCTCGCGGCGATGTGTTCTGGAGCGCGGTTGTCGTGCTGTCGGTCCTTGTCCTCGCAGTGCTGGTCTGGGCGCGCAATGCGCCGGCCCTCGTCGATCTCAGCCTACTGCCGGCCGTCGCCCTGGTTGCGGTTGTGGCGACGGCCCCGCGCATCTGGTGGCGCGTTGCCAGCACCGGGCAGCAACCGGAAGCCAGCCTGCCGTTGACCGCGAGCATCGTTGTGGCGATCGGCCTGATGCTTTCAGGTGTCGCGGCGTGGCGCTCCCTGAGGGGCGGCCCGGGCTCACTTTTTCTAGCCCTCGGTGCAGCCATCCTTGCCCCCGCAGTCGCCGTCGCAATGGAAGTGGTCTGGCACCCCGTAACCACCCTCGGCGTCTACGGCTGGGCCTTGCACGCGATGGTCATCGGTGCCGCCATGGTTTTCATGGCCGAGCGGTTTGCCCATGCAGATGGCCCGGACGCGAGAGAGCGCGTTTCCTTCGCGGTGCTGTCTGCGCTCGCCTGCCTGGCTTTTGGCGTGCTCATCCTGTTCAGCACGGCGGCCTTGACCTCAGCCATAGCCATGACGGTCGTCGTGGCCGCTTGGCTGGACCGCAGATTCAACTTGCCCCTTATGGGGCTGTATCTTCTGGCGGGCGTGGCGACGATTGGCTACCGCTTGGTTGTGGATCCGGGGATCGACTGGGCCTTGCAGGCGCCACTGGCCGAAATGCTGCTGTCGCATGGCGGGGCTGTTGTGGCCTTTGCGCTATCTTGGCGCCTGATCGAGGCTCCCCGTCGCCCCCGGTCCGGCATTCTGTTGGAAAGCGCTGTTTTCTCGTCCTCCGCCATCCTGCTGTCGCTGCTGCTGTTCCGTACAATCGTGCTTTTCTCAGGGCAGGCTGGAACGGGCACCCATTGGTCGTTCGGCCTGTCTGCCACTATCTGGATCGCTCTGGGTACAGCGCAGCTTTATCGCTTTGAACGAGGCGGGATACATATGCGGGTCCGAACTTTTCTGGGCGGGCTCTTCCTGCTGCTGGGCGGAGCCCAGCTAGCCTTTGCGGTCACCGAGCTGAACCCTCTGATCAACAGCTTTGACAACCTTGTTCTGGGACCACGCCTGATCAACACGCTTCTCCCCGCTTACCTCCTGCCTGCTGTGACGCTCGCCCTCGGGGCATGGTGGCTGCCCTCCATGCTCCGCCATGTTCGGATTGGGTTCGGCGTGCTTGCTCTGGCTTTGTCGGCAGTGTGGCTGGGTCTGACGATCCGGCACTTCTGGCGCGGTGCGATGGGGATGGAGCTACCCGGACTCAATCAAGGTGAACTTTACAGCTACACCGTCGCTCTTTTGGTCCTCGGAGCAGGCATTTTTTACCAATCCCTCGCGAGACGGGACGCCTTGCTGCGCAAGGCCGGTCTGCTCGTCATCGGTGTGGCGATTGCGAAAGTGTTCATTCTGGACATCAATGGCCTTGGTGGCCTAACCCGTGTCTTCGCGCTGCTGTTTCTCGGCCTCGCTCTGGCCGGGCTGGCCTGGCTCAATCGGTGGGCGGAAACACGGGGCGCGCGATAGGATTGGAATAGCACAGATGTCCGGCAGGGTGAAAGAGATCCCTGAGGCGCGCCTCTTGCCAGGCTCAGGGTCTCGTCTCCTTGCCTCCAACAGCTTTCCCCCTGAGCGTTTCCGCGGGCGTCCTCCATTCAAGGTACCTGCGGGGCGTTATGTCGGGCCGGCAGATACCTCTCATGACGTCATCCCTTCAACCTGATTTCGCGCTTGCGGGAAAGACATCGCCCGCCAGTCACGAAGGTTGGAAACCTCGACATCGGTGCCTTGTCACCTCCGCGCTTTTAAACTTCATCGACCGCGGGTTTACCTAAAGTCTTCAATTGGTGGGGCGCCACATCCGGTTCCGCCCATGCCCGGTCACCCCACAAATAAGGCCTCGCATTTCCATCCACGCCAGGCTGCGCTGGACGGCAGCGCGGCTGGCATCCGTCCGCAGAGCTGACCTTGAAGTGCCAGAGCATGCTGCATGATGCCACCGGTGGCCGGTTTCGGGTAACTGCGCCGCAGCGGAGACTGACCTGAGAATTTCGGCAATGGGCCGAAATAAGCCTGACAGCCGATTGTGGGCTCTCCAGAAGATTCAACACGGTTTAGGAAGGGGTTCGATCCGCGCGAGCAATCTGGAGCACGCGAAATCGCTTCTGGCCCGTGACGATTTCAATTTGGTTGAAGTGCCTTATGACTTTGGGTTTCCGCCCTGCGCATCCGGGCCTCGTACATGTGAAGAAATTCAGTGGCGTTGCATATGAGCGCAACGAATTAGCGTGTGGTGAGCCGAGCTCCGGTCTCATGTGTATTTTGCAGGCGCGGCGAAGGGTCGCTGAGTACATGATCCGCCCAAGCGTGCATCATCGGGCGGCGCTGCTCCAGCTGGTCGGTTCTGTGATAGGCTGCTTCGGTTGCGTTCTTGATGGTGTGCGCCAGCGCGCGTTCTGCGAGGTCACGGGCTTAACCATTCTCCGAAGCCCAGTCTCTAAAGCTGGAGCGAAAGCCATGTGCTGTTGCAACTCGCTCCGGGACATCGCTTTGGATATTTCGATCACGCAACAATTTTGTCAGCGTCATGTCGCTAAGCGGTTTGTCCCCTCGGTGGCTGAATACCAGCGCACCGCCTGGCGAACGGGTCCTGCGGCGCTCAATGACTTTAACAGCCTGCATAGCGAGCGGAACACGGTGCTGCCGTTTGGCTTTCATACGCGCGCCCGGGACAGTCCAAACACCAGCTTCAAGGTCGAATTCCTCCCATGATGCGCCGCGCACCTCACCAGAACGGGAGGCGGTCAAGATCAGGAACAGCAGGGCATCGCGACCGGCGCTCCAGAGTTCATCCGGAAACAACCTCGGAATCACGGTTGGTAGGTCGCGCCACGGCACCGCAGGATGATGCGCAACGCGCTCTGCCTTGCTTGGCTGTTTGGGGAGCAGCGCGTCGACGGCAAAGACTGGGTTTGTGTCCGACCATCGCTGTGCCACACAATAGTTCATCACACGGGTGCAGCGCTGACGGACGCGCGATGCGGTCTCTGCCTTGGTCAGCCAGATCGGTGCCAGAGCCGTGGCGAAATCGGCTGTGGTCAGCTGGTCAACGGGCGTCTGGCCAATGTCTGGAAAGATGTAGCTTTCTAGCGTCGAAAGCCATTGAGCGCGATGCTTGTCATTATTGTAGCTGTTTTCGATAGCGGCAAATGTTTGCCTTGCGGCAAATTCAAATGTCGGCACCTTCGGTTCCGCGACTGATGCTTGTGCTTTGGCGTCGCGCTGGGCGATAGGGTCCAGCCCTTGCGCGATCTGTTCGCGAGCAGCAAGCGCAGCCGACCGTGCCTGTGAGATGCTGACCCCGGGATATTTGCCTAAGCCCATATCCCGTCGCTTGGTGGTCTCGGGAGAGGTGAAACGGAGGTAGAATTTGCCTTGGCCGTTCCGAGTGCCCACTTTGAACCAGAGGCCGGGCGCGCCTCCCACTGCAAGCGGCTTCTCACCGGTTTTGACCTTCCTAAGCTTCGTATCTGTCAGGGCTTTGTTGCACAAATCGAAGTCTGGCCGAACTTCCCCCTTCCCCGGACGGAGTTACCCCACGGGCTCTGTGACAGGCATGCCAAGAGCGGTGTAGCGGTTAAGCACAGCGACACGCACCTG
>NZ_JAGEMH010000029.1:0-23300 GCF_040148795.1 Sagittula sp. NFXS13
TGTTCTTTAACTGGGGCCGTTCTATAGGTTTCACTGCGCATGGCAAGGCGGCCGCTCTCACGCTTGATTGCGACGTGTGACACATCTTTACCCAACGCTTTGAGGAGCACCGCATGACGCCTTGTGTGATTTTCGATCTCGACGGAACCCTGGCCGACACCAGCACTGATTCGTGGTGTAGGCTGTCCTGAATGCATCCGCATTGCTGCCTCTTGGGTAGCCTGGTGCTTGGGAAGGTTGATAACGCGGTTTCTGAGGCGAATTTCCGCTGATTGAGCACGTTAGGATACATAATTTCCGGGCTAACTGCAGTACTTCATTTGGTTTGATCCACGCTCCTATTGAAAGGAAATGTTAATCTCTCTATGGGGTGAAAGGTGCCTTGTTCTTGGGCATGATTTTCTAGAGGGTAAGATTTTGGATACAACTATTTCAAATGGTCCGATCCCCGCCCGGACCGGTAAAGCACGGCTAGGTGGGTCTCCTATCTTTTTTTTGAACAAACGCATTTTTGATATCTTCATGAGCCTTCTTCTGCTGCCCCTTCTGGCCGTGGTCGCTGTGTTTTTGCTCATCTTGAATCCGTTCTACAACAAAGGGCGCTTGTTCTACACGCAACGCCGCATGGGGCGTGACTGTCAGCCTTTCACGGCTTTGAAGTTTCGTTCGATGATCGATGTGGCAGAGATCAGCCGCGATATGGATTGTCCTCTCGAAATCGACAGGATCACCAAGCTCGGTGGCTTCATGCGCAAATCGCGGATCGACGAGCTGCCCCAGGTCATCAATGTCCTCAAAGGCGACATGAGCCTGATCGGACCGCGCCCGGATTACTATGACCATGCAGTCAAATTTCTCAACGTGGTGCCGGGCTATAGGGAGCGCCATGCGGTGCGCCCCGGGATCAGTGGCCTTGCGCAGACTGAGCTAGGCTACATTGAAGGCGTTGAAGCTACCCGGCGCAAAGTCCGTGCTGACCTTATCTATATTGCTAAGACAAACTACCGCATGGAAGCCTGGATCTTCTGGCGGACACTTTCAGTGGTTGTCAACCGCGGCGGCGCTTAATTGAATGGCCTGATGCACTTTGAGCATCTTTTTAGAGCACCTTAAATTTTGCCCACGTCCGTTGCTACGGTCGAATTTGGCGGGATGAAACTGGCATTAAGCGGCTTTCTGGAGTGTTTGGCAACCTAGTCAGGGATCGTTTTGCCCGGTCACGGCGAGCTTCGGCGCCTTCGACTTGACGTCGATGCCCCGGATCATGCCGGGTTTGGTATCAGGCGATGTAGCTGGTGGGGTTTTTTTATGCCGACCTTCACCTTCGCGCACGCCATGCCGATCGGGCATATCAGCGTGCCGCCCGTGTCCTTGGTCTTCGCGTCGAAGATGTGCTCGCCCCGGGCGCGCACCGATGACTTGGTCCTGTTGCTGCCCTTGCCTTGTTTGGTCGGCGGCTTGCCCTGTATTGCCTTTCATCGGCAAATGATCCACTGCCTGAGAGGCGGCATCGCTGACATGATAGCGGCGAACCAGCTTGTTCTTGCGGTCCACATTCATGTGGTTTTTGTAGCTGTAGTGGGATTTTCCATGCTTCTTGCTCCAGCGCGCGTCAGTGTCCTTCTGCGACCGATTGGCGGGCTTACCGGCCCAGCCCGCTGGTGTGCTTCGCCGTTCTTGATCGCCTTGTTTTCATCTCCGGAATTGCGGTTGCGTGGCGCCGGCACAATGGAGGCATCCAAAATCTGTCCACCCTGCAAAATATAATCTTTCCGCGCCAGATCTCCGTCGAACTGATGGAACAGCACCCTCACCTTGCCCGCCTGCGCAAGCGTCTCGCGATATAGTAGACGATCTTGGCGTCAGGCACCCGGTCTGTAAGCCCAATGCAAAGGAAACGCAGGATCGCCAAGTGGCTTAAACGAGAACTTGGGGCGACACGAAACCGCGGCAGGTCCAACATGTTCCGAAGGCTTGCGCGTGGCAGGGAAGCGTCGTTGTCATTGTGGATAGCTGCTGATACACGGCCCGGGCGCGCCTGCTTGTTCAGATCTGCAGATTTAATCCAAGAACATATCGCTCACTAAAGACGTATCGAGGCCTTTTGATGACAAAAAAAATCATAGCCATTGGCTCCAACACCTCGCATTATGTCTGGCAAGCGCGGCGCAATTTGATCAAGTGCATTCAGGACGCCGGATATGATGTGGTCGTCCTGGCTCCGCGCGATGAATATTCTTCGCGCCTTGAAGGACTAGGGATTGGCCACTTCGCCTTACCGATGAGGATGAATAAAAATCCTGTGTCGGATTACCTACTTTATCGTCGGTTTGTAGAAGCTTTTCGGACGATCCGGCCACATGCTTATCTCGGCTACACAATCAAGCCGAACATCTACGGCAGCATGGCGGCTCAAAGGCTGGGCATCCCTGTGATTAACAACATCGCCGGTCTAGGAACAGTCTTCACATCGGATGGCGTAGTGACTCGCATCGTCAAACGCCTATACCGCGCCGCCCTCAAATCCTCAGCGCTAGTCTTTTTCCAGAACCCGGATGATCGCGCACTCTTCACCCGAAGAGGTATTGTTGCCCATGACCGTCACGACCTTCTGCCTGGCTCGGGTGTTGATCTAGAAAAATTCGAGTTCCGCCCATTGTCCGTGCCGAGCGGACACGATGGTCTACGCTTCCTGCTAGTTGCCCGCATGCTTTGGGACAAGGGAGTCGGTGAATTCGTCGAGGCAGCCCGGGCTCTTCGCATGCAACACGGCGAAAATATTCGGTTCTGCCTACTAGGTGGCATGGATATGGATAATCCAGACGCAATCTCTCAGAAACAGATGAATGCTTGGGTTGATGCTGGACACGTGGAGTATCTGGGATATTCCGATGATGTTCTCGGTGAAATCGAGAAGTCCGACTGCATCGTTCTACCATCTGCTTATCCGGAAGGCACGCCGCGGACCTTGCTTGAGGCCTCCGCCGTTGGGCGCCCGATCATCACCACCGATGCGCCCGGCTGTCGGACTGTGGTAGACGAAGGCCTGAATGGATATCTGTGCAAATTGCGTGACGCCGAAGATCTGAGTGAAAAAATCGCGCAGATCATAGCCCTTTCACCAGAGAAACGCAGGGAAATGGGATGTGCTGGGCGGCAGAAAATTGAACGTGAATTCGATGAGGCTATCGTGATCGGAAAGTATCTTGATGCCATCCGTGCACTGGACCGCAGCCCAAAACGCTGACTTTCAAAAGATCAGAAGCCGACCATTTTGTAGGGGACCCAGTAGTGTCGCGCCAGCGGGCTGCTGGAGAGCCAGTAAACTTGAGTGGTCGCCAAATACATAACTATGAGACCCGTCACTCCGGCGCGGAGAAGAAAACCGTGAAACCGTGCAATGAACATCGGGAAGAACAGGATCTGAATGGGCAGGAAATATTTGCCCACGCGGTCTATCACCACTACGGATGGGGATAACGGCAGCAAGACTACGCACAAGATAGCCGCCCAAGCAACCAGGGTCATCACCTTTCGGAACCTGGCCGGCAATTCGAGACGCGTTCCTAGATAAAGGAATGCTGCGGCCGGGGCGGCATTTAGCGCCAGTCGGATCAGCGCACCGCGCGAACCCGCCTCGGATTCTAGATAGCGCGACGTATAGATATCCATCCGGTCTGATTGCATTATGTACTGCAGCATCACAACGGCGATCAGCAGAAATGCTGGATAAAGTAGCATCCGGTTGCGTGTGATCAGCCCGATACCAAAACCGAGGAAGATTATACCTGTTCGGTGAAACAGCGCACTGATCAGGATGCAGATCAGAAAAGGCCTGACCTTATCCTCGGCGAGCAGCGCTAGGCCGATCAGGATAAATCCCAGCGCGGTGGCCTGCCGAACGTGGTCCATCGCCATAACCGTCACGATATGCGGCATTGTCACGGCCACAGCCAGCCATGGATAGGGTGTCTGTGCGGCGAACATCCCGATACCGACTGCCAAGACGGTTGCGCAGATCAAGAATACACCGGTGATACCGAAGCCGATCTGGCTGCAGATCCAGTTGAGCGCAGAATACCCCATGTCGGTAAAGCCGAGCGCAGCGCCCAGCGGCAGGCTGGAGATAACGTCATAAATGTAGTTGTACTGCAGCCAGTCCTTGCCAGTCTCAAACCGCAGCCCAATGAACAGCGAGAGCACTATGAGAAACAGCGAGAGCACGAACCAACCTATGGCCGTCACCCTACGGTCCATAGCTGTTGCGATCGCACCAGCATAGGGGAACAAACTGACGAAGAGGTAAGTCGTCATGGATAAAACGTACGAACGACTTTAGCCGGAACCCCGACCGCGAGAACCCCGGGCGGAATGTCTCTGGTCACCACGCTGGATGCACCGATGACGGTACCTTCTCCGATTGTCACGCCAGGCATTACGAGTACCCCAGTTCCCAGCCAGACATTGTCCTCAATCCGGATCGGAGCGGTCTCGCCAATGGTGTTGATCCGGTTCGCTGGCTCATCTGCACTTATATCATGTCCATGTCCGTCGATGATCTGGCACTGCGCCGCTATGAGACAATTACGACCGATTGTCACGCTGTCTTGGGCATGGATGCAACTTCCGTGTACTCTAGTGTTGCTTCCGATGGAAATCGTGGCACCGGGGCGATCAGCCATTAGTTTTACCCCACCATACATGCCCAAATGATAGCCGCGCGCCATCGAATTCAGATTTACGTCGTCCTCGATTATTAGGGTCGCTTTTGAATGAATGTCGATCAAGGCAACACCAAAAACGCGGACTCGTCGACCTACCTCGACATTTCGGCGTAGCCGATGCACAAAAAAAATCCCGGTCCCTAAGGCATATCCCAGGGCTCGAACCAAACGGTTCAACATTCCGAACATCATCATCTCATTTCACAGCATGGTTCTGCGGCACAGCTTCGTATCATGCGCCGTGCCTCAAATTTTTCGCTTTGGTTGCCGCGATGATTGCACCGAGATCAGCATCGGCAGCGGGAGGAACGAAGATCTCCGCTCCATTTCCAGGAAAGTAGGTCAGTTCTCCCAGTTTGAGCGCGCTGGAGAGAAAATAGAAGTCCACTCGCAAAAAACCAAAGCCCTGAGCCAGGCTTCTCGCTGTCTCCAAGGCCTCATCTAGTAGGGCAGGTTTCTCCGCCTTTATGGGATTACGCGGATACATCATCGAGAAATCAAGCAGGGTCCAGTCCGGTGTATAGAGCTGTCGTGTATGGTCTCCGAAGCGGTCAATATCGACTTGAATCACGAAAGGTTCACCATTGATACATGCGATCTTATAGTCTTTTGGGGGGGCGCCGTCCTCCCCCTTGAGCATTGGCTCAACTATGATCCGCCGAGGCAAATCCTTGTAATTATTTTCTCGGCTTCGAATATAATAATCTTCATGCAACCAGCTTTGAAAAAGCTTCAGGTCGGCTTCCGAAAAAGCCTTTCCGTTCTGTGCAGTGCGAATAATTGCAGCGCCACTGCCATGGGTCGACTTCGCAATCACGGTGCCCTCGAACGAGAAACCCCGGATCTCTTCTATGGTGTCAAAGACACCAACGGTTGGAACAATCAAGTGATCAAGTTTTTTTTCTGCGAGCCAAGTCTTGATCTCTGCCTTGTCTGTGGTGCGCCGAGCAAGCTCTATATCCCCTTGGAACTGCCATTTCTGGGCAAGAATAAATTCGTTAAAGGTCTGCGGCCGCTTTGGGTTCGGCCAGTATCCCAAGCGTTTGCGCGCGTTCAGAATAGAAATAGCGTTGTCCCAGAGATGACCTGTTGGAATGAAGTTTTGGAGGCGCATTGTATTACTCTCGAATAGTTGGAGCGATCAAAATTTAGGAGCGAGGCGGAAAAAAGATAAGCACAGGGTTCGACAGGCAAGCACGCGAAGAGCAAAAGACCACAAGATGATGGCAGACGCGCTAGCTATAGCCGCACCCAGAATTCCGAATATCGGGATGAGTGTCGCGTTTGCAGCCACGGTGTAGGCCCCAAAAATTGCGTAAATCCATGCGGCTTTAGACTGGTGCCCCTGCATGTACAACGCTTGGACCAGCGCGCCATTCGCTGCGGAAAGCAGGTTTGCCGAGCACAGGATAAGCATTACAGGATAACCGTCTAGATACTCCGGCCCAGCGAGATTGCGGATGATAAGCTCCCCGAACAGGAACAAGAACAGGAGAACAGCAGTCCCGAAAGCAATAGAAAACACAACGCTTTTTTGGAGATAGCGTGACAGTAATCTGGGCGCGCTGTCGGCCGTAGTCGTCGCGAGGTAGGGTGCATACAGATGCACTATCGCCTGCGATCCGAATGTCGTCAGTATCGCTGCCTGCGCAGCGATGCGGTAAATTCCGGCAGCTTCCTCGCTCTTCAAAGTTCCCAACAAGATCACGTCAATCTGGCGGTTGAAAATCAAAAGCCCTGTTACGATGGCAAACGGCGCAGCATGGCCAATCCAAACCGCCGAACTCATACGATTTTCAGGGGAGACTGGAAACAACCTCTTGAGCGTGGGCCGCGCCCAAAGCGCTCCCAGCAGGCAAACAGCAGCAACCGTTCCGACGTAAAGACCTGCAGCAATCTGCCAGCCTTGACTAGCCAATGTATCACCCAAAGCCGCAGCCAGCCCCATCGTGATCAGAGGTACCAAAACAGTGCCGACCATAATGGCGGCACTGGGCTGAAAACTACCGCGCAGGACGCCTTCCCAAAGGCCTGTTAGGCACATGAAAGGCAGCGCCAACCCGACTAGAGCCACGCTTGCCACAAAGGGATTTTCGATCCCGATCACGCGTGCCCCCCAAAGCCCTGCCAGCACCGCGGCTGCATAGAGAAGCGATAGCCGGATTCCAGCGGCAAGCATCGGCCCTGCCTGGTGCAGGCCGGCTGCCTCATGGGCAATGGCCACATGTTTGGTAATGAGCGTAGAAGCGCCGTTCTTAATGGGGATGGCAAGCAGCGTCGTCGTGGCAAGGCCAAAAGCAAAGAAACCGAACTGGGATGGCCCCATAATGCGCGCCAAAAGTATTGTCATGGCCGCTCCGGCTAAGGCTTCACAGCCTTTCAGGCTGAGCACCATGATGCCGCGCCGGGACCGCTTGAGTCTTGCCAACATTAGGCAATGACCTTGTAGTGTGTCCGATACCATTCGACGAACCGTGCGACACCTTCGCGTATGTTGGTTTCGGGCTGATAGCCTGTTAGGCGATGCAGAAGATCTGCATTGGCCCAAGTGGCTGGAACGTCGCCAAGCTGCATATCCATATAATTGCGCTGCGCCGTCCGACCTGTCGCCAGTTCGATGGCGTCGATGAACACCTCGAGGCGGACCTTTTCGGAATTACCGATGTTGACCACCCGCCAAGGGGCGACGGGTGACAGGCTGTCTCCGTCGACCCCGGTTTCGGACCCACCCGGCACTGTTTCTATCAGCAGATTAATACCTTGAACCAAATCCTCCACGTAGGTGAAGTCACGCCACATATCGCCGTCGTTGTAGACATCGATCGGCCTACCCTCGAGTATTGCCTTGGCGAACTTGAACAACGCCATGTCAGGGCGTCCCCATGGACCGTAAACGGTAAAGAAACGGAACATGGTGATTGGTAAACCGTTTATATGAGCCCAAGAATGCGCCATCACCTCGTTGGCCTTCTTGGTGGCCGCATAAAAGGACATCTGCGTGTCGGCCTTTTGGGTTTCAGCGTATGGCATTTCGGTGTTTGCGCCGTAGACGGAACTGGTCGAGGCCATCAGAAGATGCTTTGGACGCACTGCGAGGGCAGCTTCCATCACATTGAAGGTGCCGATGATGTTAGCTTCGACATAGGCGCGTGGATTGTTGATCGAGTATCGTACGCCAGCTTGGCCTGCGAGATGGATGATGGCATCGGGTTGCGCAACTTCGACGGCAGCATTCAGTGCGTCCGCGTCTTCGAGCAAGCCCACTGTGGCGGTGAACTCTGGCGATTGCCCCAGAATCGCGTGCCGGCACTGCTTCAGCGCGACATCATAGTAATCGGTAAGGCCGTCGTAGCCATGAACTTCCCACCCCTCGCGCAGCAAAAGTTGCGCGAGGTGGAAGCCGATGAATCCTGCAGTGCCTGTAATGAATGCGCGTTTCATGGTTTCCCTTCGTAAGCTTGCTTCGCTCCGTTGCCGTGGGGCCCCAAAGGTGACTACCCATCCCCTGACGACTGAAACAGCTCCAAAAACGTAGTGAAATCCGGATTAGGAAAACTCTCTGCAGTATGTGCCCATGCCGTTTGCACGGTGCCATCAATCATGTTATAGTCTAATGTGCAACCGGCATTTCTGGTCCCGGCAGCATTGAACCGCGCCGGGTTTGCCGTAGGCTGATTTGTCTTAGGGTCAGGGTTCATAGCCAATAGATGACGAGCGCAGCGAAGGTGATGGCCAAGAGGAACACCTTCGGGCGTCGGTCATAGCGGGTTGCGACGCACCGCCAATTCTTGAGCCTGCCGAACATGATATCGATGCGATTGCGCCGCTTGTACCGTCTCTTGTCGTATTTAACCGGGATTTTGCGCTTCTTTCGGCTAGAGATGCAAGCGCGTATCCCCCTGTTTTGCAACGATTATCTGAATCATTATGCACCATAGCCGCGATCCCCTAGCAGCCATTTCACGTTTGGCAGGCCGCTGAGCAGCGCCCGTGCGCCGACATAGTCGCTCACCTGACTGGCGGTGACGAACAGGTCTATCGGGCGTTCTTGACTGTCACAGGTGGCTCGCAGCTTGGTGTGCATTCCGCCCTTGGTTCGTCCGATCAGGCGGCCACGCCCCCTTTTTCGCGGCCATTCTGGTCGCGGCGCGGTGGGCCTTCAGATATGTCGCATCGGTCATCACAGGCTTTTCTTCACCGTGTTCCGCTGCCAACCCGACCAGTATCCGCGCGAAAATGCCTTTCTTACTCCAACATATCCATCGGCTGTAGAGGGTCTTGTGAGGACGATAAGCGGCAGCAGGCCAGCAAGAGCGTCTCGTCAACGCAAGCCAGTGCGATTGGTGAAGATAATCCCACATAACCCCCAGTCTGTCATCGACCCTTGGCTTGCCATGCGACTTCGTAAAGAAGGGTTGCAGCGGCGCCATTTGCGCGCCGGTCAGTCAGAAAAGGACGCTCATGTTACCGCTCCATTTTCAGAGTTGTGAAACAGGCGAAGCGACGGAAATCAATGGGTCCTGCCTCCAGCGGAGTTTGGCATTTAAGAAAGACCTAAAGTTTAGTAAGAAGCGATTAGTGTATTTTGTCCTCAAGCGTGTTTTGGATTTTTTTCGCCATGGCTCAAGATGATGGCAGGTATTGAATTTGCAGATTGAACAAACAGATCTCCCCGGCGTTCTGGTGCTGACCCCACGCCGTTTCGGGGACAGTCGTGGGTTTTTCTCGGAAAGCTGGAACCTCGCGCTCATGGTCAAACAGGGCCTTGATTTTGATTTCGTACAGGACAACCACTCGTTTAGCCGCCAGGCCAGCACTGTGCGTGGACTACATTTCCAATCGCCGCCCCACGCACAGGCCAAGCTAGTGCGTTGCGGCCGGGGAAGACTGTTCGATGTAGCGGTAGACATCCGCAAGGGCAGCCCAACCTATGGTCGCTGGATCGGAGAAGAGCTCTCTTTCGAGAACGGCAAGCAGTTGTTGATCCCAACCGGTTTTTTGCATGGTTTTATAACCCGCGAGCCCGACACGGAGATTATCTACAAGTGCTCCGGTTATTACGCCCCCGATTGTGATGGTGTGGTGCGCTTCGACGATCCTGATATCAGTATCGATTGGGGGCTGGACGGTGTAACGCCGTTGCTGTCGGAGAAGGATGACACGGCACCTTTTCTGAGGGAGGTTGATAGTCCCTTCACCTACTCCGCGCCTGATAAAGCAACCGAAGAGCGCGCCACATGAAGATCCTCGTGTCCGGTGGGGCCGGCTTCATTGGGTCGGCTGTGGTGCGCCTCGCAATGACTCGTGGCCACGCAGTGGTGAACCTAGACGCCCTGACATATGCTGCATGCCTCGACAATGTGGCGGAAGTAGCGCAGGATCCGCTTTACGCTTTCGAACTGGCTGACATCCGGGACCGCGCGGCACTGGATCGAATATTGTCGGATCACAAGCCCGACGTGATCATGCATCTAGCGGCAGAGTCGCACGTTGATCGTTCCATCGATGGCCCGGGTGATTTCATCGAAACCAATATCACTGGTACCTTCAACATGCTTGAGGCAGCACGAAAGTACTGGACCGATACCGGCAAACCCAAAGGTTTCCGCTTCCACCATATTTCCACTGACGAAGTTTTCGGCTCTCTTCCCGAAGATACCTCTGTACGATTCACCGAGGAGACGTCCTACGATCCGCGATCGCCCTACTCAGCCTCAAAAGCCAGTTCCGATCACTTGGTTCGAGCTTGGCACGAAACTTACGGCTTGCCCGTAGTGCTGACAAATTGCTCCAACAATTATGGTCCGTATCACTTCCCGGAAAAGTTGATCCCCGTGGTCATCTTGAATGCGTTGGCCGGGAAGCCATTGCCGATCTATGGGACCGGTGAGAATATTCGGGACTGGCTCTTCGTCGAGGACCATGCCGATGCTTTGCTGCTGGTAGTGGAAAAGGGCGCGCCGGGACGGTCTTATAATATCGGAGGGGAGAACGAGCGCACCAACCTCGAACTGGTGCGCGCACTCTGTACCATCCTTGACAGCCTGCAACCCAAGGTGAATGGCGGCTCCTACGCCGACCAGATCACCTTCGTTACCGACCGTCCTGGCCACGATGCGCGCTATGCTATCGACCCCTCGCGTATCCGAGATGAGCTGGGCTGGCGGCCCTCGGTCACCGTCAAGGAGGGCCTCGAACGGACCGTGCGGTGGTATCTCGACAACCGTGACTGGTGGATGAAACTCATGAAACGAGATGGTGTTGGGCAGCGCTTGGGTAAAGGGTAAAGGACGATGATCCTGGTATTTGGAAAAACTGGACAGGTGGCAATGGAACTGGCGCGCCGATTGCCGAATGCGCGCTTCCTGTCCCGGAATGATGTTGACCTTAAAGATGCAGAGGCCTGCGGTCGTATCATTCTGGAGAGCGATGCAGAGGCCGTCATCAATGCGGCTGCTTATACAGCCGTTGACAGAGCTGAAGAAGAAGAAGATCTCGTGACGACCGTCAACGGCATTTCGCCTATCGCCATGGCCGTTGCCTGCAATGAGAAGCGTATCCCCTTCCTTCATATCTCGACAGATTACGTGTTTGACGGCAGTGGTGAGACGCCCTTTACGGTGGAGGCTCCAACAGCGCCATTGGGCGCTTACGGACGCTCCAAGCTGGTCGGAGAAAAGGGAGTTCGGATGGCGGGCGGCATCACTGCCATTCTGCGCACATCTTGGATTGTGTCATCTTACGGCAATAACTTCGTCAAAACAATGCTGCGCTTGTCGGAGACCCGCGATCGCCTGACTATCGTGGCCGATCAGGTAGGCGGCCCGACCTGCGCCGCCGACATTGCCGAGGCCTGCATCACCATTGTGACGCAGCTGAAGACAGCCCCCGAGAAGAGCGGCACCTACCACTTCTCCGGGGGGCCTAATGTTAGCTGGGCTGAATTCGCTAGGGAAATATTTGCGCAGATGAGTAGGCAAGTCGAAGTCACCAATATTCCATCGAGCGCATATCCAACGTTGGCGAGGCGCCCCGGCAACTCGCGGCTGGATAATAGCGAGACTGAAGCGGTCTTCGGCATATCGCGCCCAGACTGGCGAAGAGGGCTGCGTGATATTCTGTCCGAACTTGACGGGCGCTGAGAAAGAATTTCGGCTCCGGCATTGATGAAAAGGAATTTCCAGATGAGTATGCGCAAGGGCATCATTCTTGCAGGTGGTTCAGGGACGCGCCTCTACCCCATTACAATGGGCGTCTCGAAGCAGCTCTTGCCCGTCTACGATAAGCCGATGATCTACTATCCGCTATCAGTTTTAATGCTGTCTGGTATCCGCGAGATCTGTATCATTACCACGCCACAGGATCAGGCGCAGTTCATCCGCACGCTCGGAGATGGTAGCCAGTGGGGACTCGACCTGACCTATATCGATCAGCCCTCACCTGATGGCTTGGCACAGGCATACCTGCTGGCTGAAGAGTTCCTCAATGGCGCGCCTTCGGCTATGGTGTTGGGCGACAACATCTTCTTTGGCCATGGTCTGCCCGATCATTTGGCAGCGGCAGATGCGCAGAGTACCGGTGGCACGGTCTTTGGCTATCGCGTGGCCGATCCCGAGCGATATGGCGTGGTGGATTTTGCCGCTGACGGTACTATCCACCAGATTATTGAAAAGCCTGAAACGCCACCATCGCAATATGCCGTCACGGGATTGTATTTCCTTGATGGGTCTGCGCCTGAACGTGCCCGAAAAGTGCAGCCTTCAGGGCGTGGCGAATTGGAGATTGTCAGTTTGTTGGAAAGCTACCTGCAGGATGGGCTGCTGAGCGTGCGCCAGATGGGCCGGGGCTATGCTTGGCTCGACACTGGGACACATGCATCGCTTCTGGATGCAGGTAACTTTGTGCGCACCTTGTCAGAGCGCCAAGGGCAGCAAGTGGGCTGTCCTGAAGAAATTGCCTTTGACAAGGAATGGATCGACCGTGATCAACTCATGGCTCAAGCGGAGGCGTTTCACAAAACCAGCTACGGGACATATTTGCTGCGTCTACTTGATTGATATTGCCCCTTGGACCTGTCGCGGTTTGATGCCGCTCCTTTGATAGCATTTACTGCAACAAAGGAGACTGACTATGGGACATGGAAGAATGGACGAATTCTGCAAAGATGCGATGCGCATTGCGCTAGGGGCAGGATTCATAACCAGTAAATGACGAGAGCGGCGAGAGCGATGGCAGAGAGGAATATCTTTGGGCAGGGGTCATAGCGTGTGGCGACGCGCCTCCAGTACCTGAGCCTGCCGAACATGATCTCTATGCGATTACGCCGCTTGTAGTATTTGACCGGTGTCTTGCGCTTCTTTCGGCCTGGGACTGACCTGCCACGGGATTTTCTCTCTACCATCGATTAGAGTCCGGCCCAACTTGAGGACGGACAATGAAGCGAACGAGATTCACGGACGAACAGATCATCCACTGCCCGGCAGGCGAATTCGCAGAATGCTGCCGAGTATCCGTGATGATCAAGCAGGTTCTGCAGCTCATTTCCGGTTGTCTCTCAGTAGTGCGTTCGCGAGGACGATGAGTTTTCGCAATGAGGAGGAAAAACAAACAACGTGGGGCGTTGTTTGTCTGACGAATGCGGTGAGAGCCACTTTTCGAGGCTTCCCGGCACTGACGAGGTCTTCAAACTTGGCCTTGGCGGAACTGTTGTGCTGGATGGCGCTGAGCGCTGGCATGAAGAGTGCCTGCCGAACAGAGCGTCGACCTCCCAGTATTCGTTCCTGACCTTGCCATTGCCCGGATTGGCGCGACACAGGAGCCAGCCCGGCCAAAGCAGCAGCTTCCTTTCCGGAAAGGCTGCCGAGCTCTGGCATGTCTGCGAGCAAGGCCGTCGCCGAAATACGTGAAATGCCGGGGATGCTTACGAGAATATTCAGGCGTTCCACCAGCCGGGCGTCAGAGGCGATGAGCGCCTGTACCGTGGCGTCCACACGCGCAATCTGCCGCTCGACCTGTGCCAACCGTTGCGTGAGAAGACGCCGCAGCATTGCCTGCCTTGCTGTCTTGAGCCGCGTCTTCGCTGCAGTCCGATCCTTGATTAGGCCACGGCGAAACACCAAGAGTTCGCGTAGATTGACGACGATTTCTGGTTCAACCGCAGTCGGTTCCAGTTGCAGGGCTGCCCCCATCCTGGCCAGCATTTCAGCGTCGAGCCTGTCCGTCTTCGCAACACGTCCAATTGCTTCCGCAAACCGTCGAGCCTACCGTGGATTGACCTTTGCAAAGGTCAATCCACGGCGTGACAACATAAGCTCGAGATCCCGGTGGTATGCGCAAGACGCTTCAAACACGATGACCGCCGCGACACGGGACGCCCATCGCACAAGAGCGGCCAATCCCGGGGCACCATTCGGAAATTGCAGGTGTTCGCCTCTCAATGAGCAATCGCATCAAGCATGGCCTTGGAAACGTCGACGCCGATTGTATGCTGCATAATGGATCTCCCACCTCGTCTTGTCATGCGGGCCCGCAACCCAGGTATCCGTTCAGGTTCGAAAAAACCGCGGGGGCGATCATACTCGGCAACGATCCCTGATGACCAAGAGGGGTACGATCCATCCCCCGCCGCCACGCCGACTTGCGCGATCTGCGTAGTGGCTCCCATCATGCAACGAGAGCTGGTAAATCCATAAGACAAGAGGGGGCATCCTGGCCAAGCACGAGGCAGGCGCGAAGTGCGCGGACCTGTGCCGCCAACACGGTATGTCGGAAGGCACCCTTTATAATTGGAAAGCCAAATTCGGCGGAATGACGGTGTCGGAGGCGAAGCGGCTGAAGACGCTCGAGGATGAGAGCGCCAGGCTGAGGAAGTTGCTGGCCGAGCAAATGCTCGATCTCGCAGCGATGAAGGAACTGATTTCAAAAAAGTGGTGACGCCTGCCGTGAAGCGCGAGGCGGTCGCGCATCTGAAGGCCCGGTTCGGGCTCTCGGAGCGGCGGCGTGCCGGATTGCCGGTGCGGATCGCAAGATGGTCCGCTACGCGGCGCGAGCTGTGAGCCGGACACTGTGCTGCGCGGGCGGTTGCGGGAGCTGGCCAACGAGCGGCGCAAAGACAGGTTCCTCGATTGCGGCTGCAGGCAGCATAAGCTTGCCCTTTTTAGCTTCACGTCGCCATGCCGAGAGTTGATTGGGGCAGAATGCCAAACCGCTCCGCCACGGCATTTACAGTCGCACCGGCTTCCAGAGACATCAAGACGGCCAAGGCCTTTGCCTCATCCGGCCACCGACGGTGGCCCGACGGATAGGTCTCGACGCCAAGTGATTTGAGAAACGAATTTGTAGCGCACATTGCGAAACGCACTCCCCATCATGAGATGGAGATCACCTCGCAGCCAAAGCCATCAGCAGCAACGTGGGGTCGAGACGGCGATTACGGTTCTCTTTCTGCAACTCCGCGATCTCTCGTGCGAGATCGGACTGGATCGTCGGTTTCTCAGGGTTGCGACGATCCAGCCCGATCCAGCGGTTCAGCGTTGATTAGCCAATCCCAAAACCTGTGGCCACTTGCTTGCGCGGTAGCCCGCTGGTCAAAGCTACGCGCGCCGCTTCTATACGAAATTCCTCGGTTGGTCGTTAGGCCATCTGTGTTCTCCTCTGCGACACGATACGTGGTCAAAAGAGCGGCACAAATCCGGGACAGGTCCAGAAGGCTTGCACGGAAGATGCTATCTTGCGATCCCGTAGTTTCGGATCACTGTCCTCAAGTTGTTGACCAGAGCGATCGCCGAATTCAGGTCCGTTGCCGCGTTAAGCAGGCTGCCCTGATCGACTGGGGCTTCGCCATAGACAGACAGCTTGCCGTCGTTTCGCCCATGCCATAGCGTCTTCCAAGTGTTGCCATTGTCGGCTGTGACCTCCATACGGACCTCGTTTCCAGGTGATGAAGGTGCCCCATTGTAGCGTAGGCGTGCGGTGGCCCCTGCCGTGCCCTCGTGAAATTCGAGCGCATGCTCGCAACCGCCGAAACCGTTCATCTTGATCTTACGACCACTACCGGAATTCACGTAGCCCAAAGACAGGTCGTTGTTCGGCGTCAACTGATGACCGCCAACCGACACAAAGTTGTGTAATTGGCTATTCATCCCGATTCCTTGCTCTAGGTCCGTATCTGTTCCCTGCTCGCCTAGAACGGCATAGATGCGGCTGGCCGTCGGGCCCAGATTGAGGTTCTTGAAGGCACCGACTTTTGGGTTTCCGCCGTCGATTTGCGAATTGTACTCCATATAGGTGCCAAACAGCTGCATGTTCGCACCGTTCTGGACGTAGATACCATTCATCTGGTTATAGCTGGCTTGGCCGCAGACAAAAAGATTGTTGTAGACAGCTTGGTTCACCCCTGACTTGCCGACAAGCAATTGATGCACCCCGTGCTCACCGTTCGAATCGAACTGACAAAGCTCGAACTTATTGGCGTTTGAATTGTCAGTAATTCGCATCCCGGAGCCGCCATTGCTCTTTGCCCAAACGTTCTGGAAGTCGGCGAAATAAACGGCCTGCTGGTTCGGCAAGCCCGAGCGTAGGACGATACCATGACTTGTAGCATGGTGGACGTGGACCTCGTTCATCGATAGCTTGCGCATAACGAGCAGGCCATTGACGCCGGGGGTAGTGACCGCTGTGGCATCAATCTCGACTCCGTTGATCCGCATCTGCGAAGTAAGTCCGCTGTCGTCATCACCCGACGCCACAATACATGCGTTCAGGCCGTCATAATTCGTGTATCCTGTCACCTTGATGATGGTCCGCTTCCGCCCTTGACCCAAGATGCTAACATTTTCCCTCAAATGCAGATGGTCGACCGTAATGGTTTCGACCGGCAGATGGATCTCGCCGGAGGTTGAGTTGGCGATAGCTCGGTGCAGTTCGTCGCCGTAATGGGCAGGTCGGACACGTCCAAAGGGCCGCAACCCGTCGATGCCAAGGTCACCCGTCGCGCTTTCTGAACCGATGGCCGCATGGTCGACAGCATAGCTCAGCCCGTCCATTACGACAATCGTGCCATCAGGATTGCTGGCAGCGGCGGCGGCAGAGCGTTCGCTGCGGCGACTGAGGTCGATCAGCTTTACGCCGCCAGCAGTCTGGTAGTCAAACGTCGTCGAATCTGCACTTGCAATCGAATAACGCTGCCCAGTTTCAGCGATATCTAAAATCTCGTTTTCCACAGCCCGATCACGCCAATAGGACGTGGAATAGGACAGCGTTTCATTGCTCAGAAGATTACTGAGCTGGCGGAATCCACGGGCAGCACCGACATCTGCTCCTCCCTTGATTGCGACGCTTTCGATCCGGGTCAGCACATTGTCAATCTCATCGGTAATTACGACGGTATAAATCCCCTCAATAACACTACAGGGCGAGAAATTCCCCTCACTGTCGGAACTCATTGGATTCGCAACGGTCAGCGTCAGGTCCGAATCCTCGAATAGCGCTGCAAGGGTCTCTGTTTCATGGATATAAACGTAGCGCTTCGCATGAGGTACCGGGTTGCCCAAGGCGTCCAAGGCCCGATTGACGTTTCTTGCGAATGGGACTTGGTTTCCTTCGCCATCCAATGGAGTGCCCGCACCGTCGTAATAGAGTATTCCCATCTTGTGACCTCTTGCATTTTTCAGTCTCTGAAAGGGCCACTGCGCATGCAATACTCCGAAGCCTAAATGGTGCGAGAGAACGACACGCACGGACAGTGCCCGGCGAATGCCGAGACTGTCCTTCGAAGAGGTTAATCAAAGAAGACAGCGCCGTACGCTGCCTGCAACAAGCTTGTCAGTGTCAGTTGTTATAATATCCCTGACCATATTGCGAATAAGCGCCATATTGGCCGCCGTAGCCATATCGCTGCATACCCTTGGGATCGATCTGCGACAGAACGAAACCGGTGATGCTCACCCCAATCGAAGCGAACTCTTTCTGTCCCTCTAGAATCTGGCTCTTCATCGTAGCGTCCCACTGGACTGTATAGATGACAGCATCGGCATGGGCCGCAATGATCCGCGCATCCGGTACCACCAAAACAGGCGGCGTATCAATAATGATGAAGTCATAGGCATCGCGAAGAACCGTTATAAATTGCCCAAACCGTTCAGATGCAAATATATCAGCTGCGTTGGCCCGCAGACGCCCACCCATAAGCAGGTCGAAACCAAAGTTGGGATCGCGCGTGATCACTTCCTCGAGGGGCTTCTCATCGATCAGGGCTGCTACCAGCCCGTCGGTATGCTCGGTCTCGAAATAATCGCCCAGCGTCTGGCGGCGCAGGTCACCTTCGACGAGCAACACCCGTTTTCCCAAGTCTGCAAAGTTGTTCGCCAGGGCAACCGCATGGGTGGTCTTGCCTTCACCGGGACGCGAAGATGTCGAAATGATGAGCTGCGGCGACTTGTCCAAGTTCGACATCAAGATGGATGTACGTAGGTTTCTGATCGCTTCTGCCGCCGCGGAGGTCGGGTTGGCGATGAGGTACCTGACGATATCCGTCCGGGAACGACCGGAAATCTTTGGAATTTGGGCGAAAACCATGGTTCCCGTAGCCTGTTCGAGATCTCGCGCCAGACGAAATCCCTGATGCAACATCGGCTGCAATAGCACGATCACGATACCGACAATACAACCCAGCATAAGGCCAATGATGATGATGATGCTCTTGCGAGGCGCGATGAGCTGTCCCCGTGTCGCCGACGCAAGAATACGGCTGTCCGCTTGCTGCAACCCGATCTGGACTGAGGTTTCCTTCAATCTTGCCAAGAAGGTCTCGTAGAGAACGCGTGTGGCATCTGCCTCCCGGCCCAGCTGCGTCAATTCCAGAAGGTCCGAATTCTGTCGCTCGATCTCATTTTCCAGATCCTGCAGCGCAGCATCCAAGGATGCCTTCTGTTCCAAATTTTGGTCTATCTCGTTCTGACGTTGTTTTATCAGCGTTGCGACTCGAGTGTCGAACATGGCCTCGGCATCGGTTTCCCCCGCTTGAACAGCCGGCAAGAGATTCCTCAGGGTGGCGTCACCGAGCCCTGTGGCCAAGGCCCTACGATCACTAACCTCTTCCAAGCTGGCCAAGGCAGCCTGCTGCTGCGTTATGCTGGATGTAACATTCAGTGAACGTGACCGAAGATCCTTTGCCCGAACGCGGAGGACTTCGAGAGCTTCCTGACTGATCAGTTCAGTCTCGGCGCGCACAGCCTCGATTGAGTCTTCTTTGGCCTTGAGCTCCATTTCGAGTTCTTGGACACGCTTCGAAAGGAAATCTACCGCATATTCAGTTGCGGCAAACTTGTTCTGCACCTGATCTTCGAGATACAATTCTGCTAACTTGTTGGCGATGTTTGCAGATTTCTCCGCGTCTCCGGTCGTGACCGTAATCCTAAGGATATAGGTATTGCGGTTGGACGAAGCCACGATGGAACTATCCAAGGCTTCCGTAACCGCAAAGATGACCTCATCTTCGGACTGGACTGAGACCTCTTGGTTGGAAACACCGTATAGGCTTCGCACCAGCCACTTGGCCTTGGTCATAAGGCCTTGCTCTCCTAGAAACGGATTAAACTCCGGATCTGATACCAGATCAAGATCCATGATCATCTGTTCGATCAGAGGCCGCGACTTGATGATCGCCAGTTCGGTATTGATGGCGGCTTCGTCTGTGGAAGCCCCAGACATGATGCTGTCGAAATTTACGACTTGCTGATTACCGATCTGGAGCGCCATCTGGGTCGTAGCCCGATATTCTGGCGTAGCGATCCGGAAGGCGTAGAAACCTGCCAGCACCGCCGAAACTAGCATGAACAGCAAAATCATCATCCTGCGGTGCCACAGGATGCGGGCTACATTCAGAAGATCGATAGTGTCATTGGAGGCGTCAGTCTTCGGACCAAAGTTCTTTGGCTGGTCGTGTCGTTCGACCGATCCGAAATTGTCTTGGGGGGCTCTGTTCAAAATAGGTCTCCTCTCGAGACCGGATCCACTCGTCACGGGATGTAGTAACATTCATCCCGGGTCTTTGTAATCCGATTTCTATGGCGGGGGGATTTGTGCTCACGACTGCCAGCCAACGGAACAGATCAGAAGCTCCGATGGCCAATGCTGTCATTAACCTAGGAGCCTGCGGCCTGAGTAGCTTCGGCAGTGTAAATAGTGCGTAGGTTGGCCATGCAGGGATCTATTCCGGAGGCAATGCGCCCATCCGGCCCCATACCGTTAGAGACGCGCTCTACATCTGCGCCGACTTTCCCGCACGGGGCAGCGATCTTGTTGATGAAGGAGATGACCTTGGTGAAAAGGAGGGCGTCTGTCGCGAATTCGATCACTTTTGCGGACTCGAAATAGGTCATGATGATCAGAAAATCTTACAGGTAGAAGGGCGGTAGATAATAGGCATAACTTGTTCAGCGCGCTTCGTTACGACGCGGTCAAATTTCACGGAATCATCGATAGCAGAGCCTTCGCGCAGGAATTCCGGGTTAGAAACTACATCTAAGTCCAGCGGCACGAACGATTTTGTGATCACTGCCAGATAATCCAACGCAACCTCTGAGGTTTCCCCCGCGGCAGTCATGACGCGGGTTAGATCGGTGTGGCCATTACTAAGCCGAGTTGGAGTGCCTGCAGAGATTAATGCCCCGTCTGCATCCTCAATTGCAACACCGAGATCGAGGGCGCAGGACAAGAGTTCGGCCTCTACATTCCTATGCATCGGTACGTCTAACCCTGGCTCATAGATAGGAACTTGATAGCTCATAAGTGTTTTGATCTTGCAGGGTTTCTTGTCAACGCAGACAACTTAGTCTCCAAAGTCCGAAAGGCATGCACTTGACACCACGCCCACATAGTTGGGCAGAACATCGTAATATTCATTTGAAATCTCCTAAAAAACCGGGAAATTTTGAGCGTGATTTGCTGTTATGGGACATGATTGTCAACGCCCATAGTCTAATTATCCAAGATCATTCCGCCGACATTCGCGTGATGGCAGCTGACCTGCCACAGGATTTTTCCTCCACCGTCGATTAGAGGCCGACCCAACTTTGCTCTGCTTCCCAAGGCCGGACCGCCCTTGGCGAGAGTTTTCCGCCTCGATCAGGGTGACAGGCTAGTGATGGCCCCCCCCCCCCCCGATTTCGTCAGCGTGATCGGGGCTTTGTTGCCGATCGCACTGTGCGGCCGTTCCTCCTTAAAGTATCTACGCCAAGCCTCCAACTTTTTCGGCCGCATCTTCAAGCGTAAAGAACCAGTGCGCGTTCAGACATTCGGTCCTGAACCTACCATTAAACGCTTCGATGAAGGTATTGTCTGTTTGCTTGCCTGGTAGTGAGAAGTCGAGCGTGACGCCGCGTTGATAGGCCCAGAGGTCCATGTGGCAGGAGATGAACTCGCTGCCCCGCTCGACCCGGATCGTCTCGGGGTAGCCCGATCTTCAGCATACTCGGTCCAGCGTGGTGACCACGTTTCCACCCCCCGATAGCTGTATCGTGTGTCGAGCACCGGAACGTAGCGGGGCAACGTGTCCACGACCGTCAGAATCCGAAGTTTCTTGCCCGTTGCCAGCTGGTCATGGACAAAATCCATTGCCCAGACATCGTTCGGCCCAACGGCGTCGGCGCGGTCGTCGCGAAGCTTCGCCTTTACCCGCCGCCGTTTCGGCGTCTCGTTCCCTAGTTGCACGTACAACCACCTGTAAATGCTATGTAATTTCTTGACTTTTATGCCCCAGCCCTCACGGTCCAGAAGCACGCGAACCCGGCGATAGCCGTAACGAACCAGTGTTTCGCAGATCTCCCTGACCCGCTTCTCCACGGCAGCCTGGTCGGCACGGCGGGATTTGTAGTGGAACGTTGACCGGTCAAATCTGATGGGGTCACACGCCGTCCGGATCGAGACCGCCCAATCGCTGCACATCCCGCGAACAAGCTCGCGCACCCGACCAAGCCTCAGATCTTGCGCCGGATGACATCCTGCAACATCTCGTGGTCCAGCGTCAGGTCTGCCACGATCTTCTTCAACCGACTGTTCTCACCCTCGAGCTGCTTCAGCCGCTTCATATCGGTCGGCAGCAAGCCACATAATTCTTCTTCCAGTTGAAATAGGTCGCCTGGCTGATGCTTGCCTTACGGCATATCTCAGCGACCAGCGCGCCTTCCTCGCCCTGCTTGATGATGAACGCCTTTTGCGCGTCCGAAAACCATGATGCCTTCATGTGATTCCGCTCCTCTCCCAGCCGGAAAACGTAGCGGAAAACTCCAACTGCAAACGGTCCAGAAGCCGGGGATCAGATCAAGGGGAGACCGACTATGACCGATACCATTGTTACACAGGCCGAGCCTGCTTTGGTGGCGATAGACATCGCAAAAGTCCGCCATAAAATTTTGCTCTCGGTTCCGGGTAAAAAACGCTGCCGCCATCTGAACGTTCTGAACCAGTGCGACTACTTCAACAGATTGATCACCACACTCTCGGATTGCAACCAACCGGTCCGCGCAGCCTTTGAGGGCGAAGCAGGTGGAGTGCCCCCACTGAAGTGGTCCACCTTTTGGAATATAATTATCCCGTTTTCAGAAGAACGACGAGATGGCTGGCAAACGAGAGAAGCCCGAGGATATCGTGCTGAAACTGCGACAAGTTGAGGTGCTGCAAGGACAAGACAGTTCGGTTCAGGAGGCTGTGCGGCAGGTCGGTGTGACGGTTCAGACTTACTATCGATGGCGCAAGCAATATGGCGGGATGAGCCGCGATCAGCTCAAGCGGCTTAAGGAGTTGGAGACCAAAAATAACCGGCTCAGACGTGTATCGACCCACTGAAAACCTGCTCATGCTACAAAGGAGAACGTAGCCATGAGGAAGATGATGGACGACAGCATCAAACGGTGGACGGCGAAGCGTAAGACAGCGCTCGTCATCGAGATCATCCAAGGCAAGACGACCGTGTCCGAGGCAAGCCGGTCCTTCGACCTGACGCCCTCCGAGATCGAGGGCTGGGTTGAGGATGCCAAGCGCGGCATGGAGAACTCGCTGCGCGCCAACCCGCTCGACATCCGCGAGCAATACGAGAAGCAGCTCCGGCACCTGCAGGAAGCCTATGGAGAGGTGATGCTGGAGCTCCGGGCGCGAAAAAAGCTGCAGGCCCTGCTGGATGCGCAGGACGGGAATTGATCCGTCGCATCCAGCAGGGCCTCATTGCCGAGGGCGCCGTTGTGTCGGTCGCCAAGCTGTGTGCCTGGTTCGGCATCCCGAGGCGGACGGTCTACTACAAGCCGGTGAAGGCTGCGCCTAAAGTCGAGGCCCGCTTTTGCGAGCCGATCAAGAAGCTGATCGAGGAAGAGCCGTCCTTTGGTTATCGGACCGTGGCTTGGCTCTTGGGGTTCAACAAGAACACCGTGCAGCGGATCTTCCAGATCAAGGGCTGGCCCCTCTTGTCTTATGGATTTACCAGCTCTCGTTGCATGATGGGAGCCACTACGCAGATCGCGCAAATCGGCGTGGTGGCGGGGGATGGGTCGTACCCCTCTTGGTCGTCAGGGATCGTTGCCGAGT